>JAUSCS010000001.1 GCA_030651135.1 Candidatus Woesearchaeota archaeon
TTATGGGAGTTTTAACGAATCATTTAAAAAAATTAGACTGGTGGCTTATATTATCAGCAGTATTGATTGCTGGTTTTGGGTTGGCGTCAATTTATAGCACTTCTTTGCCAGGAAATAATTTTTTCAATTTTGAGAAACAAATTGTTTTTTTTGTGGTAGGGTTTGCCTTAATGATTCTAATTAGTTTTTTTGATTATAGGGGATTGAGAAATAATTCTTATTTAATTTTAGCTCTTTATTTTATAAGCCTTCTTTTATTATTAGGTCTTTTCTTTTTTGCTCCGGAAATAAGGGGCACCAGAGGATGGTACAAGATAGGATTTTTTTCCCTTGACCCTGTTGAGCCGGCCAAATTGGTTTTAGTAATTTTATTGGCTAAATATTTCTCAATGAGACATGTTGAAATGTATAAATTCAGGCATATTATTTTTTCTGGGATGTATGTTCTTTTACCATGTATCTTAATTTTTTTAAAACCAGATTTAGGAGGAACAATGTTATTAATTGCAATATGGGTCGGCCTTTTGCTTATTTCTGGCATTAAAATTAAACATTTTTTAATTCTGTTTTTATGCTTTCTTTTAATAATCGGTCTTGCTTGGAATTTTTTGCTAAAAGACTATCAAAAAGATAGAATTTTATCTTTTATATTTCCTTATAATGTTTTGGGTGGGTCTTGGAGCCAGACGCAATCTAAAATTGCGATAGGGTCTGGAATGATTTTGGGTCAGGGAGTAGGCAATGGGTCGCAAGTGCAATATGGATTTTTGCCAGAACCGCACACAGATTTTATTTTCTCTGTCATTGCAGAAGAATGGGGATTTTTAGGAGTATCTATTTTTTTCTTGCTGTACATAAATTTAATTTGGCGAACGTTAAAAATTGCGATTGAATCTCAAACTAATTTCCCCCGTCTTTTTGCTTCCGGTTTTGCTATTGTGTTAATAACTCAATTTATTATTAATGTAGGAATGAATCTTTCAATGCTCCCGGTAGTTGGTATTTATCTGCCTTTGGTTAGTTACGGAGGGTCGGGGTTAATAGGAACATTTATCGGTCTTGGCATATTGCAGTCAATAAAAGTAAGGAGATAGGCAATAGGTATTGACATTTTTTTATAAAAAACTATAATAGTATTATATTGAAAAAGAAGTGGCCACTTTACTCTAACTAAAATTAAATACCCCTGCCCAGCTGTTTTTTGTTTGCGTCTGATATTTTTTGAAATATAAAAAGGGCAAGGGGATACACCCTAAACATTCTTAGGGTTTTTTATCGTTAATAAATAAATTTTTAATAGAATCTTCGGTATTTGTTTTTAAAGCTACTTTAAAAATAAATACCTTCACTTATATTTTTTTCTGAAAAAATTATTTCTCAAAATTTATTGCCTCGCTTAAATTTAAAATTTAAAAAATCAGCGCTATGGCAGGAACTATTCATAAAGTAAAAAATTTCTCAAAGTCCAAGCTCTCTTTTTCTACTCCTCATCTTTTGACTATGCAAAGAGATACATGGGAAGACTTTTGGGATGTTCGGGTAAAAGAGCTTCTTTCAGAAATTTCTCCAATTATAGATTATACTGAAAAAGAATTTGAGCTTTGGTTTTTGAATTACAAATTAGGCAAGCCAAATTATAAAAATGGTTTGGAAGCAAAAAGAAACAACGACAGCTTGGAAGCCGCTTTGAGAGTTAAAGTTAGGTTAGTTAATCGCAGAACCAAAGAAGTAAAAGAACAAGAAGTTTTTCTGGCTGATTTTCCGTTAATGACCGAAAAGGGAACTTTTGTTGTAAATGGAGTAGAAAGAGTTGTTGTTTCGCAACTTATTAGGTCGCCGGGGGCATTTTTTACATCAAGGTCTTTTCGCGGAAAAAATCACTTTGGCGCAAAAATCATTCCAAATAGAGGAGCTTGGTTGGAGTTTGAAACAGAAGAGTCAGGTTTTATAGGAGTAAAAATTAATCGTAAAAGAAAAGTGCCGGCAACCACACTGCTTTTGGCTTTGGGCCTTGATACAGTAGAAAAAGTTGAGAAAGAGTTTAAAGATATAGACAAAGGAGAAATACAATATATTAAAGAAACTTTAAAAAGAGACACTTGCAAAGACCAAAAAGAGGCATTGGTAGAAGTTTATAGAAGATTGAGGCCCGGAGATTTGGTAACCCCAGATACCGCAGAAGACTTGATATTTAATATGTTCTTTAATTTTGACAGATATGACTTGTCAAAAGTTGGCAGATGGAAAACATGGCAAAGATTACCGAACTTAGCTCTAGGTAAAAAGAATTTGCCTGTGCAAACAGGTAAAGATATTTCAAAAGATGATAGAATTTTAAAATTAGCTGATATTGTAGAAGTTGTAAAAGAGATTATTAGATTAAATAATAACCCTGATGCAAAAGCAGACCAGGTTGACCATTTAGGCAACAGAAGGGTAAGAACTTTATCTGAGCTTTTACAAAACAGATTAAGAGTTGGAATGATGAGAATGGAAAGAATAATAAAAGACAAGATGTCTACTTTGGACCCAACTACTATAACTCCAATTCAACTTATAAATCCAAGACCGTTAATGGCAGTTGTCAAAGAATTTTATACTTCTTCTCAGTTTTCTCAGTTTATGGACAACGAAAATCCTTTGGCAGAGTTAGAACATAAAAGAAGATTAACCACTACGGGACCCGGCGGTCTAACAAGAGAGAGAGCCGGTTTTGAAGTTAGAGACGTACAGCCATCTCACTACGGAAGAATTTGTCCTATTGAAACTCCAGAAGGGCCTAATGTTGGGTTAGTGGGCCATTTGGCTTCTTTTGCCCGAGTAAATCCGTATGGATTTATTGAAGCTCCGTATTTTAAAGTAAAAAACGGAAGAATAACCGACGAGGTTCATTATCTTTCAGCTCAAGAAGAAGAAAGATATACAATTATTACAGCCTCGGTTCCACTAGATGATAATGGCAAAATACTCCCTGAAGTTCCGCCAAACAAAGTTGAGGCAAGGGTTAAAGGTGAACCAGCAGAAACTGAAATTTCCAAAGTAGATTATGCTGACGTTTCTTCAAAACAGTTTATTTCTGTTGCGGCTTCTTTAATTCCATTTTTGCAGAACGATGACGCATCAAGAGCTCTTATGGGGTCTAACATGCAACGTCAGTCTGTCCCTTTGTTAAAACCGGAGGCTCCGTTGGTTGGAACTGGTGTTGAAAGAAATGTTGCTCGTGATTCGGGACAAGTGATATTAGCAAAATATCCAGGCGTTGTTAAAGAAGTGGATTCACAGCACATTAGAGTATTATATGACCAAGGGTCTAAAAAAGTTGAAGAAGATTATGAGCTTCAAACATTTATAAGAACTAACCAATATTCTTGTTTTCATCAAAGGCCAATAATTCAAAAGGGAGAAGTATTTAAAAAAGGAGATGTTTTAGCTGACGGAGCCGCTATATCTGAGGGCAGGTTGGCTTTGGGCAGAAATATTTTAGTTTGTATATTACCGTTAAGAGGCGGAGGGTTTGAAGACTCTATCACTATTTCAGAAAGGTTGGTAAAAAACGATGACTTCACTTCAATCCACATAGAAGATTTTACTTGCGACGTAAGAGAAACAAAATTGGGACCTGAAGTTACAACTTCTGATATTCCCAACGTTGGCGAAGAAAAATTAAAAGATTTAGACGAAGAAGGCATAGTCAGAGTCGGGGCGCAAGTCGGTCCTAATGATATTTTAGTTGGAAAAATTTCTCCAAAAGGTGAAGCAGAATTAACTCCTGAGGAAAGATTATTAAGAGCTATTTTTGGAGAAAAATCAAAGGATGTCAAAGACAGCTCATTAAGAATGGAGCACGGTAAAAAAGGTAAGGTGACTAATGTTAAGATATTTTCACGAGACTTGGGACATAAATTGGAACCTGGAGTTATAAAAAAGATTCAGGTTGAAATTGCCGAAACAAGAAAAGTAAAAGTTGGAGATAAATTGGTGGGAAGGCACGGTAATAAAGGAGTTGTTTCAAAAATATTAGCGGAAGAAGAAATGCCATATTTGGCAGACGGCACTCCAATTGATTTGGTATTGTCGCCTTTATCGGTTCCTTCAAGGATGAACATAGGACAAATTTTAGAAACTCATCTTGGTTGGGCGGCTAAAAAATTAAATTACATAGCGATTTCTCCTGCATTATTGGGAGCTGATAAAGAAGATATTAAAAGAGAATTAAAAGAAGCTGGGCTTCCCGAATCTGGTCAAACAACTCTATATGATGGTAAAACGGGTCTGCCTTTTCCAAGACAGATTACAGTTGGCTATATGTACATAATGAAGTTAATCCACATGGTTGATGATAAAGTTCACGCCAGATCAATCGGCCCATATTCTTTAATCACCCAGCAACCTCTCGGCGGAAAAGCTCAGTTTGGAGGCCAGAGATTTGGAGAGATGGAAGTATGGGCGCTGGAAGGATATGGAGTAGCTCATACTTTACAAGAAATGTTAACTATTAAGTCCGACGACGTTATGGGCAGAGCTACAACTTACGAAGCTATATTAAAAGGAGACCCTATAAGAAATCCAAATATTCCAGCATCATTTAACTTACTAGTGGCTGAATTAAAATCTTTGGGACTGGCGGTTGAAGTTAAAGAAAGACCAAGAGAAGAAAAAAATAAAAATTAAAAACTTAGAATAAGCATATCCTTCGCCCGCTTGGGCTCAGGATGAATTTATTCGCTAAACTTATAAATTCATGCGTGTAGTAGATTTAGAATCAATAAGAATAAAATTGGCCTCTCCCGAGGAGATTTTGTCGTGGTCTCATGGCGAGATAATTAAGCCAGAAACAATAAACTACAGAACGCAAAAACCTGAAAAAGAGGGTCTTTTTGATGAAAGAATTTTTGGCCCTGAAAAAGATTATGAATGTGCTTGTGGAAAATATAAAAGAATAAGATATAAAGGAGTAGTTTGTGACAGATGCGGAGTGGAAGTTACAAAGTCTTCAGTAAGAAGAGAAAGAATGGGCCACATTAAACTGGCTGCCCCAGTTTCTCATATCTGGTTTTTAAGGGGAGTTCCATCAAGAATGGGACTGGTTTTAGATAAATCTTCACAGCAACTAGAAAAAGTTATTTATTTTTCTTCATATATTGTCACTAAAATTGACAACGAAGCAAGAGACAGAATTTTAGATGCTATTGAACAAGAATATAAAACAAAAGTTAAAAAAGAAAAAACAGAAGCAGCAAAGCAAGAATTAAAACAAGCCAGAGAAAAAGCCAAAGAAGAAGTTTTGAGTATAAAAACACTTTCAATTTTGTCAGAAGTTGTTTATCATGCTTTGTCTTTAAAATACGGAGAGATATTTGAAGCGGGAACTGGAGCTGAAGCAGTAAGAAATATCTTTTCACAAATTGATTTAAAAAAGACGGTAAGCGAGCTTGTAAAAGAAAGTGAAGAAACTCCGCCAGCTTTAAAAAAGAAAGTTTTAAGAAGATTAAAGCTTTTTCAAGGGATGGTAAAAGCCAATATCAGGCCGGAATGGATGTTTATAGATGTGTTGCCAGTATTGCCTCCAGATTTAAGGCCAATGGTTCAGTTAGACGGCGGGAGATATGCCTCTTCTGATTTAAATGACCTTTACAGAAGAGTTATAAACAGAAATAACAGACTAAAGTATCTTTTGGAAATTTCAGCGCCGTCAGTTATTGTAAGAAACGAAAAAAGAATGTTGCAAGAAGCAGTTGACGCCTTGATTGATAACGAAATGAGAAAAGGAGTAACAACTACCGCCACTACCGGAGGAAAAAGATTATTAAAATCATTGGCCGCAATATTAGCAGGAAAACAGGGAAGATTTAGACAAAATCTTTTGGGTAAGCGCGTTGATTATTCTGGTAGGTCAGTTATTGCAGTGGGTCCTGAGCTTCATTTTGCTCAATGTGGTTTACCAAAAATGTTGGCTTTAGAAATTTTTAAACCTTTTGTTATTAAAAGAATTTTAGACAAAGAATTAGCCTACAACATTAGAGGAGCCGCCAGATTAATTGAGGAAAAAGTTCCGGAAGTCTGGGCTATTTTAGAAGAAATCGTAAAAAGCAAATTAGTTTTGTTAAACAGAGCGCCAACTTTGCACAGGCTTGGTATTCAAGCATTTCAGCCGGTTTTAACCGAAGGAGAAACAATAAAACTCCATCCATTTGTCTGCGAAGCGTTTAATGCCGACTTTGACGGTGACCAGATGGCTGTTTATTTGCCTCTTTCAGATGAAGCGCAAAAAGAAGCCAGAGAAATCATGCTTTCTTCTCTAAATCTTTTAAGGCCAGCTACGGGATTGCCAGTAATTGGGCCATTCCGCGATATCGCTTTGGGGTGTTATTTTTTGACAAAAATGAAAGAGCCCTCTGATGAAACTCAAAACAAACCAGCAGATGTTAAAAATTTAAAAGTGTATTCAAATAGCTCTGAAGCTGTCACTGCTTTTGAGTATGGATTTTTGGGATTAAATGAAAAAATAATAGTTCCAAATCCAAGAGCTCTCTTTGATGCCACTCAAGGTAGGCCTCAAGTGGAACTTATAGAAACGAGCGTCGGTAGAATAATTTTAAATACCAGTTTGCCAAAAGAACATCCTTATGTAAACAAATTAATAGATAACAAAGCGCTAAAAGGGCTCGTAAGAGAAATCATTGAAAAATATCCAAACGAAGAGGCTGTGGCATTTTTAGACAGAATTAAAGTTTTAGGATTTGAACACTGCACTTTATCTGGAATAAGCTGGGGTATGGATGACTTGATTGTTCCTAAAGAAAAAAAGCAATTAATTAATGAAGCGGAAAAAGAAGTTGAAGAAATTGATAACCACTTTAAAAAAGGGTTGCTTTCGCAAGAAGAAAAAACTTCACAGAAAATTTTAGTTTGGCAATCAGTAAAAACTAAAATAGAGGCATTGTTAAAAACTACTTTGCCAGAAGATGGGCCGGTATTGTCTATTATTAATGCCGGAGCCAGAGGCACTTGGGCGCAGCCGGTACAGATGGCTGGAATGAAAGGTTTAGTAAACAATCCTTCAGGCGATATTATTGAGTTGCCAGTGAAGTCATCTTTTGCAGAGGGTTTTAATGTTTTAGAATATTTTATTTCTACTCATGGAGCAAGAAAAGGAACTGCTGACACCGCTCTGAGAACTTCTTCTGCCGGATATTTAACAAGGCGTCTTATTGATGTCAGCCATGATGTTATAGTAAACGAAGACGATTGCGGAGATAAATCAGGCATAACTGTTTGGAGAAAAGATGCTGAAATAATAGAGCAAGATTTTGTATTTAAAATAGTTGGAAGATATTGCTTGGGAGATGTGGTAATAAATTCGCCATCTGGCGGAAAAAAAACTTTTGTTAAAAAAGGAGAATTCATTGACTGGAAAACAGCTTATGAAATTAGCAAAGCCGAAGTTGAAAAAGTTCAAGTGCGTTCTCCTCTGAGTTGTAAAAATAAATCAGGAATTTGTCAAAATTGTTATGGTTGGGATTTAGGCAGAAATAATTTGGTAAAATTAGGGGAAGCCGTTGGAGTTGTGGCTGCCCAGGCAATAGGCGAACCGGGCACACAGCTTACATTGAGAACTCATCACTTGGGAGGCGTTGTAGGAGTTGGTGACATTACACAAGGTTTACCAAGAATTGAAGAAATTTTTGAATCACGTTCTCCAAAAGGGGAAGCAGTAATGTCGTTGGCCGAAGGTAAAGTTGTAAAAATTGATGAAGAAAAAAGAATTATAACAATTGAACCCGTTTCTAAAAAATCTGGCAAAAAAGTATTACCATTAGAATACAAAATTCCCAACAGAATTGCCATTTTAGTTAATGTTGGAGATGAGGTTAAAGAAAATCAAGCTCTTTGCGGAGGCAGTTTGGATTTGAAAAAAATGTATAAATCAGCGGGATTAGAAGAAACCCAAAAATATATTTTAAAAGAAGTTCAAAAAATTTATTCCTCGCAAGGTGTTGATATTCATGACAAACATATAGAAGTTATAATACAAAAGATGTTTTCAAGGATGAAGATTAAAGAGGAGGGCGATGGTCCATGGGTAATGGGTGAAATTATTGAAGGAGGCGTGTTCCAAGAGGAAGTTGACAGATTGAAGAAAGCAAAGAAAACTCCTCCAACCGGAGTACAGGTATTGCTGGGAATCTCAGAAGTTGCCTTGGCCTCAGAATCATTCTTGTCGGCGGCTTCATTCCAGCAAACTTCAAGAGTTTTGATTAAGGCGGCTCTTGAAGGTAAAGAAGACAAATTACGGGGCCTCAAAGAAAACGTGATTATAGGAAAACTTATTCCAGTAGGAACAGGATTTATTAAAAAGAAATAGAGACAAAAGAACGATAAAGCTATTACAAGATAGATCTTGTAATAGCTTTTTTGTTTCTATATAATGATAGAATAGCAAAGAAGAAATTCTTATAAATTTTGGTTAAAATGGCTAAAAATAATAACTCAAAAAGGGAAAATAATTCCAAAATAAAAGAAAAAAAGTTGAATCCTGTTTTGTCTTCTTGGACAAAAAGATGGATAAAAGCAATTTTAATGTTTTTGGTTGCTGTAGTTGTGGGGCTTTCATTTTGGGACAAAGCCGGAACAGCCGGTGAAATTTTTATAAATGTTTCAAAGTTTTCGGTGGGGCAAGCTGTTTTTACGCTTCCATTGTTTTTCTTTTTAGGAGGATTGATATTTTTGAGGTCAAGAAAAAAAGGAAAAACATTAGCTATGTTTTTAGCCATTGCGGTTACGCTTTTAGGTATTTCAGCTGTTTTGGCCAGCCAGGACATGACTAAAATGCAGGGAGGATGGGCAGGTTTTTTAATGGCAAAATTATTTGTTGGTGGATTTGGGTTTTTAGCGGCTAATATTATATTTGTAGGAATTATTTTAATAGGCATTTTTATATTTTTACAGTTTATCAGAAGCGACATGCCTAGAGAAAAGTTAGAAGAGGATAAAAAGCCATCTTTTATGTCTCAAATGATGAAAAGCCAAGAAGCATCTTCATTTAAAATAAAAGGAACAGAAGAAGAAAAATCTGAATCGTCGGTTCCTGTATCTCCGAGAATATCTTTATTTAAAAAAACAAAACCAGAAGAAAAGAATTTGTCAGCTGGCGGAGAGAAAAAACCAACAGTAACTCAAAAAAGCGACTTTGTATTACCTCCATTAGATTTACTTTCTAAAAATGAATCTCCTCCGACTTCAGGCAATATAAAAGAAAATTCAGCTATAATTAGAAAGACTTTAGAAAATTTTGGCATACCTGTTGAAATGGCAGAAGTAAATGTGGGGCCTACTGTAACTCAATATGCTTTCAAGCCTGCAGAAGGAGTGAAATTATCAAAAATTACAACGCTGTCTAATAATTTGGCATTGGCTTTGGCGGCTCATCCAATTAGAATTGAGGCTCCTATACCGGGCAAATCTTTAGTGGGTATTGAAGTGCCAAACAAAGTTAGGTCAACAGTT
Source organism: Candidatus Woesearchaeota archaeon (assembly GCA_030651135.1). Taxonomy (NCBI): domain Archaea; kingdom Nanobdellati; phylum Candidatus Woesearchaeota; species Candidatus Woesearchaeota archaeon. The sequence goes on from JAUSCS010000001.1 coordinate 9,508, forward strand.
GCTTTAAGAAATTTGATTGCTCATCAAAATTACCAAAATGCCACTACACCTTTACTAATTTCTCTGGGTAGGAATGTTGCAGGTTCTCCGGTTTACGCAGACTTAACAGAGATGCCTCATATGTTGGTTGCCGGTTCTACGGGAACAGGTAAAACAATATTTTTAAACAGCTTGATTTTGAGTCTTTTGTATAAATCAACTCCCGATAATTTAAGAATGATTATGGTTGACCCAAAAAGAGTGGAGTTCCAAAATTATAATGACATTCCGCATTTATTGTGTCCTATAATTTATGACGCAACAAAAACAATGAACGCTTTGCAGTGGCTGATAAAAGAAATGGAAAGAAGATTTGAAATATTCTCTGAAATTCCAGCCAGAAATATTAATAGTTATAACCAGAATAAATCTGTTGTCGCGTCTGGATTGCAGTTGCCATATATTGTTTTAGTTATTGATGAGTTGGCAGATTTAATGGCCGCCAAAGGAAGGGATTTAGAAGCTGGAATTGTAAGGTTAGCCCAAATGGCAAGAGCCACAGGTATACATTTGGTATTAGCCACCCAAAGGCCGTCTGTAGAGGTTATTACGGGTTTAATTAAGGCCAACATCACTTCAAGGGTTACTTTTCAGGTTGCTTCACAAGTTGACTCAAGAACAGTTTTAGATACAGCCGGGGCTGAAAAATTATTAGGCGGTGGAGATATGTTATATATGTCGGCTAAATCTTCTAGAATTACAAGAATCCAGGGACCATATATTTCAGAAAAAGAGGTTAAAAAAGTAGCTGATTTTGTTTCTGAACAAGGCAAGAAAATAGAGGAACCACAGTCTGTTTTAGCCCAAAGTTTAAAAGAAAGTTTGGAACAAAATGAATCTAAAGGAGGAGAAGTATTCTTTAGCGGAGACGACGACCCATTGTTTGAAGATGTAAAACGCATAGTTTTAGAGACTCAAAAAGCGTCTGCTTCATTCTTGCAGAGAAGATTAAGAATTGGATATTCAAGGGCGGCCAGATTAATTGATATGTTGGAAGAAAAAGGAATTGTAGGCCCTGCCGATGGAGCAAAACCAAGAGATGTTTTTGCTGACAAGGCAGACATTCAATTTGGTCCAGACAAAAAACCAAGCGGACTTGATGAATCAGAAGAACCGGGTGGCTCTGAATGGCAAAAAGC
>JAUSCS010000002.1 GCA_030651135.1 Candidatus Woesearchaeota archaeon
TAAGCAGAGCTAATGAACCCCGCTTTCTTGCGCTCAATGTATAAGATATAAAAGCGCAATAAAGCTGGATGATTTTATTCGCTTTGCTCCATAAAATCATATGTTGTTAATTTATTTTCCAATTATAGTTTCTCTTTTCGCTATAGCTTTTGTTTATTTCCTAATTGCAAAAATTAGAAAAGCTCCAGTAGCAAAAGATAAGGCATTGGCAATCACTCAGGCCATACAAGAAGGAGCCACATCTTATTTAAAAAGACAATATAAAACAGTAGGCATTGTCGCAGTTGTATTATTTTTTGTTATTTGGATTTTTTTCAGCCAGCAATCTGGCTTTACGGTTGGACTTAAAATGGCTGTCGGATTTTTGATTGGGGCTGTGCTTTCGGGGGCTTCCGGATTTATTGGTATGCTGGTTTCTACTCAAGCAAATACAAGAGTGGCAGAGGGTGCAAAAAAGGGTTTGGCAGAAGCTTTGGATTTATCTTTTAAGGGAGGCCTCGTAACAGGACTTTTGGTTGTCAGCTTGGGATTGCTGGCTGTATCAGGATATTATTTTTTAACAGGCATAGAGGGCTTAATTGCTCTTGGCTTTGGAGCAAGCTTGATTTCTGTTTTTGCAAGAGTTGGCGGAGGTATTTATACAAAAGCGGCTGACGTGGGAGCCGATTTAGTTGGTAAAGTAGAAAAAGGAATTCCAGAAGACGACCCAAGGAACCCGGCTGTAATTGCAGACCAAGTCGGAGATAATGTTGGCGACTGCGCAGGTATGGCTGCCGACATTTTTGAAACATATAGCGTTACAATTGTTGCCACAATGATTTTAGGGGCATTGCTTTTTCCAAAATCTCCGCAATTTGTGCTTTTACCATTATTTTTGAGCAGTGTTTCTATTTTAACTTCAATTATCGGCAGTTTCTTTGTAAAATTAGGCAGAAACAGAAGTATTATGGGGTCTATGTATAAAGGGCTGGCTGTATCTGTAATTTTATCTGCTATAAGCTTTTATCCTTTAATTACAAGAATGATGGCGGGCCAATATATTAATGCAGTTAATCTTTATTTTGCTTCTTTGGTTGGTTTGGTAGTTGCCATAGGAATGTTTGTTATTACCGAATATTACACTTCAAAAAAATACGGACCAGTAAAATCTATTGCCAAGGCAAGCGAAACCGGGCATGCAACAAACATAATTAGAGGTTTAGGACTTGGGATGCAATCAACCGCTTTACCAGTTTTGTTAATCGCTTTTGGAACGATTATAAGTTTTCAATTAGCAGGAATTTATGGAGTGGCAATAGCTGTTATGGCAATGCTTTCTATTTCGGGGATTGTTGTTGGTGTTGATGCTTATGGCCCAATTACCGATAACGCAGGCGGGATTGCCGAAATGTCGGGGATGCCAGAAAACATCAGAAAAATCACAGATGAGCTAGATGCAGTTGGCAACACCACAAAAGCAGTAACTAAAGGTTATGCAATTGCTTCGGCTGGATTAGCCGCCCTAGTTTTATTTTCTGCGTATGCTGAGCAAGTCGGGGGCAAATTTATTTTAGATGATTCAAGGGTGATAGCCGGGCTTTTGATTGGAGGACTACTTCCCTATTTGTTTGCATCGTTTTTAATGGGAGCAGTTGGTAAAACCGCAGGCAAAGTTGTTGAAGAAGTGCGACGCCAGTTTAAAAATATTACTGGTTTAATGGAAGGCACAGCTAAGCCAGAATATGGCAAATGCGTTGATATTGTTACCAAGGCCGCCATAAAAGAAATGATGGTGCCGGCTTTAATTCCAGTAATAGCTCCCATATTAGTTGGCTTTATTTTAGGCCCGCAAGCTCTTGGCGGATTATTAATTGGAAGCATTATTACAGGTTTGTTTGTAGGCCTCTCAATGACAACAGGAGGCGCCGCATGGGACAATGCTAAAAAATACATAGAAGAGGGCAATTTGGGTGGTAAGGGCTCTTTTGCACATCAGGCCGCCGTCACAGGCGACACAGTCGGCGACCCTTATAAGGACACCGCAGGCCCAGCAATTAATCCAATGATAAAAGTACTTAACATTGTGGCATTATTGATTGTAAGCTTTTTAGTATAAATTTATGAATGAATTTATAAAACAAAATTGGTTCAAAGTTTTATTAGTTTTGTTACTTGGTATATTTATTGTTTTATCTATTACTCAAAATAGCAATAATACTAACGAAACAAAAAAGTCATTTTTAGAAAACGATATTTTTTCTGCTACTCAAATAACTTGTACATACCCACAGGTTTTAAATACGCATTATCTTAACAACGAGATATCCCACAATATACCAAAGCCAGAGACAAATCCTTTGATTTTTACTTTTTCAAAACTTGACGACCCTAAAGTAGGACAGTTAAGTTATATAGATTCAACCCAATCTATTACAAATGTTCCAATTATAAAATTAAGAGAAGATGAAGAGAAAATAATTTATATTGATGGCAATGGAGAAAATTATTTATCAGTTCACACCATATACAAAAAAGTTGGAGTTTCTATATATACAAAAAGTGTAAGTTTGCTCGGCATCCCCTCAGGGACTCTTGCTATGGGAAGTTGTGTTGGATATTAATTATAGGAATGGCGTCAACTCTAATTTTTAACAAAAAATAAATTTATGGAAAAGGAAAAAGTAAGACCAATTTATTCAGAATTACAAGGATATTTATCTCAAGCGCCAAAACTAGATACCACAAGTACTCGTACTTCCGATAGTGTATTTTGGATTCAAATCAATAATACAATTAATGAACTTAATAAAATTACAGAAAAAAATTATGACAGCTTTAGATTGAGTCCAGAAATTATGAGGGGCAACGGAATGAACACTCATGAATATATTCATATTGCAACCTACAGATTAAAATTGGGTGGGCTAATAGCTAAATTACATGGTGAATTCTTCTCAGAAGAGCCCGCTCCATTTAGTGGTATGCCAAGCACTATAATTAATCAAACGCAACAACAAAATCAATCTTTACAAGTACAAATGTTATTAGAAATGCAAGAAGAAATAAACAAAAAAATACAAAAAACGGAGGATCCTCAGGAAAAAACGTTTTTAGAAAAAATAAAATCTTCTTTATCTTCTGTTAAAAACGCTGCTGAATTTGTAGCTCTTGTACTTAAGGTTGGTAATGATTTGGGATTAACGATTCAACAAATTATGAAATTATTTTATTAAATAAAATGTCTGATTTAATTCAAAAAAAGTGTGTGCCGTGTGAAGGAGGCGTGCCGACTCTTACCGAAGAGGAAATTAAGAAATATATGCCACAGCTTAAGGATGGGTGGGAGGTTTTAGAAAATATAAAAATTAAGAAACTTTTTAAGCTCGCGGATTTTAAAGAGGCGATGGTTTTTGTGAATAAGGTTGCAGATTTGGCTGAAAGTGAGGGTCACCACCCCGATATTACTATTCATTATAATAAGGTGGATATTGTGATTTGGACTCACGCCATAGGAGGATTGTCCGAAAACGATTTTATATTGGCCGCAAAAATAGATAATATATGAAAACTAATTTAAAAAAACTGCTAAAGTCGCAAATGGAAATTGAGTTTGAACTGACCAGCGAGGAATTCCAAAAGCACATAGACAGTGCTCTTTTGCATTTAAAAGAGCACATTAAAATGGATGGATTTCGCAAAGGACATGTTCCAAAAGAAATGGTAAAAGAAAAAGTTGGTCAGGAAAATTTGCTTATGGAGGCGGGAGATTTGGCGGTAAGAGAGAGTTATTTAAAATATATTAAAGAAAATAATTTAGAGCCAATCGGCGAACCTCAAATTGAGATTTTAAAAATTGCAGAAGGTAATCCCCTTTTATTTAAAGCTACGATTACTGTTTTGCCTGAAATTTCTTTGCCAGATTACAAAGAAATCGCTTCATATATTAAAAAAGGCGAGATTACTGTTGATGAAAAAGAAGTTGAAGACACCTTAAATTATCTGCAAAAATCGCGAGTAAAATTTTCACAATTAGACAGGGAAGCAAAAAACAAAGACTTTGTTGAGATTATTTATCAGGCAGAAGGCATAAACGATGGAAAAGAGGTTAACGATAAGTTTGTTTTAGGAGAAGGCGGATTTATGAAAGGGTTTGAAGATAATATAGTTGGCTTGAAGGCCAGCGAAGAAAAAGAAATTTTAGTAAAGTTCCCCGACGATGCTCCCCGCAAAGATTTGGCAGGAAAAGAAGTTAGTTTTAAAGTAAAAATGGTTTCAGTGCAAAAAATGGAGCTTCCTGAAATTTCAGACGAATTTGCAAAAGAGATGGGGGCCTTTGATAGTTTGGTTGCGTTAAAAGAAAATTTAAAAGAGGGAATAACTTTAGAAAAAAAAGAATCAGAGAAACAAAGAAAAAGAGTGGAAATTTTAGAAAAAATAGCTGAAAAAATAGATTTTGAGATACCAGAAAGATTAGTTGAGGCCGAACAGCAAAGACTACTGGAAGATTTAAAAAATAATATTGCTAATAAATTTAAAATTTCTTTTGAAGAATATTTGGCTTCTGTGAAACAAACAGAAGAAGAAATTAAAAAGACATTTATTAAGGAAGCCGAAAAAAGAATTAAGAATTTTTTGGTTTTAAAAGAAATAGGCAAGAAAGAAAATATAGAAATTTCTGAGCAAGAACTGGATGAAGAATCAGAAAAAGCTCTGAGAAATTATTCAAAAGAGCAGATTTCAAAAATTGACATAAAGCAATTTAGAGAGTATACTAAAGACGTAATCTTCAATGAAAAAGTTTTCCAAGTATTAGAAAACTTTACAAAGTAAATTACGTACAATATAAGGATTACACTTCGTCCCGTGTAAGGGACTCAGTGTTAATTTTTAAGAGTTAAAAATCAACATGCCAATAGTTCCAA
>JAUSCS010000003.1 GCA_030651135.1 Candidatus Woesearchaeota archaeon
TTTTGTGTTAAAGTAAGAACCTCTGTTTCCCAAGTGGCTCCTGCTGACCTCGGAGCAAAAAGTAATTTATGGCCCAAATAATTGCCTGTTGCTGTTATTTTCCAGCCGGCACCGCCTGCGCTAACAGAAGATCTAAATTCTATTCCTCCTATGCCATTAGAACCGCCTGGGTCTTTATCAAGTATTATATCTCCGGGATAAGTTGACAATCCCAATGTACCAGACATATCCCCTATTTGAAGTTTTCCTCTCGGATTCGCTGTTCCAATGCCGACGTTGCCGTTCTTTAACGACATAGTATCAATAAAACTATAACTGCTCCCGCTGCCAACGACACTTTGCAAAGTTAATCTACTGCCTGCCCACTGATCACTATCGATGGCGCTATAAATTCTTCCTCTCGGATTCGAAACACCGCCCCACCATTGTTTATCAGAAAAAACAATATCTGAAGAAGTTTGACCGCTTAAATCCAGTAATCCAATCGGACTAGTTGTGCCGATGCCGACGTTGCCATTTTCATTTATAACAAACCTATACCCCGCAGAGCCAGCTACACCTGCATCTCTGATAGCAAACTTACCGCCGCCAGCATCGCCGTTTCCACTAGAGGTAGAAAAAAGCTGATACCTTCTTTGATTAGTCCCTGTTGTTTGGTAGAGGCCAATAACAGAATCACCAGAGACAACGAGTGATGCATCCGGATTCGTTGTTCCGATCCCAACATTCCCCCCAGAAACAGTCAGCGTATTCGCAATAGTCCCTTCATCGATCTGTTCTGCAGGATGCCCTGGATTGTTGACAGCGGTCTGCGCCATTGCAATTCCGATTATGAAAACAAAAACAACAAAGGCAGCCAAATAATAAAGGTGTTTTTTTGCAATATTCATTTCAAGTTTCATTCTGACCTATTATTTCTTCATCTTCAATTTTGTTAATCTTTCAAAAGGACTGGACTCTTTTGTCAGCCTGCCTAGTTTTTCGAATGTTTCTTCATTCTCTTTTGATTTTTCAATTTCTTTTTCCTTCAATGGCAAAGGCTTTATCTCTTCAGCTTCTTTTTTCTCCTCAAACTGTGTAAACATTTCATTCCTCCCTTCCTGTTTCTGCTGCATTACCTGCTCGAATGGCCTTAGTTTCAGCAATGACTGCATTTGTTTTTTCGGCGATGCCGCCATTATGCTTCTGTCAACAACTGCAGGACTCCACCCTGTTTCTATCAGCCTTTTTTTGATTTGTTCCTGTGTGAAGCCTTTATTCAGAGTATCTGCAATATATCTTCTTAATTCAGCCTCCCTTTGAGTTTCAGCCCTCATCATCTCCTGCTGCAATAATCTTTGCCTTTCAGTAGCCATCTTTTTCTTCATCCCTTGCTGCTTATAGACAACAAAACCGCCTCCAGCTGCACCTCCTAATACAATCACAGCAAGTATTGCATAAAGCATCCATCCCTGCCACCACGGCTTTTTAATTTTAGTTGGCTGCTCTATTTGAGGCGGTGCAACAGTGCATGACTGCTGCTCAGAAGGCTTGCCCGCCATGTTGTTGCAGCTGTTTGCATCCCTGCATGTTCTTGTCTGCCTCCCTGATATGCATGTTAACCATATATCACATTGCCAGTTTGGAGTGCATGATGGCACAACTGCTTTTGTGCAAGTGCAGTCGGATTTACAATTAAGCCCTTTGCATGCCTGATTTTTTGTTCCATCGCATTCTTCTCCGGCATCAAGGGCATTATTCCCGCATTTTGGCGAGGGAGCAACTGCAATAATGTTTATAGAAATCTCATTTGACGGAACAGCCTCTATGTTGTCAGATGCTGTGAATATCACCCTTTCTGTTGTTGTCGTAGTTGTGGTTGAGTAGAAGCTGACTACACCGTTAACAATGATGACATTTACATTTGCGTTTGTTGTCGCTGAAAATGTAAGCGTATCGTCATCCGGGTCTGTGAAGTAATTATTCAGATTCATCACATTTGTTTTATTTCCTGTTATGGTCTGGTCAGGAACAGGCATTATAAGTATTGGGGGATTGTTGATGTAAGAAGCGCTTATATTCCATGCCTGAGAAATTTCTGCAATGCCGTCTGTTATTACCAGCTTTATTGTATGCATACCCGATGTGGCATTATACAGCAATGAAGATTCAGTTGAAAGCGTTGCAGTGTCGTCTTTCAGCCATTTCTGGCTCGGAGTTGTGCCGTCAGGATCATAGGCGCTGAAGTTAAAGAACAGCATTGTTCCTTTTGTCGTGTTTATTGTTGTATTTATCGGAGTGAAATTAGATATTACAGGCGGCCTGTTTGTTTCAACTATTGAAAATGACACGATTTCATAATCTGTCAGCTGGCCGTCTGAAACTGAAAAGTTAATTGAATAAGTTCCATTTTGAGCTGCTGTTGGCGTAAAGCTGATTGTGCCATTTGATATGCTGAATAATGCTGTATTCGCTGAGAATGTTAAAGGATTGTTCTCTTCATCTACTGCAGTTATTGTCTTATTAAATGGCTGCCTTATGATTGCTGTCAAAGAGCCTATTGGCGCTAATATTGGCGGATCATTTACAGCAGTTATTTTGACATTTACATTTGTCGAACTGCTCAATAAGCCATCTGAAACTGTAATCTTTACAGATTCATTAATTGGCAGGCTATAGTTGAGTGTCAGAATCTTGCCGTTTACCCTTATATAAGTTGAATTTGTTGTTATTGTCAACGGGTCATTGTTGATATCGCTTACATAAGATGTTAAATTCAATATCCATGGTGTGTTTTCATAGCCTTCTTGGTCTTGTATTGCTGAGATTGACGGCGGGCTGTTTGGAACAGAGCAGTTGATGCCATTCCAATATTTGCCGCTGTCCTGACATATCTGCTCTTTTGTCCTGGCATAATTATATACTTTCAATTCATCTATTATACCATTAACCTGGTATCTGGACAGATAATCTATTCCGAGGTATAGGTTATAGCCATAGGTGTTTAGGCCGCTGTTAACATCCCATTTTGTGGCATTGCTTTTCTTTAATGCGCCGTCTATATAAAGATCAATTCCTGTGTTATTGTCCCATGCAGCAGTTATGTAATGCAGCTCATTGGCTTTCCAGTCTGATATGCTTGTAGGTGCAGAAAGCTGCACTGGAAGGCCATTTTTAGTGCCGCCTTCAACATTGAACACTAAATCTGAGCCGATTTTAGACAAGCTCCACCTGTATTGGCCTGCTGCAGTTGAAACAATATTTGTGTCAAAGAACCAAACGAAACTTGCTATTGGATCATTTGCATTCCAATTTGTTTTGAACCAGAATGCTATTGTTCCTTCTTCATTGTTGAAGTTGTTCAGGGCAGCATAGTTTAAAACATCAGTGCTGTCAATTAGGATTCCCTGAGCTATTTTTCCATCTGCAAATGCTGTTCCTGTGTTTGCTGCTGGTGTTTCGCCATCTGTGCATATTGCTGTGTTATCAAAGCTACAGTTTAAGCATATACCATTTGGGCAGATTACTGATGGCACTGTTATGCATGAATCCCAGCATTGCTCTCCTGTGTAGCAGCTTGAATCCAGGGTTGAGTAACGGGTTCCCTGGCCCCGGGCAGATTCACAACAAGCCTTGTTTTGCTTTACACATTCGCTTACTTTGCAGCAAACATTTTGCGAGTAAACATTGCAGTCTCCTATATGCGCATTTGTATCGCCGGATATTGAAGCAAGGCATTCTGGGACAGACGGGCAGGTTGAGGCATAGCTGCATGTCAAGTCGCCAAAGCAGACATTAAAGTAATTATTGGTGATAACCCCTTTTTTCTCTACATGCGCATTTGTTGTTCCTGATAATCTGGCAAAAACATTGCCATTTTTGCAGGTTTGGCCAGATGACCTGACATCGCATAATTCTTGGGTATAACTAGAACCATCCCATGTACCTGCATGGCCGCCGCCAGTCGGGTTTGCTACCTTCAGAATAGTATTTGTATCTGAACAGGTTGTTATAAACGCCCGTCCTGTTGATCCAAAATCAAATATGTTTATTGCAGTGTATCCGAATATCAAGGCGAACAATATAACTAAAGCTATGTAATACAGCTGGCTTTTTAATCTTCGGTTTTTATTCATATTGTTGCATATAGCATTAAGTTATTTACGAGCAGGCTGATGCGCTTCTGTATAATTTTCCACTGTTGTCAACACACGCGTAAGCATTTCCCGATCCTACTAACCCTGTAATTTTCACATTTCCTGCAACTTCAAGTTTTTCTCCAGGTGTTGTTGTCCCGATGCCGACATTGCCTGAAGTGTCTACTGTGACAAATTTTGAAGCTTCTCTAACAATATATAATTTATCATCATTATACGTTGCAAGACGCCATTCATTAACAGTAGGCGATGTAAAAATAAGCTGATTAACTCCAACTACATAATTGTTGTCCATATAAAGGCTGCCTAATATCCTTGCTGGCCCATTTACATCTAATTTATATGCCGGGCTCGTTGTTCCGATGCCGACGTTGCCGTTATAATCTATTGTCATAGCAGTATTTGTAACTCCACTTGTATAAGCGTTTGAAGTCCCAAAACGGAGATAAGAGCCACTAGATGTTCTCTCAGCTGCGATTCTTGCCATGTCCTCTGTATCTGCTCTTGCAAATCCTAAAACAGCAAGGCCATTAGCATCCGAAGCGAGCCTGATACGAATGCCAGTATCACTTGTTCCAGTAAATGAGGTGTCTGTAGCCGACTGTTTAACAGTCAATAGTGTGCTTGGGCTTGTTGTTCCGATGCCGACATTGCCGTCTGACATCATAAAAATATTTTTAGTACCCATGGATCCAATGGCTATACCACTTTGCGTGCCAGACATATCAACCCACAAACTTCCGTAAATTGAGGGATGAGATGATGCGTACCATCGAATACTCTCTGAAAGCCATGGCGAACCAGTTACGCCCGGCCCCGACACTTCTAACTTCACTCCAGGGCTCGTTGTTCCGATGCCGACGTTGCCGTTTTGTGTTAAAGTAAGAACCTCTGTTTCCCAAGTGGCTCCTGCTGACCTCGGCGCAAAAAGTAATTTATGTCCTAAATAATTGCCTGTTGCCGTTATTTTCCAGCCGGCACCGCCTGCGCTAACAGAAGATCTAAATTCTATTCCTCCTATGCCATTAGAACCGCCTGGGTCTTTATCAAGTATTATATCGCCAGGATAAGTAGGTAATCCCAATGTAGAAGATAAATCTCCTATCTGAAGTCTTCCTCT
>JAUSCS010000004.1 GCA_030651135.1 Candidatus Woesearchaeota archaeon
AGACCAATACGGCAAGTGGCGATATATTTTAATAAAACAGCAGAATTAATACAAAGGTGGTTTGCAAAACAATCAATAGAGAGTTAGAATTAGAGAATATAATACTATTTTGAAAATATATAAATATGAAAAAATTTAGCAGATATCCAAAACTATCTTTACAGTCAGGACAAGTGTCAAGATTACTTTTGGTTTTGGCAATAATTGTTTTTGTTGCAGTTATAATTGTTTATGTAGTTTTGAGAGCGACTACTGCTCCGCCAAAGCCAGTTACAGACCAATCGACCGGTCCGAAAGTAGTATACGAAGCAACATTAGGAAATATTAAATTTACATTTCAGGAAGCAAGAGATGTTGGTAAAATTCTGGCTGGCTCAAAATCTAGGTTTTCTGACTGGCAAAAAGATTTAACTACCACGGAAAAATTTATAATAGTCACAATTGGAGCCCAGAATAAAGGAAAAGAAAACATACCAGAAAGAGTTTGGGACATAGGAAATATAGTTGATTCGGAGGGAAGAAATTTTGTGCCATTAGACAATGTAGCAGATGCCTGGCAGCCAGATCCTAATTTATGCGGAGCTTTATTAAAACCAGAATTTGCCGCCACTCCTTGCGTTAAAATATATGAGGTGTCGCGAATTTCCACTGGTTTGAAAATAAATGTTTCTGCCTTTAAAAAGGAGGGCATTGCGACCTATTCAACTGACGATAGAAATAAAGAAACAGCGCTTATAGACCTGGTGGTGACTCAATAATTTTAAGAGACCAATATATCTATGACAGATGAAAAAGAAAAAATAAAACAGCCTTCCAGTGAAAGTTTGTCTCCTGAACAGAAAATAGAATTTTCCCCAGAGGGAATAAAAAAAACTCCGGAAAAAATAGAAACATCAAGAGAAGAAATTATCACAAAAGAATCATTGAAAAGGGAGATATCTATGATGGAGTTAGACGATAATTTAAAAGAAGAAGCGTCTCAAAAAGCAAAAGAAATACAGGCATTAGGAGAAGAAGAAAAAATTGAGCATTTGTTAGAAATTACTAAAAATAAGGGAATAGTTTTTGCGGTCAGAGCCGCACAGCAAATGAATGACCCATATATTTTAGATACTTTCCACGACATATTAGTTAAAAATTGGTCAGACTATAAACAATTTTTAAAATAGACCTGCTGATTAAAGGTTTCCGTTATGAAATGTTAAGATTTCAAAGCGAAAATTTAGAAGAGCGAGGAGGTTTATACAGAGTATAAGCCGACGAGATATTACAAATTTGTAGCTGAAATATTAATATTGCAATAGGAAAATCTTTAGTCAGGAGGGCTAATTAAAAAGGATAATTTATGTATTTGTTGTACATATTAGTTTTAATTTTCATCTTAATTTTATTAGGATTTGTTTTTGCTTTAAAGACAGAAAAAAGTGGTAAAGGCGCGATGTTGGGCGGATTGGAAACCGTTCTTTTTTTGGTTATGATGCCAAAAAATGATTTCAAAAAAGACGAGTTAATGCAAAAAGAAGAAAAAGTTTTAATCTCCCAGATGGAGCAGATTTTATCTAATTTCCTGTATCTTAAAAAAACTAAAATGTTTGAGGAGCCTCCTTGTGTGGCTCTTGAAATCGCTTCGCAAATTGGCGGTAAAGATATTTCTTTTTATGTTGCTGTGCCCAAATATTTAGATACTGCTTTTGAAAAATATGTTCAAGGAGTATATCCAAGGGCAATAGTAGAAAAAATTCCTCAAGATTATACTATTTTTGAACCTCAGGGAGTGACAGTCGGTTCATATTTAAAACTAAGAGAAAATTCATTATTTCCAATTAGCACTTATCAAAATTTAGAGAAAGACCCTCTTTCAACTATTACGAATAATTTAAGTAAAATATCAGATAAAGAAGGGGCCGCAGTTCAAGTGATAATCAGACCGTTGACTGGTTTTAATTTAAGGGAAAAGGGAGAAAAGGTTTTGACAAGAATTAGAGAAGGCAAGTCGGCTAAAGTTGCTATTGCAGAAGTTTTTAGAGCCGGTTCATTTAAAGTTGCCGAAGATTTAATTAGGGGTCCAGCAAGCACAAAGGATAAAGATAAGATATTTGAAGATACAAAAAATAAACAGCAAGGAATTAGCCAAAGAGATTACGACGCCATTGAAAGAAAAATTCAAAAACAGTCGTTTGAGACAAATATCAGAATAATAACTTCTGCAAGAACCAAAGACAGGGCAGAAGAAATTTTATTGCATTTACAGAGCGCTTTTTCACAATTTTCGCTTTCAGCAATAAATAGTTTGGAACCCCAAAATGTACATAAAAAAGAGCTTAAAAAGCTAATTTATGATTTTACATTTAGGAACTTTAATCCAAAACAAACCAATATCTTAAATTTAGAAGAGCTGTCTAGTATTTATCATTTTCCTACTCATTTTATTGAAACTCCTTATATTAAGGCAGCAAAATCGGGAGTAGCGGCGCCTCCATCTGATTTGCCTGAAAATGGAGTTAATTTAATTGGCAGAGTTGTTTTTCGCGGAGATGAAAAAAAGGTTTATTTTGCATCAAGAGAAGACAGAAGAAGGCATTTTTATGTTATTGGTCAAACTGGAACTGGTAAAACCACTTTATTAAAAGAAATGATAAGGCAAGATATTGAAAATGGAGAGGGGGTGGCTGTTGTGGACCCTCACGGTGAATTAATCGGTGATATTTTATCGTATATACCAAAAGAAAGAGTTGACGACGTGGTCTTGTTTGAGCCGTTTGATTTAGAAAGGCCAGCTGGCTTAAATATGCTTGAATATGATACGCCAGAGCAAAAAGATTTTGCTGTTCAAGAAATGATATCTATTTTTTACAAATTGTTCCCGCCAGAAATAATAGGCCCGATGTTTGAGCACTATATGAGAAATGCAATGCTTGTTTTAATGGCCGACAAAGAAAATCCAGGCACTTTAGTTGAAATCCCAAAAATGTTTACAGATGCTTCATTCTTACAGGAGAAATTAACTAAAGTTACAGACCCAATTGTCAGAAATTTTTGGTTAAAAGAATGGGCGCAGACCACAGGGAGCACAAAAAGCGATATGTTGGGTTATGTTGTTTCTAAAGTTGGCAGATTCATTGAAAACGAAATGATGAGAAATATAATTGGTCAGTCGCATTCCAGTTTTGACCTGTCAAAAATAATGGACGAAAAGAAAATTTTCTTGGCTAATTTATCAAAAGGATTAACGGGTGAAGTGAACAGTTCTTTATTGGGCTTAATTTTAGTTTCAAAAATGCAGATGGCAGCTATGAAGAGAGCTAGAATTTCAGAAGAAGAAAGAAAAGATTTTTATTTGTATATTGATGAATTCCAAAACTTTACGACAGATAGTATTTCTACAATTTTATCTGAGGCCAGAAAATATAAGTTAAACTTAATAATGGCCCACCAGTATATTCCTCAATTAACTGACCAAATTAAAAATGCTGTTTTTGGAAACGTTGGTACAATTGGAGCTTATCGTATCGGGGCAGAAGACGCCGAATTTTTAGAAAAGCAATTTGAACCGGAATTTTCAAGGTTTGACTTAGTAAACCTGGATAATTTTAATTTGATTTTAAAAATGATGATAAATAATAAAACATCAACTCCATTTAAAATTGAAGTGATAAAACCCACGAAAGGCAAACCAGAAATTGTAGAACCCATTAAAAAAATATCAAAACTAAAATACAGCAAAGCAAGAGCAGTAGTTGAAAAAGAAATTAGCGAGAGGTCGTTTACAACATCAATATAGTAAAATTAAAATAAAAACCGACTCTTGTAATAATATGGGTCGGTTTTTTTAATAAGATAACTTATACTCTTTTTACATATTCGCCAAGTTCTGTGTTTACTTCAATAACATCTCCTTCTTCAATAAAGAGTGGAACTTGTACTTCGGCTCCCGATTCTAATATGGCTAATTTTGTGCCTCCTTGGGCTCGGTCTCCCTTAAGTCCTGGAGGAGATTCTTTAACTTTTAGTTGGACTTTTATAGAGGCCGAAATATTAATTATCTTATCATCAAAAAGTATGCCTTCAACGAGAGAATTAGGTTTAAAAAACTTCGCTTGTTTACCAATTTGGTCTTCTGTGAAAGAAAATCGGTTTTTAGGGTCGTTCTCTTCACAAAAAAAATATTGACCTTTGTTGGAATATAAAAATTTGATATTTTTCTTTTCTAATTCTGCTTCTTGAAATACATCTCCTTGCTGAAAGTTTTTTTCTTTTACAGTGCCATTTATAAGATTTTTGATTTTACTTTGAATAACAGGCCTTCTTTGAGCCATTTTTAAAAGCTGGGCTTCTAAAACTTCCCAGGGTTGGCCTTCATAAATAAATCTCGTTCCTTTTTTTAAATCTGTATGAGTAAGCATGTTTAGTAAAGATTATTGCCTCGCAAAAATTATTATTCTATTATTTTCCACTCAATTGTCGATTCTTTATCGGCAAATTCTAACCATTCGCCGTATTTTGAAATTACAAACCATTTTTTCTTTGATTCTGACCACACCATCGGGCTTCCCTTATAAAATGGTTTTTTTACGATTTCTTTTGGCTTTAAAGTGTCTAACTCAAGCCATTTCTTAAAAACGGTCTCAATAGCGTAATCAAGTTTTCTGGAGCTCGCCCATTGAGAAACTTTTTTAATTGCTTCCTTGGCCTTCTCGGTAGAGCCAGCTAAATCCAAAAGCTGTTTTGCTGGTTTTGTAAATCTTGAATATATTATCTTTCTTTTTTTAGCATTTTCTTTTAATTCCTGCAAGGATAATCCCTTTGACTCAAAAAAATAAGTTATAATTTGGCGGATTGCAGTTTCCTCTTTTAATTTTTCAAAATCTTTAATTTTTCCGCGTTTTATATACTCTTCAATTTTTTTAGTATTTTTTTCGCCAATGCCAATATCTCTTATTCCTTTTAATCCTTTTTCTTTATAAATTTCACCTATATTAACTTTTAAGTTATCTAAAATATTTATAGCGTTTTTGTAGGCCTTTAATTTATAGTTCAAAGCTTTGTCTCCTTTTATTTCTAAAAGATGTATTATATCTTTGAAAATTTTTGATATTTCTTCGTTCACCCCCACACCAAACGAGCTTATTATCTAATGACCTTAGCTCGTTGGTAATTATTATTAATTTTATACATGGACCCCTTGCTCGTTATGGTGTGGGGGTTCATGGTTTGATTTTAACATTTTTTTTGCAATAAAAAAGAGACCGTTAGCTTTTGCTTTCGGTCTCGTTGAATTTTGCAAGGGTTGTTATTTCCTGGCGATTTTTTCGGTCGTTTCGCCAGTTGTGATTTGGGTTTGTTTTGAACCGTCGGGGTTCATGGTCCAAATCTCTCCGTTCCTCACGAATGCTATTTTTTTTCCATCGGGTGACAACGAAGGATGTTTGTCTTCTCTGTTGTTGCCGATGTTTTTTATAGTTTTTAGACTGATTTTCGCTCCGGTGTGTTCAAGCGTTTTGTTTAAGCCGTAGCTTCTGTAAGTACGACTATGGCTTAAATCCATCACGCAGATGCCGAAGTTGTTGTTGAAAACCAGTTTTTTTTCGTCTGGGAACAAAGACAAGTCGGAAGAGAACTCGTTTACTCCGTTGTAAACGGCAAGGTTGCGGTTTGCGCTGTCCTTGGCGTTTATTGAAAAGATATACTCTCTTGATGTGAAAAAAAATTTACTGCTGTCTGACAGCCAGCAAATTCTATCATCAGGGGAGAGCTCGGTAATCCAGGCTTCTTTTGCCGTGAAATGGTATTCTGTTCCTTCATCAACGTTCACGACGCCAATGGTGTATCCCATTGAGGAGATGCCGTTCATTTTTTCAAATGTGAAAGCAATTTGCTTTCCGTCCGGCGACCAAACAGGATGACTGCCGTTTGTCAATTTACGGAATACTCCGTTAGAACCCATCAGGCAAATTTCCTCTAAATTGGGCGTATTGTCGATACCGCTGTGAGAAACCTTCGTAAAAGCAATTTGCTTTCCGTCCGGTGACCACGAAAGCTGGCTATGACAATACTCAATTTTAGCTAGCTGGCGAAGATTTGATCCGCTTTTGCCGATCACGTAAACGCCGCTATCGTCAGTGGAAGGCCCTCTTTTTACAAAGGCTATCCCGTTTCCGTTGGGAGACCAATAAAAATTGTCATTCAAAACATGGTAAGTATCCGGAAGTTTTTTCAGATTAGTCCCGTCGTCGTTTATTACGCAGAGACTTTTTTTGTGACTTTCCCATGATTCGTTTGTCTCGGTTAAGACGAAACAAATCTTGTCTCCGCGAGGAGACCATTTGGGATTGGATTTCCAGGATCGATTTTGCCATTGGTCTGCTTGCAGCAGGTTGATGTTTAGCCCAATAATTAGGCAAATCAGCGAGAATATCAAGGTTATCTTTTTCACGTTTCTTCTCCTTGCAAAACAAAAGTTGTAAAGGTTCTGTAATTTACTCTCTACGTATATTATATATGATTAAGGCAATATGTCAATATCGTTGAGATATTTGAATTATTTTGTTAGACTATCTAATATACTAACCTAATGCTATGAAAATAAAACACCGTATTTTTATCGCTATAAATTTACCGAGCGACATTAAAAAGCAACTGAACTTATATAAAGACAAATGGCAAGAACTACCGGCAAAATGGACTAATTTGGGCAATATGCATATTACTTTAGAGTTCTTGGGAAATTTAACAGACGAAGAATTAGGAGAAGTATGCATGGCTGTTAAAGAGGTTTCAGAAAAACATAAATTTTTTAGTATCAATTTAAATAAAATTATTTATGGACCATTTCAACTTCATTTGGGGCAGGCTCCTAAAATGATTTGGGCTAAGGGAGAGAACTCAAAAGAATTATCATTTTTAAAGGCTGACCTGGAAGATAAATTATTTAAAATTGTACGGCTTGCTCCGGAAACTAAATTATTCTATCCTCACGTTACTTTAGCTAGAATTATTGGTTGGGAATGGAAAAAAATTGATCCGATAGAAAGACCAGAAGTTAATGAAAATATAGATTTTGTTTTTACGGTTGAATCAATTGAAGTTATGGAAAGCGTTTTTAAGAAAAGCGGACCGGAATATACAGTGATAGAATCGCATAATTTAAAAGTTTAAATTAAATGTTTATCTTAGATAAATTTAAGAATTTATGAAAATTCACTTTATCGGTATTGGGGGGATAGGTGTTTCAGCATTATCTCAATATTATTTATCAAAAGGGCATGTTGTCAGTGGTTCTGATTTGGCATCTTCTGAAATTACAGAACTCTTAAGAGAAAAGGGAATTAAAATTATTATTGGTCCTCATTCTGAATATAATTTAAGCACTGATGCTAACTTAGTTATTTTCAGTCCTGCAGTAAGACCGGATAATCCAGAATACAAAAAAGCAAAAGAGTTAAAAATCAAACTGCAAAGTTATCCGGAGGCTTTGGGAGACCTAACAAGACAATATTTTACAATTGCTGTTTCTGGTACTCACGGAAAAAGCACTACAACATCAATGATTGCTTTGGTTTTAGAAAAATCAGGTCTTGACCCAACTGTTATCGTGGGCACAAAAATTAAAGAATTTGGAAATCATGCCCTGAGTCCTGCCGAAGGGACAAATTTTAGAGCAGGCAAAAGCAAAATATTGGTTATTGAAGCAGATGAACATTTTGCTTCATTTTTGAATTATTGGCCTAAAATTATTGTGTTAACAAATATTGAAAAAGAACACTTGGATTACTATAAAAATTTAAATAATATTAAAAAAACCTATAAATCGTATTTAAGCCACCTAAAGGAAGGCGATATTTTAGTAGCTAATAAAGAAGATAAAAATATTAATAAAATAACTAAAAAAAATAAATACGAAATAACTTTTTATTCAATAAAACAAAAAGAATCAAAAAAGTTTAAAAGAATATTAAAAATACCAGGGAAACACAATATTTATAATGCATTGGCTACTTTAACAGTAGCAAGAACTTTGGGAGTTCCAGATAAAACATCTTTTGATGTTCTATCAAAATACAGAGGATCATGGAGAAGGTTTGATTTAAAGCAGGGAAGTGTCGAAGGCAAGAAAATTATAGTCATATCTGATTATGGACACCACCCAACCGAAGTTTCAGCAACTCTAAAATCTATAAGAGAAAAATACCCAAAGAAAAAAATTTGGTGTGTTTTTCAGCCACATCAGTATCAAAGGACATATTATTTATTTGAAAATTTTGTAAAAACTTTTAAATCTTTAAAAATAGACAATATTATAATTACTGATATTTTTGATGTTGCCGGACGAGAAAAAAATAAGATTAATATTGAAGTAAATTCAGAAGAATTAGTTAAAAAAATTAATAAAAATAATGTTAGGTATCTTTTATTGTGCGACATAGAAAGCCATATTAAAGAAAATATAAAGAGTGGAGAAATTTTGGTAATTATGGGTGCTGGTGATATTTATAAACTGGCAGACAAGTTTTAAAAAAAGAGCCGACACATGTCAGCTCTAAATATTGAGAAGAAAAGATTGAAATGGAATGAAAATAAAAGGGGAGTGTTAAAAATCACGAATGGTTGATTTTTTTTGAAACCCTTTGCTGCTCATCATTTTGGCGGCAAATTTACTGCTTTGGTTGATTTTTCTTTGACAGCGATCGCACGTATGTTTACCCTTGGGTAACATTTCAGTACATCCAGCTCCCAAGCATTGGTTTGGCAGTTCAATTTTTTCCGTTGTTTGAGAATCCATTCTAAATCCTTTCACAAAAGATTGACAATGAGCAAAGATATATTCCAACTTTAGGAATACTTTTGTATTCTATTGATTTTATTCTTTTTTGTCAATAGAATCGGCTGTTAATATAACCTTTAACTTTTTTACAAAATAGGTATAATAAGATTACATTATAAAATCATGATTAACACAAATTCTGAAAAAATAGACGAAATACTTAAAAGGGGAGTTGAGGAAGTTATTGAAAGGGAAAGCTTGGAAAAAAAACTAAAATCTGGCAAGAAATTAAGGATAAAATTAGGCATTGACCCCACAAGTCCCAATATGCATGTTGGCAGGGCTATACCTTTGCTTAAGTTAAAAGATTTTCAGAAACTTGGACATAAAATAGTTTTAATCATAGGTGATTTTACTGGAATTATTGGAGATACCTCTGACAAAGAGAGCGAACGACCAATGCTGGATACGAAGACCATAAAAGAAAATATGAAAACATATGCAAAGCAGGCCGGAAAAATTTTAGACATGAAAAAGTGCGAATTGAGATATAATTCCAGTTGGTTGAAAAAACTTGGATTTGTGGAAATTGGAAGAATGGCTGATTTGTTTGGCTTGCATGAATTTGAAAGCAGAGAAAATATCAGTTTAAGATTGCGTGAAGGCAAGCGAGTATCTGTGCGTGAATTGTTGTATCCAATTATGCAAGGATATGATTCCGTTGCAGTAAAAGCCGATGTGGAACTTGGTGGAACTGACCAGCGTTTTAATTTATTATCCGGTAGGGAAATTCAGAGGTATTATAATCAGGAGCCTCAGAATATTATGACAAATCCATTGATTGAAGGGACCGATGGCCGAAAAATGAGCTCAAGTCGGGGCAATACCATAAACCTTTTGGATAATGCAAAAGAAATGTTTGGAAAAACAATGTCGCTACCAGATGAGTTAATTATAAAGTACTTTTTACTGACTACACGCCTACCAATGTCTAAAATTGAGGAAATTAAAAAAATGTCAAATCCAAGAGACCAAAAATCAAGATTAGCTTATGAAATTGTAAAAATGTATCACGGAGAGAAAGAAGCCCAAAAAACAGAAGATGAATTTAATAAAACTTTTCGTGATAAAAACCCGACTTTTACGGAGTTTAAGATAGAAAAAAAAGAAGTTCCCATTCTTGATTTATTAGTAGAAACTAATTTAACGCCTTCAAAAAACGAAGCAAAAAGACTAATTTTACAAAAAGCGGTAAAAATAAATGGAGAAGTTCAAGAAGATTGGCAAAAAATTATTAAAATAGTTACGGGAACAAAAATTCAAGTCGGTCCCAGAAAATTTTTAGAATTAATTTAAATTAACCCATCACGACCATTTTGCCAATGGCTAAATGGTGTGGGGGCAAAAAAAATTTATGGCAGAAGAAAAAGGCAACTTAGCATTAGCAATAATTATAGTTATAGTTTTCACAGCAATAATTGCTCTGGGGCTGTATTTGATTTATAACGAATCGTTATTTACAGAAAAACGAGAAAATCCGGTAGCCTGCACTCAAGAGGCAAAAATTTGTCCTGACGGATCTTCTGTCGGTCGCACGGGCCCTAACTGCGAATTCACCAAGTGTCCAGAAGTACAAGAAGTATCGGCTTTTGATAGTTTGGTTAATTTTACCATTAGCAAACAAATTAAGTTTAGTGATGGATTAACCGTAACACTCACAGAAATAAATGATTCACGATGTAAACCAGGAGTGGTTTGCATACAGGCTGGCGAGCTTTCACCAGTTTTTACTATGATGGGTGGGAATATAGGTGATTTACCAGAAGAAGTTCGACTTGGCACTTCGACCGTAAAGAAAGTAATTAAAAATGGATACATATTTGAATTAAAAGATGTGATCGAAAATACAGCAACAATCACGATTAGTAAAGAATTAAAAACTTTAGGTAATTGCTATATTGGTGGTTGTAGTAAAGAAATTTGTTCCGATAAAGAAGGCGTAGTATCAATTTGTATGTATAAAAAAGAATACGCATGTTATAAAAATGCTAAATGCGAAAGACAAATAAATGGCCAATGCGGATGGACGCAAGAACCACAGCTTCAAGCTTGCTTAAAAACAAACTAATATGCCTAGATTTTTAGTAAAAGACACAGCAAAACATATAGGAGAAAAAGTAAAAGTTGCCGGCTGGGTAAACAGCAGAAGGGCCCACGGTAAAATTTTATTCATTGACCTCCGCGACAGAAGCGGAGTTTTGCAAGTAGTTTTTGTTCCATCAAATAAAGAGGTTTATGAATTGGCTCAAAACTTAAGGCCAGAATGGGTGGTGGAAATAACAGGTCAAATTGTAAAGAGACCGGAAAATATGATAAACCCAAAAATTAAAACAGGGGAAGTTGAGCTTTCAGTGGAATCTTTAAATATTTTGTCAGAAGCGCAAACTTTGCCTTTTTCAATTGACCAGTCAGGTTATGAAATAAACGAAGAAATAAGAATGAAGTATAGATATTTGGATTTAAGAAGAGAAAGATTAAAAAATAATCTTATAGCTCGCAACACGGTCATAAAATTTATTAGAGATTTTTTAGACAAAGAAGATTTTGTTGAAATTGAAACGCCAATGCTTACAAAATCAACGCCCGAGGGGTCAAGAGATTTTATTGTTCCTTCAAGATTACATCCGGGGAGTTTTTATGCTCTTCCGCAATCTCCACAGCAATACAAACAACTTTTACAAGTTGCAGGTTTTGAAAGATATTTTCAAATAGCTCGTTGTTTAAGAGATGAAGACCCAAGAGGTGACCGCCAAATAGAACACACTCAGCTTGATTTGGAAATGAGTTTTGTTGAACAAGAAGACATAATAAATTTAACCGAAAGACTTTTTATAACTTTAATTAAAAATCTGTATCCGAATAAAAAAATTCAGGAAGTTCCTTTTCCAAGATTAAGTTACAAGGAGGCAATGAAAAAATATAATTCAGATAAGCCGGACCTCCGCAAAAATAAATCAGATAAAGACCTCCTGGCATTTTGCTGGGTAATTGACTTTCCATTTTTTGAAAAGGATGATAACGGCGGCTGGACTTTTACCCACAATCCCTTTTCTGCGGCAAAGCCAGAATTTAAAGAAGATTTGTTAAATAAAAAAAACATAGGAGATATTTTAACAACTCAATATGATATTGTGCTAAATGGATCAGAGGTAGGAGGTGGAAGCATTAGAAATCACAAGCCGGAAGCAGTGGAATCTGTATTTGAAATAATTGGTTACAAAAAAGAAGAGATTAAAGAAAAATTCGGACATATGTTGGAGGCCTTCACTTATGGAGCTCCGCCCCATGGAGGAATTGCTCCTGGTATTGATAGAATTTTATCTATTCTGCATTCAGAACCAAACATCAGAGAAGTAATTGCTTTCCCCAAAACGGGAGACGGAAGGGATTTAATGATGCAGGCTCCCAGCGAGATTTATAAAAAACAATTAGAAGAGTTGCACATACGAGTTAGTTCTGCCAAACCTAAAAATCCCAAAAAATTGACGGGCAAAAAATTACGTAAACCCGCTAAAAATAAGTCCAATGGATAAGATTAATATACGATCATTAGCTAAAAATATATTATTGTTCGCCGTGTTTATTTTTTTAGTGGCAACAATTATAGGAGCTCTTCAGTGGTTCTTTGGAAGTTTGTATGGATTTTTTGAAAAAAAGGTAGCCTTAAATTATCAAAACTCTTTGGCTAGCTTGGCTGGATCTTCTACTGTTCAAAATTTATCTCCATACAGAAATTGGCAAATAGAGGATTTAAAGATTGATGCAGAGGCAGCCATTTCAGTTGAGACGGATTTATTAGTGCAAAAAAAAGTTCTTTTTAAAAAAAATGAAACAAAAATTCTGCCGATAGCCAGTTTGTCAAAACTTATGACGGCCTTAGTAGTTTTAAATAATTATGATTTGAAAGAAAAAATAACCATAACAGAATCAGATGTTTTACAAGAAGGCGAGCAGGGTGATTTAAAAGCGGGGCAAACGCTTTCAGCAAAAGACCTTTTGTATACAACTCTAATTGAATCCAGTAATGACGCGACTTTCGCCTTGTCCTCTGTTATGGGACAAGACAAATTTGTAGATTTAATGAATAAAGAAGCCAATAATATAGGTCTTCAGAACACTCATTTTGCAGATTCCAGCGGATTAGACGAGAGGTCTTATTCTACGGCAAAAGATTTGGTAGTTCTTACAGAACATTTATTAAATAAATATCCATTAGTTTGGCAAATCATAGGGTTAAAAGAATATGATTTATATTTAGATAATGGCCAACTGCATCATAAATTGATAAATACCAATAAGCTTTTAGGAGAAATACCAGAAGTTATTGGCGGTAAAACTGGTTTTACAAATTATGCCAAAGGCACTTTTCTTGTAGTTGAGAAAAGTCCGGTTGAAGGAAATTATTTAATACATGTTGTTTTGGGTTCTGCAGACAGATTGGAAGAAATGAAAAAAATAATTAATTGGTTAAACGTTGCTTATAAGTGGTAATTAGTAGAGCTAATACAAAATGACACTATTTACTTTTAATGTTATTAAAGTTTTAGGTTCGGCGGCTATGGCCTCAGCTATAGCTGCTCTTTGGTGTCCCTTATTAATTAATTTTTTGTATAAGAATAAACTTTGGAAAAAGGAAGCAAGAATAAAAGCGATAAGCGGTGAAAATGCTACTGTTTTTTATGACCTTCACAAAGAGAGAGAGACAAAAGTTCCTCGTTTTGGAGGACTTTTAATCTGGATAACAGTAGTTTTAGTTATTTTTATTTTATATTGGTTTCCTGGTTTTAATTTTTTATCAAGAAGTCAAACATGGTTGCCATTGTTTACTTTAATAGTTGCTTCATTGGTCGGATTTTTAGATGATTTTTTACAAGTTTTTGGAAAAGGAAAATATATTGGCGGAGGACTTTCATTAAAAAAAAGAATTTTTATTGTAATTTTAATCGGATTTATCGGCAGTATTTGGTTTTATCAAAAATTAGGATGGGATGTAATTACGATTCCTCTTATTGGCAGTATTTCTGTTGGATATTTTTATATTCCGATTTTTATTTTGGTAATGACGGCTACTTGGTCAGGAGGAATTATAGATGGATTAGATGGGTTGGCCGGGGGGACTTTTGCTTCAATTTTTGGAGCATTTACAATAATCGCTTTTTCCCAAGGAAAAGTGGATTTGGCTACTTTTTGTGCTGTAATTACGGGAGCTTTGCTCACCTTTTTATGGTTTAATATACCTCCCGCTAGATTTTATATGGGAGAAACCGGCATATTGGGTCTGACTACCACATTATCAGTAGTGGCTTTTTTGACTGATTCTGTTTTTGTCTTGCCAATTATTGCCGGACTTTTAGTCTTAGAAACTGGGTCTGTGATAGTTCAGCTTTTATCAAAGAAATTTAGAAAGAAAAAAATATTTCTTTCTTCTCCGATACATCATCATTTTGAAGCGATTGGATGGCCACAATATAAAATTACTATGCGGGCATGGATTGTTGGGATAGTTTTGGCGATTATTGGAGTTGCCATAAGATTAATAAATTAATTTATTCATAATATATGGAAATAATTCACAAATTAATTATTATTAGCGCTGTAATATTTGCCACGTGTGGTATTTTTTTAATAGGGCATCCCCAGATTGTTCAGGGGCAATATCAATATCCTGGATTATGTAGCCCAAATGCAACGCTAAAATGTGTGGGCAACTCTGTTTTTTGGTATGATTCGTGTGGTAATCAGCAAAGCTGGGTTAAAGATTGTTTTAACGGATGCCAAAACGGACAATGCATAGAATCTCAAAGTTCTTATGTAAAGCATTTTCAAAAAAGTTGCAGTGATAATAATTTATATTGGCGCGACTCAAATGGAATTGTTAATGATTTATATAAAAACTGTTCTGACAATAACGAGTGTACAAAAGATAGTTGTTTAGATAGTCAATGCGTAAACGAGGGTGATTGTAATGTGCAGGCAATTCCTTTTATTAGAGCTCTTGATGTGTCTACTTTTTGCGGAGCTAAAAATGAATCTTTAAATTTATCAAAAAACATTACTGTCTCAGCTGATCAAATGATTAATTGTTTTGTAATAGTAAAAAATACATCAAATGATTTGGTTAACGATATCACAATAAGAGTAGACATTCCTTCGGAGATAACTAATACTAGCGAAGTAAAAATTGATGGAATGGAACTTAATGGCAATATAACTTCGGGCATTAATATGGGAAACTTTTCTCCTATTCAGTCAAAAATAATTACTTTTATCGGTAAAACCCAGCCAATTATTAATCAAATTTCCGCAAAGCAAATTACAGCAATAGCAAGTTTTGGCACTTTTTCTGTAGCGGATTCGATGGTAATTAATTTTCAGACAGTTGCCACTAATAATGTTGTTTCTCAAGCAGAGCCATCTTCATTTGTAAATTTTTTAAAACGCTGGTACGTCTGGATTTTATTAGCCATTGTGTTAATTTTTCTATTTTTTGTAATATTTAGAAGAATTTCTTCTAACGTTTAGCCTTTATGAAGTCAAAACCAACTATTTTTGAGTTCACTTCTTATAAATTTGAGCCCACTCAAAAAAGAGTTTTTTTTAATTACAAAACGGAATTTAAAGAAAAAAAAGATACTCTTTTTTTTACAGAAACCATAATTTTGCCAGAAACGGCTGATTTTGAAAAATTACCGATAGGGTTTTTAAATAAGATATTTGAAAGCTTGCATTTAGTACTGGGCGTTAGTTATTGGAAATCTTATTGTGCGACAAAGATAAAAGTAAATTATTCATTATCAAAAGAGGAAGCCTATTTTTGGAATATAGTTTACAAAAAAGGATTAGGCGAATTTTTTTATAAAAATAATCTTAATCCTAAAATTTCTCCCAAGTTTTCGTTTAAAAACAATGTAAAACCAATTTTTTATAAATTAGATAAAAATAATAAATGTCTTGTTGCTGTCAGTGGGGGAAAGGATTCAATAGTAGCAACAGAGCTTTTAAAGAGTCAAAATTTTGATATTACGGCTTTTTTTGTACAAACACAAAAAGAGTCAGATCTTGTTAATGAAATAATAAAAATATCAGGAATAAAATCGATAAAAATAAAAAGAATATTGGACAAAAAGATATTTGAACATCATAAATACAACGGCCATGTCCCTGTCTCCGCCATGTATGCTTTCTTGGGTATTTTATGCTCTGCCTTATATAAGTATTCTTATTGTATTATGTCCAATGAATACAGCAGTAATTTTGGTAATACAGAATATAAGGGAGAAACTATAAACCATCAGTGGAGCAAATCTTCAGAATTCGAAAACCTGTTTTCAAATTACGTTAAAAATTTTATAACTCCGGATATTTATTATTTTTCTTTATTAAGACCGTTCTATGAAATTCGTATAGTGGAACTTTTTTCAAAATATAAAAAATATTTTACTAATTTTTCCAGTTGCAATAATAATTTTATAATTCAACAAGATAAATTACGCAAAAAGAAAAATAAGGATTTGTGGTGCAAAGAATGTCCAAAATGTATTTTTGTGTTTACTTTATTATCTGCTTTTTTGTCTAAAAAAGAGCTGATTCACATTTTTAAAAAAAATCTCTATGCTGAAAAAAAATTAATACCTTTATTTAATGACATCCTTGGCTTTGGCAAAATGAAACCATTTGATTGCGTGGGAACTTTTAAAGAAGCGAGGGTAGCTTTATATCTGGGTTCTAAAAAATTTAAAAATAATTTAATTATTAATACATTTTTGCCTAAAATAAAAAAATCAGAATCTTTAATAAAGGATGTCTTTGGCACTAATTTGTCGCTAAATATTCCTAGCCAGTTTAGATTTTCGGGCATAAAAAATGTCTTAATCTTAGGATATGGCAGAGAAGGTAAAATTACAGAAAAGTATATTAAAAAAAATTACCCTAATTTAAAAATTGGGGTAGCCGACATTAAATTAGATAAAAATTATTTAAAAAAGCAAAAAGATTACGATATGGCTATAAAGAGCCCAGGAATTCCTAAGAGTTTTGTGAAAATTAATTATACGACAGCTACAAATATATTTTTTTCTGAAATTAAAGAATTAGGAAACAAAACAATTGGTATTACAGGAAGCAAAGGGAAAAGCACAACCGCGCGTCTTATTTACTTTATTTTAAAAGAGTCTGGAAAAAATGTGAGAATTTTGGGCAATATTGGAGAACCAATGCTTAAAGTGTTTTTAGAACCAATTAAAAAAGACCAGATATTTGTATTAGAGCTTTCAAGTTATCAATTAGATGATATTAATTTTTCTCCCAATATTGCAGTGGTTACCAACTTGTTTAAAGAGCATATGGATTATCATTTGGGGGCAGAAAATTATTATTTAGCCAAGCAAAATATAATTAATTTTCAAAGTAAGAATGATATTTTTGTTTATAACCCAAAATATAAAAAACTAGTTTCCTGGGCTAAAGAATCTTATTCAAAGACAATTCCGTTTGTGAGAAACATTCCATTGGAGAATTTGAACATTCCTTTAATTGGAGAACATAACAAAGAAAATATTAGAGCGGCAATTACAGTTGCCAAAATTTTTAAAGTTCCAGACAGTGTAATAAAAAGAGCAATAGAAAATTTTAGCGGTTTGCCACACAGATTAGAGTTTGTTGGGGAATTCGCCGGCATTAAATTTTATGATGACGGCAGTTCAACTAATCCAGAATCGGCAATATCGGCAATTAAATCTCTTAAAAATATTGATACGATTTTTCTTGGAGGTCAAGACAGGGGATATGATTTTTCACAATTGGAAAAAACAATTAAAAAATATAAAATAAGAAATATAGTATTATTTCCCGACAGCGGAAATAAAATTTTAAAATCACAAAGAAATCTTAACGTACTGCATACTTCTAAAATGGAAGAAGCGGTTAAATTTGCTTACAAAAACACCAAAAAGGGAAGTATATGCCTGTTATCGGGGGGCTCGCCAAGCTATTCTTTGTGGAAAGATTTTGAAGACAAGGGAAATCAATTTAAATTAATGGTCAAAAAAAATAAGCATTAATTTTAACAATGAAAAAGCATCCAAATTATTATTTCTTTTTTTTAGTGGTTATTTTGGTTGTTTTTGGCATTTTGTTTTTATCAACTCTTTCAGCCCCCGCTTCTATTAGGAATTTCGGTAACACTAACTATTATTTAATACATCAATTGTATTTACTTTTTATAGGAATAGTTTTGGCAATAATCGCTTATAAATTTCCACTAAATTATTTTAAAAAATTAGCGCCATTATTATTATTTTTTAATTTCGTACTATTAGCAATTGTGTTTTTACCGATATTTGGAGTTAAATTTTGGGGAGCAAAACGTTGGATAGATATAGGAATAGCCACTTTTCAGCCATCTGAAATTTTAAAAATTACATCAATTTTATATTTGAGCGCGCTTATTTCTAATAAATTATCAGATGGACGCAAAGGAGGATGGCTTTTAGCAACAAAAAAAGGTTATCATAATATAAAATATGTATTTATTCCTTTTATAGTTTTTTTAACAATAATTTCAATATTTTTGATATTACAGCCGGACGTAAGCACCTTGGGAATAATAGGATTAACATTAGTTCTTATGTATTTTTTTGCCAATACGCCCATTTGGAATACCTTTTTAATATTTTTTATAGCCATAGGGGGATTGTTCGCTTTAATAAAATTTGAACCGTACAGAATGAATCGGTGGTTAATTTTTCTGAATCCGGAGATAGACCCATTAGGTAAAGGTTTTCATATGAAGCAGTCTTTGATTGCAATCGGATCGGGCGGATTTTTCGGAAAAGGGTGGGGGATGTCTGTGCAAAAATTCGAATTTTTACCAGCGGCGATGTCAGATTCAATATTCTCTATATTAGGAGAAGAAACTGGAATAGTTGGTTGCCTATTTCTGGTTATCCTTTTTATGCTTTTTTTGTGGCTCGGAGTTAAAATTGCAAAATCGTCAAATGATAAATTTGGGCAACTAACTGCCATAGGCATCACTTTTTGGATAGTAATTCAGGCATTTTTTAATATCGCAGCTAACTTGGGGATAGCTCCATTGGCCGGTATCCCATTACCATTTTTTAGCTATGGCGGGTCGCATTTAGTTACAGAGTTAATAGGAGTCGGCATATTACTAAATATATCTAAAAAATGAAAATATTATTTACAGGAGGTGGCACAGGGGGCCATATATTTCCAATAGTTGCTATTGCAAGAGAGATAAGAAGAATCTATCCTAAGAAAGATTTGGAATTTTATTATTTGGGATTAAAAGATGAATTCGGGCTCATAATGCTCAGTCAAGAGGATTTTAAAATAAAAACAATAATATCAGGAAAAATTAGAAGATATTTTTCTGATTCTGGATTTTCTATTTCTCAGATAAATCTCGCAACCGTGTATAAAAATACCATAGACATATTGTTTAAAATACCATTCGGATTTTTACAGAGCATATTTTTGATTTTAATGATACGTCCTCAGCTTGTTTTCAGTAAAGGAGGATCGGGGTCTATTTCTGTGACGCAGAGCGCAAGATTATTGGGAATACCTGTGTTTTTACACGAATCGGATGTTGTACCCGGGTTATCCAATAAGATAACTTCAAAATGGGCAAAAAAGATATTTGTTTCTTTTCCAAAAACAGAATATTTTGACCCACAAAAAACAATTTTAGTTGGAAATCCAATAAGAACAGAATTGTTGAATGGAGATAAAAAAACAGCTGGAGACTTGTTTGACCTTACTTTCCAAAAACCAATAATTTTATTTTCAGGAGGGTCGCAAGGGTCGGAAGCCATTAATGATTTTGTTTTAAATAGCTTAAACGATTTTTTGGCAGAATTTGAATTAATACATGTTTGTGGCAGGAATAATTTAGAAGAAGTAGAGGCAGAATCATCAGTGGTAATTGATAAAGATTTGGCAAAATACTATCACGTTGTAGGCTTTTTAGACGAAGAAAAATATAAGCATGCTTATAAGTCAGCTGACCTTATAATATCTCGCTCTGGTTCAGGTTCTATTTTTGAAATAGCGGCCTTGGGGAAACCCAGTATTTTAGTTCCATTACCATCAGCGGCGGCTAATCATCAAGCAAAAAATGCTTATGTATATTCGCAAACTGGAGCGGCGTTAGTCGTAGAACAAGATAACCTGACCCATAATTTTTTTATAGATATAATCCATAATTTATTTTTACATCTTGATAAATTAGAAAAAATGAAAGAAGAAGCATTAAGATTTTCAAAGCCATTGGCCGCTAAAGCCATTGCCAGAGAAATTTTAGAATATTTTACTTTAGAATAAAAACGTGAAAGCAAAAGATAATAAAATAAAAAAAGTTCGTGTCAGGATAGCCCCGTCTCCAACTGGAGCCTTACATATCGGCACGGCCAGAAGCGCGCTTTTTAATTATTTATTTGCAAAAAAGAATAAAGGTGTTTTTGTATTACGTATTGAAGATACGGATTTGGAAAGGTCTGATTTAAAATGGACGCAAGACATAATAGAAGAATTAAAGTGGCTTGGAATAAATTGGCAGGAAGGCCCTGATATTGGCGGTAAATATGGCCCGTATAAGCAATCTCAAAGGTTGGATACTTACGAAAAATATATAAAAAAACTTTTAACCGATAATAAAGCTTATCATTGTTTTTGTTCAGAGGATGAGTTAGATGCAATGCGTCAAGAGCAGATGGTTAGGGGAGTGGCTCCTCATTATAATGGCAAATGCGCAAATTTTTCAAAAGAAGACGTAAAAAAACTTTTAGATGAAAAAAAATCTTCTGTGATAAGATTTAAAATTCATAACAAAAAAATTAAATTTACAGACCTGATCAGAGGCGTAGTAGAGTTTGACGCCGGATTAATGGGGGACATTATTATAGCCAAGGACGAAAAAACTCCATTGTATAACTTTGCTGTTGTGGTTGACGATTACGAAATGCAAATAAGCCATGTTATTAGAGGAGAAGACCATATTTCAAATACTCCAAAGCAGATTCTAATGCAGGAAGCATTGGGCTTTGATCAACCAATATATGCTCATTTGCCGTTGATTTTAGCGCCAGACAGAACAAAGCTTTCAAAAAGAACCGGCACGGTTTCTATTGCTCAATACAGAGAAGAAGGATATTTACCAGAAGCCCTGGTAAACTTTATGGCGCTTTTAGGATGGAATCCTGGCACAGATAAAGAGATATTCACTTTATCGTCTTTAAGCAAAGAATTTTCTATAGAAAAAGTGCAAAAAGCTGGGGCCATTTTAAACATTCAGAAATTAAATTTTATAAACAGTTTTTATATTCGAGAAAAAACAATAGAAAAATTAACTAAACTTTGCAGGCCTTATTTAAAAAAAGCAGGGCTGTTAGTGGAAGGCCAAGTTTCTGATAGTAAACTGGAAAAGATTATTGAAGTCTCAAAAACAAGAATGAAGAAATTATCAGAGGTTGTGGATCTAACAGATTTTTTCTTTAAAGATAAATTAAAATACGATAAAAATTTATTAGCTTGGCAAAAAATGGGAAACAGTGATATAAAAGAATCTTTAGAGTATTCGGTAAAAATATTGTCTGAAATTAAAAATTGGGATTTAAATATAATACAAGAAAAATTATTTGAAGAAGTCGTAAAATTTAATTTAGATAAAAATTATCCGGAGAAAAATAGGGGATATCTGCTTTGGCCATTAAGAGTTGCTTTATCTGGAAAACAAGCATCGGCTGGTCCATTTGAAATTGCTGATATTTTAGGCAGAGAAAAAACTTTGCAAAGAATAAAAGAGGCAATAAGACTTCTTGCATAGTTTATTGTGCGACAAAAATAATAAAAAATATGAACGAAAAAGGATTTATAAAAAATATTGTTATTATAGCCGTGCTTTTGCTAGTAGTTTTTTTAAGCCAACAGCCTTATTTTAAAAAATATGGCAATGATTTATATTTAAAGGCAAAACCGCGAATTGAAGTATATTTGACAAAAGCAACAGATTGGATAAAAAATAACGTCTATCCAAGGGTGAGTGGGGAAGTGGAGCAGAAAAGCGCGGTAATACAGCAAGAAATTAATAAACAAAAAAATAATATTATGCAAAATACTTGGGAAAAAATAAAAGATTATTTTGCAAATATTTTCTCAAAAGTTTCCGGCACATCTGTAAAGTAGGCAAGGCATTGACATGGTATTTATAGAGAGTTATTGTTAGTATATAGTATGTCGCAAAATGTAGGTAAACCGAAGTAATATATAGTATAATAGGGCAATAAGGCCTAACTTATGAAAAAGTCATCAAAACCATTAAAAGAACACTTGCTAGACTTTTTGGATTATTGTGAGGTTGAAAAAGGTTTGCGCAATAATACTCAGGAAAATTACAAAAAATATCTTGAAAAGTTTTTTTATTGGCTAAACCATACTAAAAATAGCTCCCTACTTCCCCACCAACTGACCGCAGAACACATTTGGACCTATAGATTGTTCCTATCTCGCACCCCAAGTCCGGCTACGGGTAAATTGCTGTCTAAAGGTACTCAAAACTACTATCTTGTCGCTTTAAGAGGCTTTTTAGCCTATTTTGTGGCAAAAGACATACTTTCACTACCCCCAGGTAAAATAACCCTTCCTAAGGCCGATAAAGCCCAAAAAACGGTTAAATTTCTTAGTTTAGAGCAGATTGGCAAGCTTTTGGTTTCAGTTGAGTCAAAAGACGCTATTTCTATTCGCGATAGAGCTATTTTGGAGAGCTTTTTTTCAACCGGTTTGCGTATTGCAGAATTGGTATCTTTAAATCTTGAGCAGTTTAACAGTTTAAAAGAAAAAAAAGATATGGAGCTTGGTGTTATTGGTAAAGGTGGTAAACCGCGAGTGGTTTATTTTTCTGAACGCGCCCTCAACTTCATAAAAAAATATTTACAAATAAGAAATGGAATAGAAAATGCAAATACCAAAGCTTTATTTATAAACTTCCGTGATACAAAAGGCGAAAACGATTCTCGGTTAACTCCAAGATCAATTGAAAGAATGGTTAAAAAATATGCTTTGTTGTCTGGTATACCTGTCTTTACTACCCCGCACACCCTGCGTCATAGTTACGCAACAGACCTATTAAACCAAGGAGTTGATTTGCGAAGCATCCAAGAATTTTTAGGCCACAGCAATATTGCCACTACCCAAATTTACACGCACGTTACTAACAAGCGTCTCCGTGACATCCACCACCAATTTCATTCTGACCCAGACAAAAAATAGTAACTAAAATATATTATGAAAATATCAAATGGCGTAGTCCACAAAGTTCCCGCAGACCTAAAAAAGCCCCTTATCGCTGACCCAAAAGCCTTGGAAAAATGGGAAGACATTACCCCGCTTGCGCGTAACGAGTGGCTCTGTTGGATTGACTCAGTCAAGAAATCAGAAACAAGAAATCTGCATATTAAACGAACATGCACAGAGCTTAAGGAAGGAAAACGCCGACCTTGTTGCTGGGCCGGTTGTTCTCACCGCAAATAAAAAGAGGGCTTACTGTCCTCTTCTGTTTTAGTCTAATTTGTCGCACAATAAATAGTTTTATTTTCCAGATTTAGTTCGGTTATCTTCTCTGCACAGCATCTGGCAATTTTTTGAAATCGTTTTTCCTCCCGCGTGCCAGGGTTTTATATGGTCTGCTTCCATTTCTTCTAACGCAAAATGTTTTTTGCACCAAACACATTTACCCCTTTTCCGCTCGTACGCCTCGCGTTTCATTTTATCAGTAAAAGCACGAATATTAAGAGACTTTTCGTTTCGAGTTAAAACATATTCGTAAATGCCGGATTTTTTAGTTACATCTTCGTCTTGCATCAATTCTGTGATTTCCGCTTTTAATTTAATAGTATCCTGTTTCTTGTCTTTGAATTTGTTATACAACTCGCCCCATGGCACACTATTCATTTCCCGGCGGTAATCGGTAAAAGTTACGCGCGCCCACGCGATTACATGTTGAAAATAATTCCATAATTCATCGGCATTTGTGCTGTGCTGATGTTTGGCCATATAATCTTCTATTTTGCCGTCATTTATCCACAAAAGCGCGGTTTCCAAATACTCCTGCCGGATTGGCGAACCGCTCACTAATTGCCCGCCGTCATGGGCCAGCAAATATGCTGCGCAATTTGATTTGCTAAATTTTAATTTTGCATCAGAAAGCCATGGCCCGGTATAAACCGCGTTGCGAATTTCTTGATCGGTTAATTTCTCTCCAGCAATATTGATAATCCTAAACCAATCCAAACGCTCTTTGTCTGTACCTTCGCAAAAGTAAATCATCAGCTCATAATCCAAAATTTTATCTTGTTCTTCTTTGGTCAAATTGTGAAAAAACCGGTCATTCAGCGAAAAATCGCCTGTAACATACTGCCCAATACTAATAGTGCGCTGTTGACCGTCTAGCACTTCATAGCCACCATCTTCTCTAATCATCCAATACATCACGTTCAGCGGAAAGCTGTTTTTAATGGTTTCTATCACGGCATTGCGTTGCTTTTCCTTGTACACAAACTCACGCTGATATTTTGGACGAATATCAAGCTTGCTATCATAAGCCACCACGCCTCCCTCTCCAGGAATTTCTTTGTAGCCGTCTACGACCTTACGCACTGGAATTTTATGTAAATCAATTTTCATATTTTTTTTATTTTACCATGAAATTTGTATAACTATTTTTTAGGAAATTCTAACTTAACTCTAATTAAGTTTTGCTTTGAGAAGAAATTCCTTATCTTATCCTCCTCACCCCAATAATCTTTCAGGTGGAATTTATACTCACCAATACCAAGTGTTTGACTACCCCATGTTAAAAAGTGATTAGTGTTTGTTTTTATATTTTTATTCGTTTTTGCAAAAATAGAGATGGCTAAAAGTGCCCAAATAGCTCTGGTTGGCATATAAAAAATATTATCCCCGAATTGCCAATAAGATTTCCCATCCTCCACCGGTAAAAATCCATAACCAGCGGGAATTTCCTTCCCGTGAGCGTGTGAACAACGAAAGATATTATATACAACGTCAGCAAAGTCTGGATCTGTGATAGGTTTATTACTTTTCATTATTGTCAGTCTTCTAAATTTTGTTTCCTCAAGATTGAGTCCTGCACCAATCATTGGTTCAATAATCCAATAATAATCCCTGATTAGTTTTACATAATCTTCGCGTCCCGCATCTACCTTTTTTACATATTTTTGGGCAGTTCCATCCAATGCTATACATGCATGTAAAAGTGCTGCGTCAAATTCATTCTGTAAAAAATCATCAAATGATTTAATAACGTGCTGTTCTATCCTCATAATTTATTTACAAATAATTATTTTTTCACTTTCTTATTTTTAATTAAAATTCTAAAAAATGGACACTTTCCATTTATTATTAAATCCTTATCGTCGTCACCTTTGCGAAATTTTATTATTTCAAATTGACCTGGATTATATTTATCAATAAAAGTGATTGGCACACCCATTGCGCCAGTATAATTTTCTGGGATTTCGGCTACTTTTGAGACTTCGATTGCATCATAATTGTCATATTTTGGATATTCTTCGGGATTGTATTTTTTATACAAGATTAAATATTCTTTATGCTTTTCGACCTCCATATTTGTGAACCAGCATGAAGTCGATACGCGCGCAATTTTTCTTCCTTCCTCATCTATATGATGAAAAAGCTCCCAGTCGTCTGGCACAACAAAGAACATTCCAATATTAAAATTTGTATAGCCTGTACGGAGTTTATTTTCTTTAATTAACTTAAAAATCTCTTTGTAGGTTAGCGAATTTGTATTGCCGATGATTACAAACTTTTTATCATATTCCGACAATTGCGCCACATATTCACGAAAAAGAGAAAACGGTGGATTAGTTACGACAATATCTGCTTCTTTCAGCAGTTCAATGCATTCATCGCTACGGAAATCACCCGTACCTTTTAGGGGCGTAGCAATATTAGCATTGTGCTTCAACAACGATTTTACATCGGTAAGATCAATGGCACCGTCTTTGTTGGCATCCGGTACCTCACTGATTTCAATTTTAATTGGTTGTTTGCCTTTTGATCCTTTTATTTCGAGCAACGACAATTGTCCTCCAATAATCGGTGAACCGGAATAACTTGTGGCAATAAGTTTTTTTAATTTTAACGCGTTAAAATTGGCGGCAAAATATTTAAAAAAATTACTCTCAAACGGGTCGTCGCAATTACAATACACTATCTTGCCACGAAACTGCTCTTTGTAATGCTTTAACTCTTTCTCAATATCAACAAGCTGGGTATAAAACTCATCTTTTTTTGCTTGATTTGCTTTGTGTAAGTTTTTATTCGAAGATTTCTTTTCCATATATGATTATCTAAATTTACTCCTTTTTTGATAAAGTTTCAATCCAACTAAAAAGTCGAGCATAAACCCGACTTTTCCAACCTGTCGCACAATAAAAACATAAATTTAATAAATAAAAAACCGCCAAATAATTTTAGCGGTAAAACCGACGGTTGATGAAGTCTTGCGACCTTGTTTAATTTATCCTTTGAGAAATTCTTGATTAATTCCACATGACAAAAGTTCTTTTTGCACATTTTCAGGAGATGGCAAGCCAGTTTTATTAGTAGTGGCTCTGCTAAGCCGACGTAAGATTTCAGTTTTTAGAAGAATGATTTCTGCACGAATACATTCCACTAACTCCATCTTTGTTGCCGAGGGAGTAAATTCTTCTGCTACTCTTAGTATTAGTTTTTCAATTAATTCTTCATCAGACATTTTTATTACTTCTTCCAAAAATTCTTCAATATAGCTTGTCATCTTTTTCTCCTGGTAATAGATTTAAAATGAAAGGTTCTAATTGTATTTGTACTATAATAATATCTAATTTGTCAATTCTGGATAACTATTGTCGCACAATTGAATATTTGGTATAATGAGTTATATTAAAATTTAAAACAATATGTCATCAAAAACCGATATCAATATTCCATTATTAGTTAACAAAGAAGGATGCTTTGATTTGCAATTTAGGAAAGACACAAGGCGCGAACGAACCAATTCACCAACATACTACAGATGGAAAATTCAGTTTGTTATTACAGGTCCTAAAGAAAAACAAAAGATGTTTAATAATGTTAAAAGCGTAATTGGGTGTGGAGATGTTTGTATTACAAAAGAACAAGCGAGATATTCTGTGCAAAAAATTGATGATATAAATAATATAGTTGTTCCTTTTTTCCGGAAAAATAAACTGGCAGATAAAAAGAAAAGAGATTTTGAGCTATGGCAGAAAGCAGTTGGCATTATATATAAAAACAAAGGAAAATATCTTGCGAAATGGAAGAAAAACGATTTACTTTCTTTAATTGAAATTCAAAAATCGGCGGTAAAATATAAAAATAAACCAAGGCAACCAAAGTGGATTCAGATGGCTCAAGAGCTGGCTAAGACTCTTTAAATTGTAGTTGCTATTTGCGTTCGCTTCCCTATTTTGAGGTATGCCCCATTATTTTATTGTGCGACAAAATATATAAAATAAAACCGACAAGTTGTCGGTTCTTTTTAAAAAAGAAGTTTAGCGAGACGTTAGTCGTTCGTTTATCGGCAATGCTTCAAAGACGAATATCTTGTATTTATAGCCCAATGGCTCATTTTCTGTTCTTACGTACTGCCATAAATTATCTTCGTCATCAGTGAGAAAAGCTTTGGCGTGTTTGTGGTCTTCTTTGGTGTCGCCACTTAAGATATTGTTTGGCATAATTACACCAACAAAAACTTGTCCATCTTCTTTTAAAAATTCCAGATATTTAGATTTTTCTCCTTTGAGAATTATGTAGTTTACATATTCAAATGGCTGTAAGTTTAATTTTGCTATTAAGATTAATATTACGTTTGTAACAATTAAAATAAGAATAAATACAGATTTCCGCCATTTTTTGAGAAACATAATGAGACTCCTTTCTTTGAGTGTTATTTTCTTTTCCGCTTGCCCTTTTTAGATATTTTTATAGAACGGCAATCTTCAAAACACACATGAACCAATAATCTTTTTTCTTTGCCTT
The DNA here is from genome assembly GCA_030651135.1 of Candidatus Woesearchaeota archaeon. Taxonomy (NCBI): domain Archaea; kingdom Nanobdellati; phylum Candidatus Woesearchaeota; species Candidatus Woesearchaeota archaeon. The sequence goes on from JAUSCS010000004.1 coordinate 27,926, forward strand.
CAGTTTTCTTTAAGAGCTTGTTTAGGCTTTTAACAAGCAATAAAATATCCAGATGGTCGTCTAAATAAAACTCATAAAATTCATCATCATTCATAAAAACTCCTTTTCTTGTATGTTAAAGAGCTGTTTTTCTATTATATATAATAGTTTTTATATTATCAATGAGAGTTTATTTGCCAAATCTTCTCGCTCGTTTGTCAAATTCTTCAAGGGCTAAATCTAAATCTTGCTCTGTAAAATCTGGCCAAAGTTTTGGAGAAAAATATAGCTCAGAGTAAGCTGCTTGCCATAGTACAAAATTGGATAATCTCATTTCCCCACCGGCCCTTATTATCAAATCTGGGGCTGGCAGACCATTTGTAGACAAATAACTTTCAAATAGTTTTTCGTCTATTCTATCAGTTGGAATTTTATCTTCTATTATTTTTTTTACTGCTTGCAAGATATCCCATTTGCCTCCATAGCTTATGGCTAAATTTAAATTAAGATGCGAGTTATTTGAAGTTGAATCTTCTGTTATTTTTATGGCCTTTTGTAATGATTCTGGCAGTCTTTCTTTTTGTCCGATTATTTTTACTTTTACTCCGTCTTTATTATATTTTTCCAAATTATCAACTAAGCATTTCTCCAATAATTTCATTAAATAATTTACCTCTTCTTCTGTTCTTGACCAGTTCTCTGTTGAAAAACCAAAAGCGGTAAGCGCTTTCACTCCCCTATTTTTACACCACTCGGAAAAATCAATAAGATTTTTATAACCTTGCATGTGGCCTTCTAAAGAGGCTATCCCCTTTTGTTTTGCCCAACGTCTGTTGCCGTCAGGAAACAAAACTATATGTTGCGGTATGTTTTTCATAAGTTATTGAGATTGGTTGTTTTTGTTGGTATTTTGCCATTATAAATCCACAGGCAAAAGAAAATAAAATTAATAAAGCAATAATAATAAATAGTATTATATCATTAAAGTGGGCTTTGACAAGATTGGATATTTTTGCTATTATGACTGATATTAAATTCATTAATTAGATTTTAAAAATATGTCAAAAACTAAACAAGGTGGTTCGTCTAGATTAGGCAGGGATTCGGCGGCCCAAAGACTTGGTATTAAGGTGGATGATGGAGGAAAGGTAAAAGTGGGAATGATTATTATCAGGCAAAGAGGCACAAAATATCTCCTTGGTAAAAATGTGAAAAGAGGCTCAGACGACACTATTTATGCACTCCGCAACGGCGTTGTTCGTTTTAGTACAAAGTTAAAAAAACTTTTTAACAGGTCTCAGAGGTTAGCAAAAGTTGTAAGTGTTGACCCTATTTCTTGATTGCCACTCTTATAAATTCCTTGAAAAGAGGATGAGGTTTTAGCGGTCTTGATTTAAATTCTGGATGGAATTGGCTAGCTACGAAAAATGGATGATTTGGAATTTCAATAATTTCCGCCAAATCTTTTTCCGGATTTACTCCGGCTATTATCATGCCGTTTTTTTCCAGGATATTTCTATATTCATTATTTAATTCATAACGATGGCGATGGCGCTCTGATATATTGGGCTTGTCGTAGACCTTATAGCTTAAAGTACCTGGTTTTAATTTGCAGTTATAAGACCCTAGTCTCATTGTACCTCCATATCTCTTTTCTTTTAGGAGAACTTTTTGTTCTGGCATAACATCAATTACAATATTTTTTGAAGATTGTTTAAATTCTGCTGAAGTGGCATCTTTTAATCCGCAGACGTTTCTTGCAAATTCTATCACTGCCAACTGCATTCCCAAACATAATCCCAGAAACGGGATTTTATTTTTTCTGCAATACTCAATAACTTTTATCTTTCCTTCTATTCCCCTATTTCCGAATCCTCCCGGAACAATTATGCCGTCAAATTTTTTGAGCATTGAAAGTGTTTTAGGATTTTTTTCAAAGTTTTCTGATGATATCCATGTAATTTTTGCTTTTCTATGAAAAGAAAAGGCAGCGTGTTTTATTGCTTCAATCACGGAGATATAAGAATCTGTTAAAGTAAAGTTTCCTGATTCAAAATATTTACCGACTATTCCAATTTCAACTAGCAAAGGAGAATTTTGTATCATTTTAACTAATTTACCCCATTCTTTTAAATCAGATGGTCTGGCCCTTAAATTAAATTTTTTCAATATTCTGTTCCCCATATTTTCTTTTTCAAAATTAATCGGCACTTCATATATGGATTTTACATCTGGGGCGGAAATAATATCTTGAATCTCAACATTACAAAAATTAGAAAGTTTTCTTTTCCTGAGTTCGTCCAAAGGAGTTGTAGACCTGGCTAAAATCATGTCGGGTTGAATACCAGCTGAATTTAGCGTTCTAACAGCATATTGTGTTGGCTTTGTCTTCATTTCGCCCATTATTTCAGGAATTGGCATATAGCTTACCAAAATAAAAAGCACATCTTTTGGATTGCTTATTTTTAACATTCTGGCGGCTTCCAAAAACAGCATATTTTGATATTCGCCTACTGTTCCTCCGATTTCAATTAATATGAAGTCGGCTTTAACTTTTTTGCCTGCTCTATTTATTGTTGCTATTACTTCATTGGGAATATCTGGCACTACTTCAACGCATTTCCCTCCATATTCTAAGTTCCTTTCTTTGTTGATTACAGATTGATAAACTCTGCCTGTTGTAAGATAGTTATCGGTGTATATATTTTCATCTAAAAACCTTTCATAGTTGCCAACATCCTGGTCGCACTCTACGCCATCATCAGTTACAAAAACTTCTCCATGTTCAATAGGATTCATTGTGCCAGCATCAACGTTGATATAAGGGTCAATTTTTATTGCTGTAACCTTAAATCCTTTGCTTTTTAAAATTCTTCCTATAGAGGCCGTTGCTATGCCCTTGCCTATGCCAGACATTACGCCTCCTGCTACGAAAATATATCGTGCCATAATAATTACCTTAAATTACGAAACGCAAGTTTTGGCTCTTTATTTTAGATTTTTTCTTCTACAATTATTACTCTTATTTCAACTTCTAAGTTGTGGTCTAGATTAATTTTTATAGGAAATTCTCCCAATGCTTTAATTGGTTGCTCTAACATTATTTTCGATTTTTTAACATCAAAACCCATCTCTTTTAGCTTTTCGGCTATTTTTTGACTATTAATCGCTTCAAAAAGCTGGCCTTCGTTGCCAACCTTTATTGGAATATTTAATTCCAGGCCATCAAGAGTAGAAGCCATCTCTTGCGCTTTTTTTAAGTCTTCTTCTATCTCTTTTGTAATAATTACTTTTTGCGTTTCAAGCCATTTTATGGCTTGTTTTGTAGCAGTTTTTACCAATCCCTGCGGTATTAAAAAATTCCTAGCATAGCCGTCTTTAACTTCTTTTATTTCATATTTTTTCCCAAGATCTTGAACGTCTTTTAGGAGAATTACTTTCATAATATTATTGGACGATTGCTTAATAATTATTTTATCAGAGTTAATACTACTTTAAATTCTTAATTATTTCAAGCGCTTTATCTAATTGTGGGTCCTTATTGTCCTCAAAATCTTTATCTGTTAATTCTATTTTTATATCAGGAGTTAATCCCACCTCTGATATTGAATTTCCGTTTGGAGTAAGCCACTTTGCAACAGTTATTTTAATCATAGAGCCGTCTCTTAACTCCAACACTTGCTGGACGGATCCTTTTCCAAAAGATTTTTCGCCTATTAACTTAATTTTTCTGTTGTCTCTTAATGCTCCAGATAATATTTCAGATGCAGATGCTGAACCTTGGTTTATTAAAACAACTATAGGATATTCAGAAAAATTGGCATTACCGTCAGTTTTATAATATTTTTTATCTTTGTTTTCCCCAAAATTTTCTATTGTTACAACCTGGTCTTTCTTTAAGAACCAACCCGATATATCCCTGGCAACTTCAAGATAACCGCCGGGATTGTTTCTTAAGTCCAAAACTATCCTTTTGGCTGGACTCTTTAAAATTTCTAATGCGATTTTGTTAAAATTAGATGACAGTGATCCGTCAAATAAATGTATGCGAACATAGGCAATATCTCCATCTTTGAGCTTCCAATCTGAAGAGGGAATATTAATTGTATCTCTAATAATTTTAATATCTTTTGTGTCTTTCCAATCATCTCTAAAGATTGTTAAAGTTACTTCTGTTCCTTTTGTGCCCCTAATTAAATCCACTGCCTCATCTATGTCCATATCAGAAGTGCTTTTACCATTTATACTTATTATTACATCGCCTGCCCTTAGACCGGCTTTTTTCCCAGGAGTATTTTCCATAGGGGCGATTATTGTTAATTGATTCTTTTTTAATCCAATTTCTACGCCAATTCCATCAAAAGAACCAGATAGGTCTTGCTCAAATTTCTTGGCTTCAGTGGGATTAAAAAAATTAGTATACGGATCTCCCAGAGAATTTGTCATCCCAGATATTGCCCCATAAATTATTTTTTGCGTATCTAATTTTGTTGAGTCAACAAAATTTTCTTGAAGTTTATAATAAGCATCCCAAAAAAGAGAAAGATCAATATTTGTGGGAGCGCAAATTGGACAAACTACTTGTTTTTGGCCAATGTAAAAACCCACTCCAAAAACAAGTAAAAAAGCCACTATAAGCCCTAAAAATAAAAATATTTTCCGTTTGTTAAAAGATATCATATTAATTAATTTTACAAACAGCTGGATTCTGAATTTGTTTTGACACCATATAAACTGATATAGATAGCAGAGTTATTCCAATAATACCAAATTCTCCTCCCCGAAGAGGTAAAAAAGAGAGTACCCAAGATGCGCCTAACAACGAAAGAATACTGGTAATAATTATCGATCCGCAAGAAGCGCATCCTATGCCAAGAATACCACTTATAGCACCAAAAAATCCTGAAGTGATTCCATTCTGTTTAGTTTCGGTAATTCTTTGTCTTAAATAATAAACAATCATAGAGATATTAATTCCAAATAATACGGCGATAGCAATCGTATACGAAGCAGAAAGCAGAGTAAAATTAGTGGTAATTGATCCCAAAAGACTAATTGGCAAATTAATCTTTTGCGAAAGTGATATGCCCGAATGACTCATAATGCTTATGATTAAACGGATATTTGGTAACCATACGGCAAATACAAACACTATAAAGCTCGTGGCAAGTGCCAAGAGTGCGTATGTTGGTTTTTGAAATACTTTTTTTAAGGCTCCAAACACCATATTATTGTCCCTGCAGAGCCAAATCGATAATTTGCTTGAAAGCAGAATATGGCTGTGCCCCAGAAATAAGATTCTTGCCTATAATGGAACCAGGAGTCCCATTAATGCCGAAGGTTCCTCCTTCAGTTTTGTCATTATCTATCGCCTTTTGATATTCAGATTGTTTTGAATTCATTAAGTTTGCAACTTTATCTCCATTACCAGCTCCGAGTATGGTTTTGGTGAGAGCAATAATATCATCTTTGCTTCCCCATCCTGAATTTTCATTATCTTGTTTGTCATATATTGCCATGCGCCAGTCAAAATATTTATTGGGAGCAACTTCCCAGACTGCTCTTCCTGCGATACCGGCTGTTTGCGAGTCGTTACCTAAAAATTGAAAGTCCTTAAATACTATTTTTACTTTGTCTGGATAATCCTTAACAATCTGATCTATAACAGTTGTCTCTAACTGTTTACAGAATGGACACTGAAAGTCTTCCCAAGTTGCCAATACTACTGGCGCGTTTGCATTACCCACGAAAGGAATGCCAGATGTTTTAACTTTACTAATATCAACGTCAGCGCTTGGTTGCTGTATAGGTTGATTTATTTCTTGACCCTGGTTATTATTTGTTGCGACAGGAGATGCCGAATTTTTACCTGAAAAATAAATTGCTCCTCCGATAATAAGACCTGCAATAATGATTGAAAAAGGAATTATTAATTTGTTGATTTTTTCTGACATATTTTTATTTGTTAGATATTAATTATATTATAATAGCATTCTATCAAATTGGCATTGGCTCGTCAATTGCCGTTATTTGTTTCTTTAATTTTCTTAAGCATTGCTGGTAATTTTTTAAAATTTTTTTGAAATTCTTTCATCATAGCTGGGGCGCGAAGAGCTGCCGCAGGGTGGAACATTGGCGCCACAAACCAATCAGCTACTTTAAAAAGTTTCCCCTGGTCACGCGTTATTTTAGCATTCGGCAAAAAATAGTTCATTGAGAAACGGCCAAGCGGAACAATTACTTTGGGATTTATTATTTTAATTTGACTAGTGAGATATGGCTTATATTTTTCTATTTCTTTTGGCAATGGGTCTCTGTTTTCTGGCGGTCTGCGTTTTACTATATTTGTAATATAAACATTTTCCTCTTTCCAGCCAAGTTCGCATATTAATCTGCGTAAAAGTTGGCCGGATCTGCCAACAAATGGTCTTTTTTGTTCATCTTCAGTTGCTCCCGGAGCTTCGCCAATAAAAATCACTTCACTGTCAGAACTCCCCTCGCCGAATACCAAATTTGATTTAAGTGGAAGATTTTTATCGTTTTCAATTTCTTGTTTAAGTTTTTCTAAAGCAGAAATTTTATCCATTCTTTCTTATATAAATAAATTTATTATTCTGTTGTTGTGCCGTCAAATTCTGGACCATTTGTTATGGCTTCTTCTCTGGTAGCACGTACAATGCCGTCTTTATGATGTGGCGGAGCATAAATAGTATAAAGCTTAAGAGGTTCGCTATCTGAAATATTAACAACATTATGCGTTGTTCCAGCTGGCACAATCACGCTGTCGCCATCAGAGACATCATATTCAGTTTCATTGATAATGACTTTCCCTTTCCCTTTTTCAAAACGAAAAAATTGATCTCCATCGTCATGAATTTCAGAGCCAATCTCCTCTCCAGGATTAAGTGACATTAATACTAATTGGCAGTGTTCGGCCGTATAAAGCACCTTACGAAAATTATCATTTTCCACCGTGAGCTTTTCAATATTATCTTTATACCCTTTTTTCATAATTTTTTATATACATCTTTTGATGCATTTATAATGACCTGTCAATTAGATTGACTCAATGGTGATAGTATTTATATTTGTTTCCTTGGAAAAATTAAAATTTACATCATAAACACATACTATTACATCGCCATTTTTGAGAAAATTTTTAACTAAATCAATAGATAATATTAAGTCTTTGATGTTTTTAGCCGATTTCTTTTTTGTAACAAAAGGAATTACTCCTCGTACTAAAGATAATTGACAAGCTATTTTTGGGTTAGTAGTTATAGCCACTATATTATTTTTCGGCCTAAAAAAAGAAATTGTTCTAGCTGATTCTCCTGAAATTGTTTTTACAAAGATAGCCTTTGCATTAACTTCCGATGCAATATCTGCGGCCGACTTTGAAATTGATAAAAATCTGGAAGAGCCGTAGTTATTTGAATTCTCAGTATAATTTTGAATTATTTCAGTTGATTCTAAAACTTTTCTCATCATTTCAACCGCTTCTAATGGATTTTTACCGGAAGCAGTTTCTCCAGAAAGCATTACTGCATCAGCAGAGTCATATACGGCATTAGCCACATCAGAAACTTCTGCCCTGGTAGGTATCGGATTTCTTATCATTGAATCAAGCATTTGCGTTGCTACAATTACGGGTTTCATTTTATTTCTCACTCTTTCTACGATTTCTTTTTGTCTTACGGGAAGCTCCCAAAGAGGAGTTTCAATTCCCAAATCCCCCCTGGCTATCATTATAGCGTCGGCTTCATCGATTATCTGGTCTATATTCAAAAGGGCTTCCGGCCTCTCAATTTTGGCTATTATTTTAACCTCAGTATTTTTTAAAAATTTCCTAGCTTCTTTTACGTCATTTGCATCACGCAAAAAAGAAATGGCCACATAATCTACTCCTGATTTTACTGCAAAAATTATATCAGATTTATCTTTTTGAGAAAGAACGGAACCTTTAATATAAAGCGAAGGAACATTTATTCCTTTATTTGAAAAAAGCACTCCACCTTTTATTACGACAGCGCTAAATATGGATTTATTTTTATTTGTTATTTTAATTTTTATTGTTCCGTCATCAAAAAAAACTACATTGCCCTCGCTTGTGCTATCCATAAAAGTTTTTGAGGGAATAGGAATGGTATTATTTACAAAATATTTTGTAGAGGAATCCAATAATATTTTTTGTCCGTCATTTAGCACCAAACCTTCTTTTGGTAAAATACCAACTCTTATTTTAGGACCTTGTATGTCGGCAATTATTGCTATGTGTTTTACTAGTTTTTTTTCTATTTTTCTTATGGATTTTATTATTTTTCCATGACTTTTATGGTCATTATGAGAAAAGTTAAGACGGATGCAATCAACACCGGCCAGTATCATTTTTTCTAATATATCTTCCCTTTCAGATGAAGGGCCTACTGTAGCTATAATTTTGGTTTTCTTTTTAAAAAACATATTTTATTTAATTAATTTTTATTGGTGTGCCTCTTAAAGGAGGCTCGCACCTATTTTAGCAAAAATGGAGGCACTTTACCTAGTCACGCGGGTAGTCAGTCGCTCCTTGCCCGAATGACTAGGGAGAATTGCTAAAAGCCCTATTAAACATTGCCTTTTGCAGAGCACCGCCTCGCAAAATCAAAAGCCGACTTCACTCCGCTCCTCGCAAAGCCTCGTCGCTCCGTGAAATGTCGCGGGTTCGCGTTTGGTGGCTCGGCCTTCTCTCCTGTTCTGCTATTTCTTTTTGCTCGTTGGTGGGGGGGGGAATACGAAGAAAAAAGGATAGAACAGGAGAGGAAGGCCTCGGCGAGGGGGTCGGATAGGCGTATAATGACAATATAACGCTCCTATGTCAAAACCAAGCTCAAAGTTATTTCAACGATTAGAGGTGTCCGACCCCCTCAAGCTCCAGCCCCGCGACATAACGCTCCTCCGCGATGTTGCTGATTTCCGTTTCCTTAACACGGAGCAAGTTTTAGCACTTCACGAGGGAAGCCGCCGCAACCTGATGGAGCGATTGAGCCGCCTCTACCATCACGGCTACCTTGACCGACCAGTCAGTCAAAGCTCCGCACGCCTCACCTCGGCGCACATGGTTTACTCCTTGGGACGCAAGGGAGCGGAGCAACTGTCAAAAGACGCGGAGGAGCGCGAAGGGATTTATCGCCGACTGCGCGAAAATGAAAGGACGCTTCCTTTGATGGCTCACTCTTTAATGATTTCTCAATTCAGAGTTTGTCTTACGCTCGCCGCCAAAACTCACGGAGTAAAAATCACTCGCTTCACGCAGGGCTACGATCTGAAAGATATGTTGCGTGATGTTCACGGCGAAAATCCCTCATTAGTTCCCGACGCATTTTTTACGATTGAAGACAAAGATGAGGTTATCAACTTTTTTCTTGAGGCCGACCGAGGCACGATGAAAACCGAAAGATTTGTTGATAAACTTAAAACCTACTGGTCGTGGCGAAGCGACGAGAGGTTAAAAAAGAAACTTCGCCTTACCCATTTCCGCGTCCTCACTATCGCCCCGTCAGAAAGACGGAGCGACAGTTTACGGAACGCTGGAAAGGGCGGCGATCCTCGCGGAGACGGAAGTTTAATGTTTTTATTCGCCCCCGAAACAGAATATAGCTTGTCCAAGCCGGATATGCTTTTGAAGCCGATTTGGAAGTCGCCGAAAGACGAAACGCCACACACGATTTTGGAATAAGTGGTAAAATGAAGTTGCAAGTTTTCTTGGCCGTATAGTCGTGCGGTCTTAATTAACCAGTTATTTAATAAAATCTTATATATGGGAACAATAATTTTTTGGATAATTGTCGTTATCGCGGGCTACGCCGTTTTGCGAAAGTTTAAGCTCATACCGAAACTTATTGGAATCAGGTTCGGCATTGGGACAGGAAGTTCGGTTATTAACGAAAACAATATCGTTGAGCAATGGTCGCAACTTCTTGTGGGTATGAGTGGCAAGGGCGAAGAACTCTTGAAAGTAATCGCCCGAAAACTTCAAGAGTTAAATATGCCGAGCGTTACTTTTTTGCGAAAGGAAGCGACCTTCGGCGGTTCAAACAATAAATACGAGTTTATTTGGATGAGGCACGA
>JAUSCS010000005.1 GCA_030651135.1 Candidatus Woesearchaeota archaeon
TCCCTTCGGGGAGTAGTCCCGACGTAACGTCGGGACGAAGCGCCTTACACCCACTCCGGGTGATGATATAGTCCATGCCCTTAAGAAATTTTGGGATCAATGTAAGGAGGATGTCCCAGGTTCGAGCCCTGGTCGCGGAGCCCGATAGGTTGTTTAGTGAAAGTGAGTATGTGATTAAAGGGAGAACGCAAGGAAAACTCTAGGTTTTTTCCGTTTGCGACACAGTTCTGAAGTAGGAAGTTCAATAAGTCCCTTTGTTTAGGCACATTAGAACTTTTACCTAAGCTTTCAAATAATTCCAAAGCTCCTTTGGCTAGATTTAATATTGTGCTAGCGGTTATATAGTAGTTTTCGTCTGCATAAGTATGGTCTTGAAGTTGAATATCAATATCGTGCTGTTTTTCTTTTAGCTCTTTCAGTTTTTTATCATACTCGTCCGTAGTAATACGCTCATCAAGTAAAAAGTCTGTTAGACGACTAAGCCTTGCTTGGACTGTGTCATATTCCTGTCTTAGAGCCTTCACAGCTTCTTTATGGTACAAATCCTTACCCTCGTTTGACTTCTTAAGCCCCTCAACAATTTCATCTATCTTGGCTTGCGGTATAGCGTTAAATGCCCTTAAAACCTCGTATACGGGCTTCAGGAAGCTACTTTCAGGCACATAGACCTTCTTGTTACAGATGCCCTTTCTAGCGTTCGTACAGCTATAGTAGATAAACTTACCCTTAGCTATTTCAGGACTCATAGAACATCCGCATTTCGCACATCTTACTAAGCCTCTAAATATAAAAGGTTTTGAAGCATACTGGAATGGCTTCTTACCCCAACCAGTTCTTATTTCCTGACACTTATCAAAAAGCTCTTTTGTAATAAGAGGTTTATACTTATGATTCCAAGAAATATCTTTTTCCTTTGAATAAGCAAGACCATAATAAAAAGTGTTATTGAGTATGTGGTCAATCAGGCTCGGTGCAAGCGGTTTACCTAAATCAGTCTTTAACCCCTGTCTAGCTATCTCTACTCTAAGAGTTATGGTTGAATAGCTTTTTCTAGCATACAGCTCAAACATTTTTTGTATGAAGTGGGCTTTTTGTGGGTCCGGTATAATATCTATCCTTTTACCAGTTGTGTCGTATACACTTTCATACCCGATTGGTGGTCTACCGGTCCATTCGCCATTTTTACGCATTTGCTCTTGTTTTCTTTTCACATTATCACTTAATTGAAGTACATAACTCCTAGCAAACATTACAGCCATATCCCAACGAAGAAGGTCTGAACTGTTTGAGTCTTTATTCAAAATGAGATTTTCTCTGTAAAAATGTATCTCAAGTTTTCCTGACTTTCTTAGCTCATCCAGTTGAACTGATTCCTTGAAACTTCTTTGAAGGCGGTCTACTGTATCAACCACTAAAGCAACAGGTTCTTTGGAATCAATGACATCTTTTACAGCTTCTTGATATTTCTCTCTGTCTCCCTTTGTAGATGATTCTTCTATTTCGTAAGTTTTCCAAGCTGTGAGTCCTTTAAATTTCACATAATCAGAAACACGAACAACTTGAGCCTCGTTTGAGTCCTGTTTTTTGTCTGATACTCTGGCTAAGATTATTGCTTTCATATAATTAATTAATGAGTTTATCGTACTCTTCTTCAAACCCTCCGTTATTGTTTTGATTAAACAAGGGTAGTCCAATCAAATTATATTCCTTACCCTCAATTTTCAGTACTTTTTTCTTTGAGTACTTTTCTGTAATTTCTTTCAAGAATACATTTTTCCATTCATCCTTTTGTAATAGATTATCTCCCTTTGGTTCAACAAATACTTGATAATGTAAGTTTGTTCTATCTTTCAGAAAGAGGATGAAGTCTGGCTGGAAACCTGTACCTGTACTAAAATCAAAGATTTTGTACTGTTCTTCATTTCTCAAAAGATATACTTCTTTGTATTTGTTTTGCAGATTAATGATTGTATCTTTAATAAATTCAATCAATCCCTTTTCTTCACTCGTACCATAAAACTGGTCTACTACATACCAATCTTCATACTTCAATTCATCTTCTAGTTTTTGACTATGTTCATCTTTTTTCACATTCTTGCGTACTTCTTCGCTAAAGAAGTCTACTAAGCTATATGCTTCAAATTCTGTACCTTTATGCGGATTAATATGTTGTTTAAGCTCTGTAAATATCATATCTAGAGCTTTTAGAAGTACTTCTAGCTTTTCTTTATTTGTAATTTCATTAAAGAGAGATTTCACGGTTACTAATTTGATTTTTAAGTCCCCAATCAGCTTCATCCTAAAGTCTTCCATTGATTCAATATCAATTTCTTGTTGCAAAGATTCAAATCGCAAAAGAGAGTTTTGTTTTTTAGATTTAATATTTACCGCTTTATCAAAGATGTGTTTTTCAAATTCTTTGATTGTTTTAGTGATAGTCTTTTTGTTTACATCATTGATATTTAATCGCTCTGTATCAGAATCTTCTTTATCAAAGTCAATTTCTTGCTCTCTGATTCCAAGACTTTCTACATCAAATTTAAGCTCTAGATTATCCTTTAAATAACCTATGGTCCTCTGTTTTCTTTCAGGGTTTTCTATCTGTTCGTTCTTCCAAATTTTTACATTCTTAAAGAACAGACTTTCTGCAAAATCTCGTTTGATATTGAATTTCTTTTCAATTCTTCCGTCATCAATCAAACCTTTCTTCTTCAATTCTCGTTTCAATTCATCAATGTATCTATGGTCAGAATCGCTGTGATAGTAAAGCTCTTCAAGTACTCGCATTTCATTACCAAGATTTTCATCAAATTTTCGTTTGTTTTTGATTTCGTCTTGATATGGAAATGGATAGTATCGTACCCCTCGTCCAATAAGCTGAATTTCAGAAACTGTAGTTTTACCAGCGACTCTTTGTCTATTTTGGTGCCCTTCATCTCGTCCTGAGTAGAGCCTTACAATGTCAAAAAGATTCAAAACATCCCAACCCTCTGTCAGTCTGCTTACTGTAAATATAGCTCGTACATGATTGTCTTTATCTTCAAGATTGTTCAACAGCTTGTCAGTATCTTCATCAATATTTTCCTTTGTCTTTGCCTTATTTGTTTTAGAGTTTGTAATAATACAGTTTCGCTCTGCAAAGTTATCTTTGAGAAAAGAAATTATTTCAGATTTATTAATACCTTCTTTTTTAATAAAAGTAATTAAATCTAATACTCTTGATTTACCTTGTTCGTATGCGTCTTCGCCTTGAGTAAATTTATCCTCAATATTCTTTAGAAAATCAAAATCAGATACGTTAAGGTTATTTACCATTACCAAAAACTCTTCAAAATCAGCCTTTGATTCTTCAATAGTTTTACTTCTGAAAAGAATTACAGGCTTCCAGTTTGATAAGTCATTTTTAAGAGCAATTTTGTGTCTATACCAGCTAAAGAGTAGAGCTTGTAGTATTCGCTCTCTTTTCTCTAGAGTAGAAGAGAGCAGGTTAATTTCTTTGGTATATCCAGCAGATAAAAACTCTTTCAATCCAAACTTATAGATAGTTTTATCTCTATATTTGTCAATTGCTTGTGGTGTTTCTGGTATCGTTGCAGTAAATTCTAAAAGTACATTTTTATTATTTTCTAAACCTTTCTTTTTTAGTAGATATTCTATAACGGTATGTTCCCAACCCTTTTTTTCAAGCTCCTCTTTGCTCGTTTTATCCGTTAATTCAATCGGTAAATCTAAATCATCCTGTATTCTGTTTGTATTTGTATTCAAGTGATGAGCTTCATCTGCCAGCATTACAATATCCTTCTTTATCAAATCATCTAGCAATACCTGATTTTCTTTTTGGATATGAATATCGTTATAAAGCTGTTGAATAGTAGTGAGTTTTATTTCAATCGTTTCACTATTTTTTGAAAAGGTATCAACCTTTTTAAGGTTGATAGTTTCATCATCAATTACAATCTTATCTGCAAATAGATATTTATTATGATTACTATCAATAAAGTTATTCTCAGTTTTATAGATAATATTCTTTTGATTCACAAAGAAGATAAACTTTCTATATCCTTTCTTGTAGTAATGCAAAATACAGCTTGCCATTACCAGTGTTTTACCTGTACCTGTTGCCATATTGAACATCAAGTGAGTAGGTTCGTTATTGCCTTCTGCTCTTTTTTCATTAAGTAAAAGATATTGAAAAGCTTCTTTTTGCCAGTCAAAAAAATCATATTTCAAGTTATCAGAAACATATTTTGAAATTTCAGGTTTTAGTGTACCAAAGTCTATGGCGTTTTTTATTTGTTCGTGTAATTCTGCCATACTATTTTTTGCTATAAAAAGCCTTTGTTAACTTTTGGTCTTCTGTACTGATTCCGTATTTCTTATCAGCTATTTCACTTTCATTTACATACATCTGATTCAAATCAAGCATAATCAAAAATATCTTCTTTTGCTGTGCAAGTGTAAGCTTTTTGAAGTTTTCTTCTTTAGTTATCTTTTCTTTGAAGTCTTTGATTTTGACATTGTAATTAAGGAAATATCTCTCATATAAAGTATCAAATAGTTTTACAAGAGCAGGTAAATCTTTTGCATTTTGTATTTCTTCTTTTGCTTTTTCGTTCCATTTTGCAAGCTCAAGGTAGATAAAATCATCTTTAGATTTACTTCTTTTAAGTACTTCTTTTATTCTAGGAGCGGTTACTGTTTGAATATAATCCATTTGTTCAATCAAAATGAATTTTCTATTTCCTTTATCTTCTTCATTGAGATTCAGGACTGCGTGTCCTGTTGTACCTGAACCAGCGTGGTAGTCCAAAACAATAGCTTCTGTATCATCTTGAATAACAGCATAAATTGCGTCATATACATTCCATAGAGACTTAGGGAAACTGAAGTTTGATTCAGGTACTAAATCTTTTACAAGTTTTGTACCATACTCATTTGCGTCATATCTTTTATCAATCCAGACTGTTTTATACTGTCCAAAATCTTTTCCAATTTGAATATCGTAAACACCGTCTTTTTCTGTAACAGCAAGTAAATCTTTAATTTCCTCAGCACTTTGTCTTGCATACCTCCATTTTCTTTCTACTCCCTCTTTGTCTACAGGATACACTTCAACAAAATCTCCGTTGTGTATGTTTATTTTTGGATGAAATTTGTCATCACAAACATCTCCAAAATCAATAACTTGTTTCGTGCACTTATCTACTAAAATTGAATAGAAACAATTTTTAGCACTGTGTCTTTCAGATTCACCACCCCAATTTCTTAAGTTAGAAAAAGAAATATCTTCTTCAACTATCTTGCGGTTTTTAATAGTTTTTGTTCCTTTAGGAAATATGAAGAAGGCATATTCGCTCGTATATGAGAAATTTGTACCCTGCACACCTCTTGGATTATGAACAATAGTTACACAATGATTCTCATAACCTTTAAATAATTCATCAATTAATACTCCAAGATACGCTTGCTCATTCTCGTCAATGGCAATTATCATCGCCCCTTTATCTGAAAGAAGGTCTTGAGCTACTTCAATTCTATTCTTCATAAAAGTAAGCCAAGTAGAGTGATTGAAATTGTTGTTGTATGTAAAAGTATTATTGCTACTTGGCGGATTGTACGGAGGGTCAATATAGATAAGCTTTATTTTGCCAGCAAATTCAGATTTTAAACTATGAAGAGCAAGGAGATTGTTGCCTTTAATAATCAGATTCTCTTGTATTAAACCTGTTTTATCTCGCTTTATTTCTTTCACAGCTTCTCCGTCTTTCTTATTGTCTTTAGTAAATCGTTTCCAATTTACAAGAGCTTTTCTATCATAGAGTCTATCTATTTCATCGTGTGCAAGTATTTGATTGAATAATATTTCATTTCTTTTTGTAGTTTTTTGATTGTATGCCTTAGCTTTCAATCCTTGTTTTTCCTGTGCTTTAGTAACGACAATATCGTATTCAAAATAGGTATCCGTACCTTCTTCTGTGCTTTGTCCGCCTTCTAATACACAATCCTTGAAAGGAAAATCTAGAACAACATCACTTACATTTTCAAGAAGCCCATTCTTGTCAGCTAAACCAATTTCATTTGCGTACTTTGTGTATGAATTATCAACCTTACTTTCGTCCAAGAAGAATTTAAAACCTTGAATATTGAAAACATACACATCTTTGATTTTAGTAAAGAATTTTTCTTTCAATTCCTTGTTGTCAGCGAGAAGAATAATGAGTTTTTTATCAATACTATCAGCAGAATCTTTTATCTTTATGTAATTCAATTCTCCTGATTCAGAATCCAAAAATAAAGGTTCTGATTTTAATGTTTTTACTAATGTTTGTTTGAGTTTGTTCATCGTTATTTTGTCTTTACGCTATTAAGAAATCTCTCAAATTCATTCTTATCTATCCGAAACTCCTTACCGATTTTATATGCCTTTAGACGACCAGATTTGATATAGCGATAAATGGTCATTATATTTACATCTAATTTCTCTGCTAAATCCTCTGCTTTGTAAAATTCTTTATTTTTGTTTTGCATTTTTGTATTTTTTAATTTCGTCAAAATAAGCCTCTTTATCTATCTCTTTATCAAGAAATTCTCTTGCGGAAAACTTACAATCCTCGGCTCTAATATATGGGTCGTCTCCAAACATAGCCCATTGAGCTATTACATCACCCAATGTCATTCCATCCTCATAAAGATAAGTGAGACTATCTAGTAGTATTTCCTTGCATTTCTTTATAGCATCTTCTGCATTATCAAATTCCGTGTATTTTTGGAAACTATCAGGGTCCATCATAGCGTGATAATTGTCATCTATCCAAACCTCATATTTTTTATTAGTTGAATCCATAACTATATTATACTTTACAATGGTTTACACATCAACTTGCGAAGTGGATAACTTTCTTCTTGCCCAGACTCTTTTCATATTGTCTGATAAAGCCTTGTGATAAGCTCTTGCGAAAAGTTTGCCTATCTCTGTCTGTAACTCTTTGTCTTTATTCGGATTGTTTTTATTGATTTTCATAAGTTTATTTAATGTTATTAAGTAATAAAGTAGCCTCATTTCAAGGCGGTCCTGAACCTGTGCGATATGGTACGAAATTAGTAAGAGTATCTTCTATCTGTTTAACCCAACTATGAAGAGGTTTTCCATCAGCAATTTTATTAAGTAATTTTATGTTATTGCTTACTAAATACCAGTTTCTTTGATTTATATGCTTTTCAGTAGTATCTCGTAAGGCACGGATACCGGCATCTTTACATAACACACTTAGCCCGACTAGATTTATAGCTTTACTAAGTTTTATTTTTGGCTCTTTTCTTATAATATCCGCTAACAACTGACTTGGACCATTTTCTAGCTCAAAAAGAAATAAGTTTTCGCCCTTCACGATTGTATCCCAGTAATGTCTTACAATTTTTTGACATACATCTTTTCTGAAGACCTCTCTAAAAGTAGGGTTCTTTGGGAAACCGAGCTTCAGCATTATTGAGTTAAGTTTTTGTTTATGACTTAGGCGTATTTCCATACGCAATACTTCAAGGGCTGGTTGATTCTCCTTAATCTCTTCAAACAAGGACCTTTGATATAAGGTTTGGTCTTCATCAACCGCCTTTTTCTTATTCTGATTAAGGTCTGCCAACTTGTCGTAGAAAACTATTGAGTGATTTATAGCGTACATTTGTAATGCCTTACCATCATTTTTAAAATTTACTTTGGTCAATTCAAGTTTTTTAGTTAGGTTTATTTTTCCAAGTTCTTTCAATACACCATATGCTCTATATCCGTCTGACAAAACTATATTTTTTGATGGATGAAAGGCTGATATATCAGCATTTTCAAGGTTTTTTATCTCCACCGATTCTCCCATTTCAAGTAGTTTTTTCTTAAGAGTTTTGACAACATAATCAAAATCTTTTTCTTCAACTTCATCAAGATTATTATTAAATATAAGCTTTGGAGCTGAAAACTCTATATTTATCATAGGCATTTCAACATTCTCCTTATTCCATCGCTTATACCCTGTAAGTCGTGGATAATATAGGTCTGTTTCCTTTTTCTGCTTAGGCATATTTTTTATCCACTTTGTGTAACTTTTAGTCTTGTTTTGCTGTATCCATTCAGGAAAACGCCTTAATGAGT
This sequence comes from Candidatus Woesearchaeota archaeon, assembly GCA_030651135.1. Taxonomy (NCBI): domain Archaea; kingdom Nanobdellati; phylum Candidatus Woesearchaeota; species Candidatus Woesearchaeota archaeon. The sequence continues at coordinate 8,141 of JAUSCS010000005.1, forward strand.
TATCAAGAGTTGTTACCTTATCTCTTGATAATGTAAGTATTACCGTATCAATCATTTGCTTTTCCTATAACCATCCAAGTATTTTTCAGGATTTATCCTTCTAGCTTCATCCAAAAGAATAGAGAAGAAGCCAATCAGATTTTGCTGTGATTCAAGATAGGTTACCGGTTTATTCCCGATATTTTCTTGTATTCTTTGGACCTGTTTTTCTTTGTTTTCTCCCTGCATAAAATAACCTGTAGGCTGTATCTACAAGTTACTTTTCTTTACTACTTTGGTATAAGAAATTACTGACCCTCGATTAAATCTCTATTTCTTCTGTTTTTCTCAAGTTGTATTAGCTTGCTGACTTCAAAATAGACCAGCCCGTGATTAGGAAACTCTTTATTAAGTAGTTCAATAAGTTCTCTTGACTTCAGTTCCTTATTTTCCCAGATAAAATCAAGGAGTTTTCTATCATATTTTCTTTTTCTAAACCTCTTCTTTTTTTCATCTGTATAAACATTTAATTTATCTTCAATAACCTCCCATCTATTTTCTATGAAATCCAGTATGTCCCTTTTACTCGCAAATCTATGAATATCAATGCTTATAGGATAAATCATAATGTGCCTTTGCCTTCTTTTATCAATTTCAATAGGTACAGATGGATATATATCAGGGCGTTCAACAGGATTCAGTTGCTCATCATAGCTATCAGAAATAAAGCACATATCTTCGTACCAACTTGTTTTAATGTCTATTATTCCCTTTTCACTAATTTCTTCCAACGGTCTATGCAACTTAAAAAGGTGGAACACCGTTTCTTCGCTAATACCGTATCTTTCTGCAAAATAATTAATAATGTCATCAATCTTTTGACGAGGGTTTGCTTCACAAAGCTCTTTAATAAGTTCTTCAAACTCGGTTCTATTTTTCATCAACTTATCAAAAATCAACCTCTCTTTCTCCTCTTCAGGTCCTGTAGATAAGGACTTAGCATAAGCTCTTTTTAACTGTCTCAAAAATTTGAGAAAATGTTTGTTTCTTTGCAAGTCCTCAAAATACTGCTTTATTTTACGCATCCCTTGCGTCTCTTTTATCTTGATTTCTTTCATTACTTCTTTATCCATACTTTACTTTAGTTTACATTATTTATCAACATATATTCATTGATAAATTTCGTCAAAAAGCTATAATTGTTATATGAGTGCGGACACTAAAAAAGTAACAGCTTTGTCTGTTGCGGAATACTTTATAGACAGGGCAAACAAGGAAAAGAAGACCATAACTAACAAAAAACTCCAGAAATTGCTTTATTATGCTCAAGTCTGGTCTCTTGTCCTAAATAAAGAAAAGCTCTTTCCTGAAAGAATAGAAGCTTGGGTCCATGGACCGGCAGTCCCAATAGTTTATAGAAGATTTAAGAGTTTTGAATTTAACCCCATTCAAATAGACACATCTTCTGCTTCTTTTGATTTCTCAAAAAGACAATCAGATTTACTTGATAGTATTTGGTCTGTGTACGGGAAATATAACGCTGAATACCTTGAAGCTCTAACTCACTCCGAATTACCTTGGCAAGAAGCTAGAAAAGACATCTCTGTTTCAGAATCTTCAAGCAACATAATTAGTCTTACTACAGCACAGAAGTTTTATGCAGGAAAACTCAAGACAAAAACTTCCAACTAATGTAGCCGGTTTAGATACCGAACACAGCAAAATATCACAGGTTGTTGCTGTATCAGATGCCCTGAAAGATTATGAGAACGAAAGGGTTACTTTTAGCTTTGAACCCTATAACAGTAATCAATGTCGTCTCGGAAAGCTTGATAATACAGAAGCTAAAAAGTTAACAAGAGAACTGAAGAAAATATCTTTGACCATGACTAAGCATTTTAGGCACCAAAATGCCTCAAGTATTGCTTGCAAGCCCGTGCATAATTCTGGTAATTATTCTGTTTTATTCGTTGATATACCAGAAGATGCAGAACTGTTGGAAGTAGACTATTCAGGAACGGGAAGGATTTTTGGTTTTATGGTTGAAAGTATATTTAACGTTGTCGCTGTTGGGAAAGAACATAGGTAGGGAAAAGATTTGATATACCACTAAACTGAAGCTCCTGTGCTATATTGGTCCAATTAAGAGTTCTAAACGTATCCATCCACGGGAGCAACGAAATACGATGCGAACTCCAAATTCCGAGAAGAATTGGTTTCGTAACCCAGCCCCGCCAATGGCGGGGCTGGGTTTTCTTCGGTGGCGCGCCCGCCTTCGGCGGAGCGCGAAATGAAGCTAATTTTGATGGTTTCGGGGGAATATGCGATTTTTGAAATGAGGGTTTT
>JAUSCS010000007.1 GCA_030651135.1 Candidatus Woesearchaeota archaeon
ATAAATGCGGAACCTCAATCCATGCTGCGGCTCCAGGACAAGTTCAGAAGGTTAAATATGGTTATAATTTTGGCGGAGGAAATTATATTACAATTTTACATTCAAACGGAGTGGTCACTTATTATGGACATCTTATGACAATTTTTGTAAAACCGGGAGATATGGTTGATGTTGGCGAGAGAATTGCTTTAATAGGTGGAGCTCCAGGGATGGCGGGTGCAGGCAGGTCTACTGGTTGTCATTTGCATTTTGGAGTTGTGGGAGCCAAAAATCCTTTAGCAAAATATGGTATTGGTGCATCGATAAGATACTCAAAATAAATATAAAGTTCAATAAAAAAAGCCGAGATTCACTCGGCTTTTTTGTTAAGTAAATTTATTTTTTACACTTTATACAAGCTCTTGCTTCTGGACAAGCTTGCAGACGATTCTCGTCTATTTCATTGCCGCATTTTTCGCAGATTCCATATTTGCCATTTTCAATTTTTTCTAAAGCGGAATCAACATCTTTTAACCTAAGTTCTAAATTATGTTCAAGAGAAAGGAGATTGTCATATTCTTGTACTTCGTCTGCTTCTTCTTCCATGTTGCCGTTTTCTCTATTGGGATATTTTGTGTCCCAATTATTTTTAAGATTTTTATCTTCTGTGGCAAAACTGCTTAACTCTTTTGTGAGAGCGGTTTTTTGATTCTCTAATTTATTTTTAAGGTCTTCAATTAATTTTTTGTTCATTAGATTATTTTTTATTTTGTTCTTCTGCTGTTTGTTTCTCTATGTCAGCTAAAAACTTTTTTCTCTGTTCTTCTTCTCCTGCCACTGATTTGGCTATCCGTTCTTTTACTTTGCTTGAAGCGTCTTTTAAGAATTCCTTTTCTTTAGGGGTTTGCATCGGATTAGTCCATTGCTCTCTTTGAACTTTTTCTTTTTTTTCACTAGACGCCTCTTCTATTTTTGCAGATTCCGCTTGCTGTTGCTCCAACATTCCTCTTTTTTTATCTTCAACTCTTTTGATTATTTTTGAATATATTTCTCTCAAAGATGCATCAGTAGCTTTTATTTTTTCTTTAAGATTATTCTTTTCCACGGTTATCTTCTGATAATCTAAGTCTATTTTTTCAACTTTGTCTTCAATTATTTTTATTTCTTTTTCAACAGCCCACCTCTTTTTTTCTATTTCCTGTCTTTTTGTTTCTAACTCGCCTCTTCTTTCTTCTAAGCTCTTTTTTTCTGAAGGGACATTGCTTGTTTTTTCATTTTCTGCTATAAACTTTTCTTCTTTTTCTATTTTTTGCTCTTCAGCTATTATATTGTTCAGTTTTGCCTCTTGGTTTCTTTTATTAATTAAAATTTGATTCTTTTCTAATGCTAAAGAAGATTCTTTCTCCTGTTCTAAAATATCAATTTGTTTTTCTAAGCCGAGTCTTTGCGATTCAAAAAGAAAAATTTGTTGTTTTTCAGGTTCTTCGGCATAGCTTTTTATTTGTTTTTCTGCTGACCTTTCTTCGCTGATATTTTTTGAAAGAACTTTTTCTCTTTGTTGGTTTTCTAATGTTCTTTTTTCGGTTTCTTTTTTCTTTTCTTCCGCCAGCTGGCGGATCGCTTTTTCTTCTTCAACAGTTTTGATTTTAACAATTTTATCCCTCTCTTCTAAAGCATCAATCTCCCTCAATTTTTGAAGGTCTTTTCTCATCGTTATTATTTCAGCCCTTTTCAAAAATTCTTTTGCTTGTAGCTCTTCGTCTTTAGTTATATCCATGAACTAAGATATTAAATTTATTTTTTGGGAAATCTTTTAGCTTGAAATCCTGCGTCTACTGCTGATAAATTAATTCTGCCCAACTCATCAATTCCAGTTACTTTTACCGGTATTATATCTCCAACTTTGACCACGTCTTCTACTTTTTCAATTTTATATGGAGCGAACTTAGAAATATGAACTAGTCCAGACTGGCCCGGTAAAATATCAACAAAAGCTCCAAAATCCATAATTTTCCTTACGGTTCCCTCAAAAATTTCTCCAATTTCTACTTCTTTTACAATTGATTGAATTCTATTTACGGTGCTTTCAACAGCGCTTTGGTCTTGGCCTGTGACAAAAACTAATCCAGAATCTTCTATATTTATATTTACGCCAAACTCTTCAATTATTTTGTTAATAACGCTTCCTCTTGGACCAACAACTTCGCCAATTTTTGCAGGGTTAATTTGTATAATACTAATTTTTGGAGCAAAAGGAGAAAGATTTTTTCTCGGTTCAGAGATAGCTTCCTTTATTATATCAAGAATTTTTAATCTTGCATCCTTGGCCTTCAAAAGGGCTTCTTTAAATATTTTTTTATCTATGCCATCAATTTTTATATCCATTTGAATTGCTGTAATCCCGTTTTTTGTGCCAGCCACTTTAAAATCCATATCTCCAAAATGGTCTTCTGGTCCTTGAATATCTGTTAAAACTTTATATTTCCCAGTTTCTTCATCTTTTGCTAATCCAATAGAAATACCTGCAACGGGTTCTTTGATAGGGACCCCAGCATCCATTAACGCCAAGGTTGCTGCGCATACAGATGCCATTGAGGTAGACCCATTACTTGATAAAGCCTCAGACACAATTCTTATAGTATAAGGAAAAATTTCCGGGTCCGGGATTAATGGCAACAATGCTTTTTCTGCCAAATGTCCGTGTCCGATTTCTCTTCTTTTTGGGCCTCGCATTGGAGAAGTTTCTCCGGTAGAGAATGGAGGAAAATTGTAATGATGCATAAATCTTTTCTTGCCAGAAATTTCCATACCATCTAAAAGTTGTTGGTCGTCGGGTCCTCCTAAAGTCAAAATTGATAATACTTTTGTAAGTCCTCTATGGAACACGCCACTGCCATGAGTTCGAGACAAAACACCTACCTCGCACAAAAGATTTCTTATTTCGTCTGTGCCTCGTCCGTCTGGCCTTTGGTTTTTCTCTATAATATTTTTTATAATTATTCTTTCCATTTCTTTTTCAAAAAATGGCAAGACTTGTTTTTCTTTTTCTTCTGATGGGTATTTTTCTTTAATAAATTTTACTAATTCTTCTTCTATCGCATCTGCTTCGCCAAAATTCTTTTCTCCGGGTTTTGCATTAGTAATCGCATTTTCTAATTTATCTCCTAGAAATTCTTTGATGTCTTTTTCTATGTCTGATTCCACGGCAGGATTAAAAGTAGCCTTTTTTACGCCAACCTTATCAACTATCTTTTTTTGAAAATCAATTACTTTTTTTAAAGTATCTTCGGCAAATTCTGTGGCTTCTAATACATCGCTTTCTGAAACTTCCCTGCCTCCCATTTCTATCATATTTATTAAAATTTCATTATTGCTATTTATGGCAGACAGCGTTAGGTCAAGAGCATTTTCCTGTCTTTGCTTATATGTAGGATTTAGTATAAATTTACCATCAGCCTTTCCAATTCTTATTGCTCCTAACGGCCCATTCCATGGGATATTAGAAACAGCTAACGCAAAAGAACCAGCAATCATACTTAAAATATCTGGGTCATTTTCTCCGTCAAAAGATATACAACTTACTATGACTTGCACTTCCTTTTTAAAATCTTTTGGGAAGAGAGGCCTTATTGATCTATCAATCATTCTGGAAGTTAAAATGGCTTCATCTGACGGCCTTGATTCTCTCTTTAAAAATCTTGAACCTAAAATTTTTCCGGCAGCATAAAATTTTTCATCGTATTCAACTGTCAAAGGAAAAAAATCAGTGTCATCAAAGTTTTTTTGCGACATTACCGCGGTGGCCAATACTTCTGTTTGGCCATAGCTTACAATGCACGAGCCCGAGGCCTGTTCTGCCCAGTCAGTAAGCTTAATTTTAAGAGTTTTATCTCCTATTTCTAACTCAAAAGTATCTTTTATCATTTTTATTTTTACGAGAAAAAGAGAATTTTCATTTGAATAATTCTAAATAAATTAGAAGCATTCAAATGACATCCTCAGTTTAACTCGCAGTTTATTATTTTTTTAAAAGGAATTTTTGTGGCAATAAATCTAAGTCAACAAATTCGTCGGCTGTTTCTTTTAATTTTAAAGATGTTGTTCTGCCAAAAGCCATAACCTCCACTCTTTTGCCTTAGTTTTTTAAGTATTCAACTAAAGCAATAAAGTCGCCATCGCCCGATACCAAAACAATTACATCAAGTCCCGGAGAAGTTCTTATGGCGTCAATCACAATACCCACATCCCAGTCGGCTTTTTTAGCTCCACCGTAAAATTCCTGCAAATCTCTAACTCTTATTTCAATACCTAATTTTGTTAAAGCATCAAAAAATGGCTTTTCTTCGCCAGTTTTTGTTTTAACAACATATCCAAACGCCCTTATAAATTTTCGGCCCGCTATAGCCTGTTTTAAAACTTCTTGATAATTAACTTTGGCATGATAGAGATTTTTGGCAGAATGGTATAGATTCTGAATGTCCATTAACACTTCTACTCTTTGTTCTTTTGGTTTGGTTGCCATTCTATTTTTTGAGCCCGATTTTTTTAGTTATAGCGTTGTATCTTTTTTCAGACTCTTTTTTAAGATAATTTAACAATTTTTTTCTTTTAATAACCATTCTTAATAATCCTCTTTTTGAGTGCAAGTCCTTTGGGTTCTTTTTTAAATGCAAAAGAAGCTTATCTATTTCTTTAGTAAGCAAAGCAATCTGAACTTCACAAGACCCAGTGTCTTTTTCATGAACATTATGCTCTTTGATTATTTTTGTTTTTTCCTTGGTGTTTAAAGCCATAATTATGTTATTTAAATTTACTTATACTATAATTTTATTTCTTTGTAAAGTGCGCCCAGCAGGAATCGAACCTGCAACCTTATCCTTAAGAGGGATCTGCTCTACCAGTTGAGCTATGGGCGCATTGTATTTTATATCTATAATTTTACTAAATAGTATTCCAGGCCCCTTGGTATCCTAATGTTGTTAAAATAAAATTGATAATTAACCATGCGCCAAAAACCAATACTAAGCCAATTGTTGCTATGTATAAAATATTTTTGCCCTTGCTTGCCAAATTGGGATTCCCAGCTGAAATAAGAATCATTATCCC
>JAUSCS010000008.1 GCA_030651135.1 Candidatus Woesearchaeota archaeon
GGCGAAACAAAGGATCTTTTCTTTCATTCTAATGATTTGAATGGTGTATCATACACTGAGTTAAAAGTTGGCGATGCAGTCAGCTTTGACGTTGTTGAGGGCGACAAAGGCCCTAGCGCAAAAAACGTAACACGCGTATAACATGCAAATCTTAAAAACCACCGCTGTTAGGCGGTGGTTTTTATTTTCATATGCAATTCGGAGTTTTTATGAATTTCCATTATTTGTAGGTTGACATAATATAATTGGTATAATAAAATTAACCTATAATAATTAAATAATTAATAAAAAACAATGTCAAAATATAAAGTTTTACTAATAAGTGTTGTTATTTTGGGATTAATGCCATTTTTACATTCAGGAGTAGGGGCACAGACAACTGATACAACGGTCAGCAACCAAGCCGATCAGGCTATTTCAGAAAGTGCCGGTCTAGATGACCAGTTAGAACCTTTAGATGACATTCAGGTTGATGAAGCTGAAAGTATTCCATCTAGCTTTGGATTTTGGTGGCGAAATATAAGAGAATGGACTTCTTTAGCGCTAACTCTTGACCCGGTTAAAAAAGCGGAAAAACAATTAAAATTTGCTGAAGAAAGAACAAGATTGGCAAATTATATAATACAGAACAGCACAGACCCCAAGGTTCAAGAGAAAGCTCAACGAATGATAGAAAAAGCAAATCAGTATATGCAAAGGATAGAAGATAAAAAGGACGAACTAGCAAAAAGGGCCGATGAAAAGTCTCAAAAGATTCTAGACAACATAGCGAAACACAATTTAAACAAACAGAGAGTTTTAGAAAAAATAGAAGATAAACTTTCTCCGGAAAAAATAGAAGAGTTCCAACAGTTGCGCAAGGCAATTGAAGAAAAAGATAAAAACTTTTTAGAGAATCTGCAAAATAATCCTAATATTCCTCAAGAGGTAAAAGACAGAATTTCTAATACGATGTCTAGAATACAGGATATGCAAAAAGCCAGAGAAGAATTAAGAGTTCAGCAAAAAGATATATTGGAAGCCATAAAAGCCGGGAGTCAGGAAGCTAAAGATCAATTTGAAAAATTAAGAGAAGAAAGAAAGCAGAACTTAGAAAAAATCAGAGAACAATTCAAAGAACAAAAAGACGAAATTATAAATAAAATTAAAGCAGGAGACGAAAATGCTGTTGAAAGATTAAAAGAGCTTAACCAAAGGCGACAAGCAGAAGCCGAAAAAATGCGTGAAGAAATCAAACAAAAAGCCACTGAGATGAGAAATGAAATGCAACAGAGAAAACAAGAAGAATTAGATAAATTAAGACAATTGAAGGAAGGTACCCAGAATAGCGATACCGATAATTAAAATTATAATTATTTCAAAACCCAAAGCCGTCGTTAAGAGGCTTTGGGTTTTGTCTTTTTATAAGGTTTGATTAATATAATAGAGATAGCATGGAATACAACAAAGTTATTAAACAATTGAAATCTTTGAGAAATTCAGAAAATGTTAAAGGCATGGTAAGATTTGGAATTAGACCAAAAGCTAAAGTTTATGGAATACCTATTCCTGAATTAAGAAAAATCGCCAAGTTTATAAAAAAAGACCATAAGTTAGCGTTAAAACTCTGGGATTCTAAAATTCATGAGGCAAAAATTTTAGCAGGTCTCATAGCCGACCCGGAGAAGACAACAGAAAAACAAATTAACAAGTGGGTTAAAAATTTTGATTCATGGGATATTTGTGACCAAACCTGCATGAACCTGTTTTGTAAGACAAGGTTTGCTTATAAAAAAGTTTTTGAATTTAGCAAAAGAAAAGAAGAATTTGTGAGAAGGACAGCGTTTGCTTTGATATCTGCTTTAGCTGTCCATGATAAAAAAGCGACCAATAAAGACTTCGTGAAATTTTTTTCTATTATTGAGAAGGCCGTATTTGATGAAAGAAATTTTGTCAAAAAAGCGGTAAACTGGTCGTTGAGACAGATTGGCAAAAGAAATCCAGTTTTAAATAAAAAATCAATAAGTTTGGCAAAGAAAATAATTAAAATAAATTCTAAGTCGGCTAAGTGGATTGCCGGTAACGCAATCAGGGAATTAGAAAGTAAAAAAATACAAAAAATGTTATCATATAAATAACAATGAAAAATCATAAGGGAGCCTCCACAATATCTTTGATTGTTATTATTTTAGCTATAATAATTATAGTTGGTGTTTTTGTTTATCAATTTTACCTAGCAGGGATAGAGCAGGCCATAGCTCCCATAGAGCCTTCTGCCGGACAAAATTATAAATAAAATTATTGCCTCAACTTTTTATGAACATAATAAAAAGAATAATCGGGAAAGGTAAATTTTTATATAAGATATTTGAATGGGGCGTTTTGATAAAAGCCGTTTATGGGTTTTTCGAGATTTTAGGCGGTATTTTATTATCAATTTCAGGCCAAAAAGTTATAGATAATATATTAATTTTAATAACCCGCCAGGAAATAATAGAAGACCCTAATGACTTTGTGGCGAATTATTTAATTGGATTATCCAACGATTTTTCTATTGGTACGCAAGTTTTTGCCGTTCTTTTTCTTATTTTTCACGGAGTAGTCAATATCTTATTAGCCGTTTCTTTACTTAAAAAAAGAGTCAAGGCTTTCCCAGTAGCTATGTCTATTTTTTGTGTTTTTATAGTTTACCAACTGTATAGATATTTTCATACGTATTCTCTTCTTTTGTTGTTCCTGACATTTTTTGATATTCTAATTGTTTTTATAGTTTGGTTGGAATATAAGAAACTAACCCTTAAAAATAAAGATTAACGCAAAGTTTTTTTATGGATAACAAAGTTTTTATTATCATATTTGTTTTACTATTTTTAACTTTTTTATCATTCTTATTTTTTACTAATCAGTCAGAAAAAAAATGGGGAAAAGTTTGTTTTAAAGAACATTGTTTTAATGTCCAGTTAGCTAAAAATAATATAGAAAGAACAAAAGGATTAATGTTTCAAAAATCCTTAGAACAGAATCAAGGAATGCTGTTTTTGTTTGATAAAGAGGCAAAATATCCTTTCTGGATGAAAAACACATTTATCCCATTGGATATAATATGGATAGATAAAAATAATAAGATTGTTTTTATTAGCGAAAATAATCAACCTTGCAAATGGTATTATTGTCCTTCTGTAAATCCGGGAGTAGACGCAAAGTATATTTTAGAGGTTAACAGCGGAATAGTTAAAAAAATTGGTTTGAAATTGGCAGACGAATTAAGTTTGACATATTGACAGTTGTTTTGTGGTACAATATAAGAAAGGCCGATTTTATTAAAAACAAAATTTATATAAAATGCAAAAATTAAGCACAGTAGATTTAATTGCTCTTATATTAGTTGTTGTCGGCGGTTTGAATTGGGGATTAATAGGATTGGCAGATTTTGACCTTGTTGCTGCAATTTTTGGAGCAATGTCGGTGTTATCTCGCATAGTTTATCTTTTAGTTGGTCTTGCGGCAATTTATTTGGCTGCAATTTCAATGAAATTAGAAAAAAAATAATATTTTTTGACTAAAAAAGCGGTGTTCACTGGTTGTGACGTCGCTTTTTTGTAGAATTATAGAAAATTGATAAGATTAATATAAATATCCCCAGGTTTGAAGCTTGTCGGAATCTTCATACCAGCCAAGCCCTATGTCGGTTCTGTAAAACATATTTTGTAAAAGTATATTTTCAATACGACCATAAGCCTGTTTTCTTGCATCTTCAACAGTGGTACCAGACCCAGTAACAACCAAAGCATATCCGGATTCTCCAGCTATTCTCCATGAACCATCAACAAGCTTAACATCTCCTAAATGTACGCCATCTATGCTGGGTTTTTTAAAAATAATTGATAAATCTTTATAGATATTCATTTCTGACTTGTCATCATACGGGAATGGGGGAACAGCGCAGACGATTCCAAGCTGAAAACCTTTTTTTGTTTTTAATTCAAAATTTTCTCCCTTGGCAAGAGAATATAAAAATTCTCCCCAGTAACTGATTATTCCTTCCATTTGTATTGATATTATAGGGTATCCGAATCGGCAAGTAAATTCCAAAGGGTAAATTCCCCTGGCGTTGGCAATGCAATTTATATCAATATAGCCGACATATCCGGATTTTTTGATATCTTCTTTCATTTTTTCTAATGTTGTTTTAAAGATTGTGTTTTGCCCTGAATGATAAAGAAGTGTGCCCATTTCTCCGGTGAATGGGCCTATGTCCCCCGGAAAAAGTTTTTTATGCTCAAAGTTTACATTTATGGGATATATAAAATCATTACCATTAAAAAAGGCGCCTACTGCAATTTCAATTCCTTGCGCGAATTTTTGTAGTTGGAAATGTCTTACTTTTTTTTCTAAAACTTTTTTGTTTGAACGGATTATTTCATGGATGTCTTTTCCGTCTTCGTCTTTTCCTAAAAATAAAAGACCTTTTGAATCAGACTGCATAAATCCAGAAGGTTTGTAAACATATCTTCCGGGGTTTTCTTCAATGAATTTGAGAGCCAAATCATAATCAGTAAAATCCCAATGAGGAAGTATTAACATTCCAACTCTTTTCATTTCTGACTGGCCAAATTCACGGTCTTCTTCTAATTTGTCGGTATAAACACTGCCGCCGACAACTAATTTACCAGATTTTCTTAATCTATCAGCTTCTTCTCCAAAACCAACATCGTCAAAAACAACAACATCGGCCCATTCTATATGTTCTTTCCAATTTGGAACTTTATCTAAAAATCCATCGTAAACGTCTTTATCGCTTTCGGCTTTAATGTAGATTTTTACTTCGTGGCCTTCTTTTTTAATTTGAAAAGCCAAGTCTCCTGATAAGCTTTCCCAGCTTACAAATAATAATTTTCTCTTTTGTTTTTCTATCGCTGGCAGATTATTTTTTCCATTTTGTTCGTTCATTATTTTTTTTGTTTTCCTTTTTTAAATTTTTTAATTATAACATCAAATAAAAATTATACAAAAAAACAATCGTATTTTTACGATTGTTTTTTTGTAAAGTCGTTAATTAATTAGCGACTGAATCTTGGAGGTCTTTTTTTAGACCAGCATTCTCTGCAATAGATTGGCCTGTCGGGAGCTGGTTCAAAAGGAAGTTCTGTAATTTCTGTGCCGCATTCGCCGCACTTCCAGTTTCCTTTGACCATTTCTCTAGGACCAAAACTTCCACTTCCCCCTCTTTGGTTATCGAATTTTTTGAAGACCATTGAAATGATTTTGCTTTTATTTTAATAAAAAAGCGACCTTTTAATAATGACTCTTAAGCCGCTCTACTTATTGGGTCTTCAATTTTTAATTAAAAACTGACTAAGATACTCCGACTTATCGTCTATTTTGATTATGCTCCTTTTCAAATAGAAGTCAAGATCTCGGTTGATTTTTTAATTTTTAGAGTTTAATATAAAAATATATAGCAATGAAAAAAGTTTTTTTAATTATTTTAATAATAGTAGTGATAGCTCTAGTCATCGGAGCTTTTGTTTTATTTTGGCAGAAGAAAGACCAGGAATTGCCAAAAGAAACTGGGATTGGTATTGAAGTTTTTCTTCCTAAGGCAGACGAAGAGGTGCTAAGTCCGTTGGAAATTAAGGGAACTGTCAACGGATCAGGTTGGATTGGTTTTGAAGGTCAGGTAGGAACAGTTAATCTAATAGATAGCGAAGGCAATAAATTAGCAGAAGGAGTTTTAAAGGCGACAACAGATTGGACGCAACCTCAGATCAGATTTGAATCAACACTAAATTTTGTATCCCTTAACATCGATGCCGGAAAACTTGTTTTTAACAATGAAAATCCTAGTGACTTACCTCAAAACAGCAGACAATTTATTTTACCGGTTAAAATTGCCAAAACCGTCCAAGGCACAATACAGGTCAAACTTTATTTTAATAACAATAGCACAGACCCCGAGTACGCTTGTAAAAAAGTTTTACCGGTAGATAGGGGAGTTTCTGAAACGCAATCAGTTGCCAGAGCTGCTTTAGAAGAACTATTAAAAGGGCCGACAAGACAGGAAATATTAGACGGATTTTTTACAAGCATTAACTCCGATGTTAAAATCCAAAAGTTAACAATTGAAAATACTGTGGCAAAAGTTGATTTTAATGATAATTTAGAAAAAAATGTAGGAGGTTCTTGTAGAGTGTCGGCAATAAGAAACCAGATAACTCAAACACTTTTACAATTTAAAACAATTGAAAGCGTTGTGATATCTATAAACGGCAGAACTGAGGATATTTTACAGCCGTAG
>JAUSCS010000009.1 GCA_030651135.1 Candidatus Woesearchaeota archaeon
AGAATTTAGATCTTCTGTTAGCGCAGGCGGTGCCGGCTGGAAAATAACAGCAACAGGCAATTATTTGGGCCATAAATTACTTTTTGCTCCGAGGTCAGCAGGAGCCACTTGGGAAACAGAGGTTCTTACTTTAACACAAAATGGCAACGTCGGCATCGGGACGACGAATCCAAAAACAAAATTTGAGATTTCCGAAGGCGGAGATAACATAAGAATTTTTGCTAATTCAATGATAACTGATAACGTGTATTATAGCGGAGGATGGAAAAATGATAATACTGGTGAAGGTTCTGCTACGATGCAATTTGATGATGGAAAATTCACATTTTATACAAGAGAAGCTGGAGCCGCTGAGGGTATGGGTACTGAAAAAGTTACGATTTTATCTAGCGGCAACGTCGGCATCGGGACAACAAGCCCAGCAGAAAAACTAGAAATCTCTAACGGCAATCTCAAGCTAACAAGAACAACATCAGGCGGCAAAGAAGGCATGGTCATAATGTCGAGTGCAGTTGCAAAGTCAGCATGCGATGCAACAACAGCAGGCGCAATTGCATATGAAGTAACTGGCGGCGGTGGAACTAATAGCCACTTTTTCGGCTGCAGAGTTGATGCTACCGGAGCTTACCAATGGGTACAGCTCGATAATTAGTAATGAAATAAAACAACAGGTGATTTAATGGCGCAGGAAAGCAAAGACGAACAAGTTGGATTCCATAAGGGATCATTGACAACACTGGCAAAGGAAAGGCAGGAATTGGCAAAGCTGATTTCCATAGTCGAGCAGCTGATGCAGATGCATATAAAGGCATTGAAAGATCTCGGAGTTGACCTGGAAAAGATGGCGGCAGAAGAGGCAAAGAAATCCAAAAAGCCGATTGAAGACATTTTAAAATAGCATTAAGATAAAAGTCAAAATGGAGTATGCTTTTGATTCTTTTGGCCATGAAAATATCTTGTCAACACATAAAACAACAATAGAGTTCACAAAAGACAAGGATCTGACATTAAATGGAGACTGCATTGTTGGCGTTACTTCAGATTTTGATTTTTCGGGGTTAAGGGAATTAATTGAATTTTCAATAAAAAACGAAATTAAAAAAATAAGAATAACAATCAGCGCAAATGGCCTGAAAGAAGATGTTATTTGCGATTTGAATACGGGTTTTTGCAGCGATCACGAAATTGTCGTCAGAAAAACAGATTTCTTGTCCGAAAGAACGCTCGGGATAAACGCAAATAAGGCAGCTGCGGGTTTGAATAAAAAGATGATTAAAAAAATTAAGAATAAAAACCAAAAAATAAAAGTGAAAATCACGCCTTTATGCATAAAGTGCTTCATCTTTGATTTCGATGGCACATTGGAGGAATTCAAAAGCGCAAGAGAATACGCTTACAAAAAACTCAGCGAATATGCCTTTAAAACGCATAATGCAGAAAATTTTTTGGAATCCATCCATGATGCCGGAAAATATTTCACTTTAAAGGCATTCAAGGAAAAAAACACAGGGCTGTATGACCGCAGATTGTGGATCAAAAAGGCATTTGACACACTGAAAATTAAAGCCAAAAGCCCTGAAATCAACAGATTAAACACGCTGTACTGGAAAACAGTAATCCAGAAAATAAAGCCCCTGCCTAATGCAATAAAAATGTTAAAAACATTAAAAAATAAAAAATACAAATTAGCCATAGCGACTGATCCTGATGAAACGAAAATTCAAAGGATAAAGAAAATAGGAATTTATGGCTTTTTTGATCTGATTGTCACAGGAGAAGATGTCAACACAACAAAGCCTGACAAGAAGTTCTATACCTATATCTTTAAAAAACTTAAATTAAGGCCTGAAGAGTGCGTCATGGTTGGCGACAGGCCTGCTTTCGACCTGGAGCCAGCAAAAGAGCTCGGGTTAGTCACAGTATGGTTGAACACAGGCAAAGCCAAGGGGCAGGAAAAACCGCCTTATATAGACTACGAGATAGCTGATTTGAATGAAATCATCAATATCTTTACTTAAAAGTAGTTACAAAACCGAAAGATTTATAAATAGAAAGTGATTACATCACCATATGGCAAAGAGAGAATTATATGATCTATCTGATGAGGAATTTGCATATTTTCTCAATGAAGTAGGAAGAAGTTTGAATAAAGAGGATATACCTTATATTTTTGTAGGTGGTACTGCAATTCAGCTACAGATTCTTAAAAGATTATGTAACAAACATGATACAGACATAAGCACATTATCAAAAGATAAAAGGTTGCAAGATTATATACGGTCAACCGACGATATTGACCTTGCTTTATCTTCAGATGTGTATGCCCGAAGGAATGAAATCGAATATGCTTCTGCAATAAATAAGATTTTGGATTCTTTGCAGCAGGAGTTAATCTCGCCAAGCGAAGATCATATATTGGAGTACAAGCTTATTAGAAGAGGCGTCAAAAGACCAGTTTTTCAAGTTAGTATGGATGGGGCAACAAGCGATGAACAGCTTATTGCTTTAAACATAAGCCGAAAGCCAGAAGACTTGAAAAATTTAGAATCTAATTTATACCAGGTTTTTGTAAATGAAGGAGAAAGAATCACCATACCTTACAATTCTAAACTTTCTTTGGATGTAAAGGCAATCTCTACAACTAACCTATTAGCTACAAAGGTCTCTCATTTTAGAGGTAAAGACACAATGGACATAGTTAATCTAGTGGGGTTGATGGAGCTAAATAATGAAGAACCCGAATTAGATAAAATACAAGAATTGTTGCAACGGAGTTATTCAGGAAATTTTAATAGATTTTTAGGTCTAATAAATAAAGATCAAGATTGATATTTCAGCCTTCTCTCTTTCGGCACCAAATTAATGATCTTTCCGTTTTTTATTCTTCCGCAACCAAGAAAATCATTTTCATTGTTTTTTAAGAGAACAATTCCTTTATAATTAGTTTCCTTTTCTATATCTTCTCCCCTCAGCCATTTCTTCACTTCTTCGTCATTTAATAAAACAACATTTTTCTTTGCATCAGGCCCGATCATCTGGCTGCCTTCAATGCTAGGCTCAAATCCGTTCTCGCCAATTCTGCCGAAATACAGGCCAACGCTGCTCAGCCTTAACTTGCTGAGATCAATCTTAGCAATATCCTTATTTATTAAATATATTTTATTCTCGTCAGATTCAAGAAAGCTGTAATCCAGCCTGATATCGCAGTCATGCTGATCTTTGGCTATCTCCAGCATTTTCTTTGTTTCTTTTGAATTAAGGATTTTTAATTGGTGCATTAAAACAAAAAACAATAACGGATTTATATAATTTGTTATAAAAAATAAAACTAAACAAAAAACTTTATAAACAAAACAAAACAAGGTTAAATCATGGCATTCATTCAAATCGGCTACATGCTTGGATTGTGGGCATTGCTGTTCCTTGTCCCATTCATCATCCTCTATTTAATAAGGCCAAAGCCAAAGGAAATGAGCATTCCTTCGCTGATGTTCTTCATGCGCCAGTCAAAGATGAACAGGATAACATCCTTCTTCAAGACATTCATCCGCGATCTTATCTTCCTCATGCAGCTGCTCGTGCTGGCATCCCTTGCATTCTCAATTGCCCAGCCCTACAAGATGTACAGCCACGATGTTTCATCAGAAAACACTGTTTTTGTGATAGATGTTTCCGCAAGCTCAAAGTCAGTTGAAAATTCAAAAATAATATTCGACAAAATAATAGAAAAAGCCCAGAGCCTTATCGGCAGAAGAAATACAGTTGTTCTTGCCAAAGATGCCCCTTTAGTTGCATTGCAGGACGCATCATCAGGGGAAACATCAGATTATTTAAAAAAACTAAAGCCCTTGGACACAGCCTCAAAGATAGGCGATGCCATAATACTTGCAGGCGAATTGATGTCCGGGAAAAAAGGCCGCGTTATTGCAATAAGCGACTTCATCAATACAGGCGGCCAGGATCCGAATGTTGCAAAAAAAGTTCTGCTTTCAAAAGGCCTTTCAGTTGATTTCATCAATGTCAGAGGCAAAATTTCAGGCAATGTAGGATTTGTAGATTTAAATATAAAAGAAGATTCGACAACAGCATACATAAAGAATTTCAATGATGAGGCAAAAACAATAAAGCTCGCTGTTGGCAGCAAGGAAACAGATATAACGCTCAACCCAAAATCAACAGAGGCATATTCATTTGAAACTCCGTCAGGAACAACAAAGCTTGAAATAAAAACAAAGGATGATTTTTCAGTTGACAACACAGCATATATGAGCGTTCCGTCTAATAAGAAAATAAGAGTTTTATTAATAACCAACAACCAATCTGCATTCATTAAAAATGCATTGAAGGCATCAGATGCTGTTGATCTTTCAATATCAGAGCCGCCGATAATCGCAAAAGACAGTTATGATATTTACATAGTCCACAACATTGACAAAGCCCAGATATTGCCAGGCACATTTGAGGACCTTCAAAAAAAGGCAAATGATGGCGCAAGCCTGATCATTCATGTCCAGGAAGAATCCGCAAATATAGACTATAGGGGAGCATTGCCTCTTATAATTACAGGAGCTGCAGAAAGCGCCTTCATCAACACAGAACAAACAACTAAATTTACAAAAAACATAAATTTCGGCAGGGTTAATTCTTATTTTTCAACAAGAGCCCACAAGGGAACAGTCATTGCAACGGCATCAAACAGCTCGATATTATCAATGGAAAAAAGGGGAAGCGGCAATGTATTTTATTACGGAATCCTTGAAAAGGCATCCGATTTCAAGTTCTCACCAGACTATCCGATCTTCTGGCTTGAGCTTGTTAACTACCTTGTCGGAAGGCAGGACATAAAAAGCCTCAACTACAGGACAGGCAATATGCTGATCCTTGACAAGGCAGAAACAATAGAGACTCCGTCAAAGAAGATAAAGCAGGCAACATTGATTCTGGAAGAGCAGGGATTGTATAAGGTCGGAGGCAAAACTATCGCAGTTAATCTTCTGAATGAGCGTGAATCAAACATTGCGCCGTCCGAGTCATACGGCCAGAAAGGCGAGGAATTTGTTTTAAAGCCTGTAAAGGAGCAGAGAAAATTCCAGCTTGAAATTCCCCTGCTTATCGCATCAATGCTTATTTTGATGCTCGAATTGCTTTATATAAAAATAAGAGGCGAGATATAATGAACTTCATAACATATGCATTCAAGCATCTGGAATATCCTTACGCCATTCTGATACTCTTGGTTTTGCTTGCATTGATGTTTCTCGCGCTCAGAGCAGAATTTGTGAAAATAAGGGAAGACAAGGAATTCATAGACAGAAAAATAAAAACAAGAAAATGGATGTATGTCACGAGAACTTTGATATTCATATGCATTTTTATCGCAATTGCCTCGCCTTTTATTGAAAGGCAAAAAACCCTTGGAGGGGATGCTGTTGTCAAGCTTGTTGCAGATAATTCCACATCAATGAAACTGTTCAAAAGCGAAGCATCATTATTGGCGTCTCAGCTCGAGAAAAAAACACATTCAGAGTTCAAGGTATTTGGCTCAGAATACGGTTCGGATATCGGAGATTCTATTCTATCGAATATCGACCAGTACGGCAGCATCCTTCTTTTTTCCGACGGAAATAACAATATTGGCGCAGACCTTGGCGATGTGGCTTTTTACGCGGCGAAAATTAATGCAACAATAAATGCCGTCAACCTGCAGGCAGAGCAGGATGATGCCCGCATTGTGATAGAAGGCCCATCAAAAACAACAGAAGGCACAGAGGAAACATTTGTCATAGACATAGCAACAGCAGGAAATATTGGATCTTATAAAGTTACAGTCGAAATTGATGGCAGCACTGTTTATGATGAAATAACAAGCAAAAAACAGATTCGGGTAAAACATTCGTTCAGCATAGGTTATCATAAAATAACAGCAAAGCTTGACATAAATGATTACTTTAACGAAAATAACATATTCTATAAAACAGTCAAGGTTGTCCAAAGGCCGAAAATATTGTTTGTTTCAGAAGAAAGCTCTCCTTTGGCAATATTGCTGAATAAGCTGTATGATGTTGACATTAAAAGCTCTGTTCCCAGCGCTCTTGAGCAGTATTATGCGCTTGTTATAAATAACATAAAAGCAACCAAGCTCAATGATGAAGTTGACAAGTTTACAGGCTTCATATCAGATGGCAACGGCATGATTGTTGTTGGCGGGCCAAGCGCATTTGAGCGAGGAAATTACAAGGACTCTGTTTTCGAGCTATTATTGCCTTCTTTTATTGCAACCCCTGGAAAGAAAGAAGGCGACGTAAATGTGGTCCTTTTGCTTGACATATCAGGAAGCACAGGCGCCATGTTTGGAGTAAAGGGAAAAACTGTTGATGTTGAAAAGGCGCTTGCAATCGGAGTTTTTCATGATCTCAAATTTGATGACAAGCTGGCAGTCATAGCATTCAACAACAAAGTTTACCTGGTTTCAGAGCCAAGCTATGTGATGGAAAAGACTGATTTGGAGGACAAGATTGCAAGCCTGCAGGACCATGGCGGCACTTTAATCGGCTTAGGCATAATGAAATCAATAGATATCTTAAGAACACTCAAGGGAAGCAAGAATATAATACTTATAAGCGACGGCCAGTCTCAGCAGGATGATGATGCAAGAGCGGCTGCAAAGCTTGCTGCAAACAACGGAATAAAAATTTATACAGTTGGCGTAGGCCCTTCCACCAATGAGATTCTAATGAAACAACTTGCTTCATTATCCAATGGCATTTATTTCAGGGCAACAGATTCGTCAAGGCTGAAAATACTTTTCGGAGATGTTGACAAAAACAGGCAGTCAAATGAGTACAGCCTTGTTATATTAGACAGGGATCATTTTATAACGAGCGACCTGGATTTAAAGGCAACAGTCACAGGCTATAATGCAGTTGTCCCGAAATCAACAGCAAAGATGCTTGTAACAACAGACAATGGAAATCCAATAGTGAATGCCTGGCGCCTGGGCCTGGGGAAAGTCATAACAATTGCAACAGATGACGGAACAAGATGGGCAACAGAGCTTCTTGCTGAAGACAATTCAAAACTGATTGTAAGGACAATGAACTGGGCAATAGGCGACCCGGAAAGAAGAAGCAAACAGGCTGTTGATATTCCTGATACAAGGGTTAACGAGCCAACGGAAGCAACAATAAAATCAGAAACACTGCCTGCTTATGAAAACCTTGTGAAGATTGGAGAAAACACATATTCCGCAGCCTTAACTCCTGAAAAAACCGGCTTTTCAAATGCATACGGCGCTGTATTCGCTGCAAACTATCCTAAAGAGCTTGAAGACATTGGCGTTAATGAGGAATTAAGAAGCCTTGTTGAAAGCACTGGAGGCAAATTCTTTAACTCAAATCAACTGGAAGAAATCATAGATTATACAAAAACAAAGTCAATGAGGCAGATAACATCAAAGGAAAGCATCAGGTGGCCGTTTATAATAGCAGCGATCATTATTCTGCTGATAGAGATATTCATAAGGAGATGGTATAGAAAAGAATAAAAACAGAGAAAATTAACTGATATAAAATGTCCTACATAACGAAAAACGCAAACCTTTTGCTTCTGGCGCTCATAATAGTCAGCGCAGTAGCGCTTGCAGCAGCCTCTATATATTTCCAGAATAATTTTGATAAGATAAATAATGAATACGGCAAAAAGCTTGCCCAGCTCAACAATGTTTCAAAGCAGCTTGAGCAAGAGCAGGCATCGCTGACAAAAATAAGGGAAGAGCTCTCATTAAAATCAGAAAGGGAAGTGCAGTTCACAGAAAAATATACTGAAGTAAAAGGGGAAAAAGAAACACTCGAAGCTGAAAAGGCAAAGCTGCTGCTGGAAAAGGCGAAATTAGACGCTGACTTGAAGGATACAGCAAACCAGTTGTTTGCAGCAACAACAGACATTGCGAACAAGAAAATTGAAATAACAAGCCTAAATGCACAGATGACAACTTTAACGATCCAAATCAGCGGCTATAAATCAACGCTAAGCTCATGCAGAGCAATACTCGCAGGATATACAAACTCTACAACATGTTAAAATGCGCGGAATAGAACAGGCACTAAAGGAAGTGAAAGAGGTTTTAGTAACAATCAACATATTTGACAGCCTGCTTTATTCTCTTATAGTTTTGCTTGGCGGTGTTTTGCTGTTTTCTTTAATAAGGGTGAAATGGTATTTTGCGTTAATTCCTTTTATTGCGTTCTTTGCGTATGACCTAAGAAAAAGAATCCAGATGGCAAAGTACAATTATGTCGAGGAAAAGGTGCCGAACTTAAAAGAGCAGCTGATAACGGTTGCAGATAACTTAGATAAGAACAATGAAGTGGTTGATGAGCTCAATAAGGACGTTCTGAAAAAGATGAAAGAAGTAAAGACCTCATATTTTTTGGGTTTTGGCACATTATCAAAGAGGCTTCTTGCGGTGTTTGTCTTATCTTTTTTTATAATATTTGCCTCTGCGCTTAATGTGCATTTCCTTGACTTCAACCAGGCTGTGCAGGACATCGGAAATGCGCTTCCAAGATATTACGCAAAGCACGAAAATGTTGATTTTGAGCAGAATGATTCCTCAATTTACGGCAACAAATCAGTTGCAGAGCTTGGGCAGGAGGAAATAAAACTCCAGCTTAATCCCTTATCGTCAGACATCAATATAAATGACTTAAAGGACATAGAAAAAAAGCAGTTTGGCGAATCATATCCTTATGACATCTATGCTTCCTCAGACACGACATTCAAGGAAGACATTCCATTAAGCTATCAGAAGATTGTAAAGAATTATTTCAATAGTTTGACGCAGAAATAAAAATGGCAGGGTATTTCGATTTTCTACCGAAATGGAAGAGAAAGCTAATAATGGAAAATAAATGGCTGGGAGAAGGCTTTACTTCTGGGGTTATTGATAACAAAAAATTTCTTGAAAATTTAAGTCTGTTAAGTGAAGAGCTTTTGAAGAATGGGTTTACAAAAGAAGAGCTTAACAAAGTTAGAGAAGAAGTGGAAAAAGGTCCTGTGGCGAGATCAGTTAGCCAATATTCAAAAATCGGGCCTGTAGGTGTACATGTGCTTGGAAAAAGTGATCCACGGCTATTAACCAAAGAGGAATTTGAAAACTCACCTGAACTATTATTTCATGGTACTCCGAGACATTCAGAATTTTTACCAAACTTTGATTATCGTTCAAAAGAATATCTTACAGAAAACGATGGTAGCGCCACACTGGGATTCGGGCTTTATACAATCGAGGACAAAGCCAAAGCAGAACATTATTCTCTGGTAAGACAAAGTGGTGGAAACAAGATGCCCTTTGTATGGGCTGTCTTACCCTACCAAGCACGAGTTCTGGATCTTAGGAGAAGAGACAATTTATCTAAAAATGCTCCTGTCGCAATGGATTTTGCTGGGAAATGGAAAGAAAGATTTTTACAATACTATCGAATTAAAAAACCACGCGAAGGAAACATAGGTATGATAATCGATTCTCTTGAAGTGAAATATGCTGCATATCTTGAACACGTAATGGTGCTTGATGAAATTGATTTGCGAGTTTTGTTAGGGACAGCACCATGCCCAAAAATTGAAATTTCCATGAATCTACCAGCACCGCCATGGACTATGTTTTTTTCTGAATTCATGTTAGAGCAAGGATTTGATGGCATTGTTTACAATGAAGGTGGTGAGCGTGGAGGTGGTACTGGTGCTACTTTTATATTCTATAACTTAAAAAAAATAGGAACTTATGATAGTTGGCATAAAGGATAAACCAAAGCATTATGATCATATATTTTTGCGGTCCAAAACCGAAAGATTTACAAACTTTTGATAGTACATTGTTATCATAAATGATAACTAGAGTGATCTGAAAGTGAAAAATGAATAATTGCTTTGGAGAATTGCTCTAAACACTCAAAATCCAATAACTTTAAAAATAATCAAGTATAAACCAATAAAAAAGGTGATAAGATGATAATAGATGATGCAAAAAAGGTGTTTGATCTTCTGTTCAAGGAAGCGAAAAAAGTGATTGTCGGCCAGGATGAAGTTCTCAAGCAGATGCTTGTTGCTTTGCTGGCAGATTCCCACGCTCTGATAGAGGGCTATCCCGGGCTGGCAAAAACATTGGCAGTCAAGACATTGGCTAATCTTATGGATCTGCGGTTTGCAAGGATACAGGGAACTCCTGATCTGATGCCGTCAGATATAACAGGCACATATATGATAGAAACAACAAGCGCAGGCAAAAATGCATTTAAATTCCAGTACGGGCCTGTATTCGCGAATGTTGTTTTAGCAGACGAGATCAACAGGGCAACGCCTAAAACACAGTCTGCTCTGCTTGAAGCAATGCAGGAAAAGCAGGTTACAGTCGGGAATGAAACATTTAAGCTTGATCTTCCTTTCTTCGTTATTGCAACACAGAACCCAATTGAGCAGGAGGGAACCTATCCTTTGCCAGAAGCCCAGAGTGACCGTTTCCTGTTAAAAATAAAAGTCAATTATCCTACTTATGACGAAGAGCTTGAAATTGTCAACAAATATACCGAGGTCATGAAGGATAGGGAGCTTAAGCCAATCATATCAAAAAAAATGCTTTTGGAGCTCCAGAATATAACAAGGCAGGTGCCTATTGCAAATGATATAAAAAAGCACATAATTGATATTGTAACAGAAAGCAGGAAGAAAAAGGATTTGATAGAGTATGGCGCATCTCCTCGCGCATCCATTGGCCTGGTGCTTGCTGCCAAAGCCCGCGCTCTTGTGGAAGGAAGAAAATATGTCAGCAAAGACGATATTAATGCAATGATGTATCCTGTATTAAGGCACAGGATAATACTCAGCTTTGATGCAGAGCGCCAGAATCTTTCAGAAGATGATGTGATCAAGAAGCTAGTCAAATGATCGATTTAGACTTTCTCAAGCAGCTGGACCGTTTTAGCATAATTGTAAATAAAAGAATAACCTCTTCTTTTTCCGGCGAGAGAAAAACCCCGTTCAGGGGCAAAGGGCTTGTTTTCAAGGATTTTACAATGTATGCTCCTGGAGAGGATATAAGAACAATTGACTGGAGAGTTTATGCCAGAACAAATAAATTATTTGTGAAAAGATACGAGGAAGAGCGCAACCTCGTGATTCACATTGTGCTTGACTTCAGCTCAAGCATGAAATTCGGGAAGCAGGTTAAGAAAGCAGAATATGCCTCAATGCTGGGCATGGGTTTTGCATATCTGGCAATGAAGAACAATGAAAAATTTGTTCTTTCAACATTCTCTGATAAATTAGAATTATTCAGGCCTCGAAAGGGAAGAAGGCAGCTTGCTACAATATTCAGCTATTTGTCTGAGAAAGAGCCCAAAGGGCTTTCAAAATTTGAGGAATCTCTTGCAAAATATAAAAAGCTGATAACATCCAAGTCGCTTGTTGTAATAATCTCTGATTTCCTGTACAATCCTGAAGAGATAAAAAACACGCTTTACAGGCTGAAGCATCACGAGATAAAGCTGATACAGGTGCTTGATCCGGTTGAAGTTGACCTGAATCTGGAAGGGGATTACAAATTGAAAGACTCGGAAACAGGGCAATTGATGCAGACTTATATAAGCCCTTATCTCAGGAAAAGGTACCAGGGGCAATTAGGCGAGCACAATGCGAAGATCGAGCAGGCATGCAGTGATGTAAGGGCAAGGTTCTTTTCAGTTTCAACAGACATGAAATTGTTTGATGCGTTCTTTAAGGTTTGTGTTGGTTAAAACAAAAAATGTCAAAAACCACCCATCAGAGATGGGTGGCATGTTGCTACCATTTACGGCATCAGGTGGTTAATTGGAAATGTTCACATTTCCAATTTGCTCAAAAATGCAAACATTTTTGACATTTGAGCATGCTCAGAAATATACTATACTGCGAAATATGCAACATGGCTTTGCCCATCAGTCATAGACTGAGAGTATATTTCCGACATATTAAATACTTCAAAAAAAATCACTCTGATTATGGACCCTTTGCTTGAGATCCAAAATGCAATAGAACAGGTACAGAACGCTGATGTAGAAAGAATTCTGATGCATTATGTTGATAAAAGTGAAACAGATAAAAAGGAGAATAAAGAAAGCCGGGAAAAAGAGGCTGAAGATTCAAAAATAAATATTAAATTTAAAATGCCTAAAATAAAGCCCATCAAAACCCCGAATCCCGAATATTCCTATATTATTGAGAAAGAGAAAAATAAAGATAAGCCGAAAGCGGTTTATTATTATTCTCCGAAGATCATAAAGCCTGCAGAGGCGTACTACACATTCATTCCGTCAGGAGTAACAATAAGAAGGGCGCCGCAGGCTCACCTTGGGTTTGGCGTTTTGGGAAGGGCATTTCCGGGGTTGAATGTGATAGAGATCCTGGAAACATTGTACGGCTCAGATTTTGAAGAAGTCAAGTTCCACGAAGTTAAGCATGTGCAATATCCCCATCTTTCTGAGATTGAGATCAGGCAGAAAGTAAAGTCAGAGCTTCCGTTTGAGGCGAGGTATCATTAAATCCCCCACATTGAATCTTCTTTCCTTTTGATCTCTGCGATCTCTTTCATCACCTTAAGCTCGTCCTGCATAAGAAGCCTTGTAAGTGTCTTTAATTTCCTGAAGTTGCCTTCCGGGATCGAAGAATAAAGAACATCTCCCTCAAACAGCTGCCTTCCGACTGTAACATTATCAAATGCCATTGCAATCTGCTTTCCTTTTTCAGCTGTTGTTACGTTTTCCTGCTCTGCCTGCATGCTTCTTATCTTTGAAAGCTCTTTTCCGTCTGCTTTCATAATGGGCATGTCAACCTTTGCTTTGCCAACTAAGATTTCCACTCCGACAATTGCAGGATGGCTCTGCCTGAAAACATAACCAGTTAAAACCTGTATTTTGCACGGCCTGACTAACAAGTCCAATTCCCTTGTTTCTTCCTTCTTTTTTTCCTCGGCCTGCCAATTCTCAAGCTCTTCAATTATTTTGTAAATTATGTTGCCCATTATTATTTTGGCTTTCTCGCTTTTAATGCCGGATTCTTTTTCAACATTGAAGCCAAGAATAACTGCCTGCAGAGGGTCCTTCTCAAACATTGACTCTGCATCTCCAATGTCTTTTTTGTTTATATTGCCGATGGAAGCTTTTTGGACCTTTATTCCTTTTTCAACAAGCATTTTATTCAATGCTTCCAGGCTTCCAAGGCTGTCTGCCTTTATGACAACGCCTTCTTTTGATGTTTCAAGCATCACTTCCTCGACTTCTTTCTGAACTTCCTCTTTTGCTTTTTCGATATCATTTTCTGCGCTTCTCAAGGGCATTCCAGCAACAACTTCTTCAATGTCAGGAGCAGAGATTTTAACGCCAGTTGCAGCAAAAACTTCCTTTACAGCGAGAAACTTTGTTTTCTTGTCCCTCATTTCAGCGAGAGGCATTGGCTGCAGCAATGCCTTGACTTTGGCTACAATTGGCTTTTCCAAGCCGCCAATCACAATTGTATCTCCGATTTTTAAATGCCCGTCATAGATTATTGCATCAACTGTTTTGCCTAATCCAATTTCTTCCTTGACTTCTAAAACTGTTCCTTTTGCTTCTCCAGTAATGTCGCATTTGAGGCACTCCTCTAAAAATTTCTGCGCCAATCCTGTTAAAACCATCAGCAATTCAGGAATTCCCTCTCCGCTTACTGCAGATGTCGGGATAATGGCAATCTGCTTTGTGTAATCTTCAACTCTGTCAAATCTTTCTGCATTAAGGCTGAATTTTTCAAAGATTTTGGAAACAAGTGTATAGAGCTTTTTGTCAAACTCTTCCCTTACCTTTTCACTTTGCTTTGAAATATTGGAAACAAGGTTTGTATTCGTGTCAGAAACCCAGCCGCTGATCATATCAATCTTGTTTGCAGCGATAATAAATGGAGTCTTGTACTGCCTTAAAATCTCGATTGCCTCAATAGTTTGCGGCTTAAAGCCCTCGTTGATGTCAATAACCACAATTGCAATATCTGCCAGGTTTCCGCCTCTTTTTCTCAGATTTGTAAAAGCAGCATGGCCCGGAGTATCAATAAACAATAAGCCGGGAATAGTTATTTTTATTTTCAATGATGTAAGCAAATTGCCGCATATCTTCTTGATCACCTCAATCGGAATAATTGAAGCTCCTATTGCCTGCGTTATGCCTCCTGCCTCTCCCTTCGCGACAGCAGTGCCTCTAATTCTGTCTAAGATCGAGGTCTTTCCATGATCCACATGCCCCACTATTGTACAAATGAGGCTTCTGATCTGCGCCATAAGAATAGGAATAAAAGGGTTCTTTTAAAGTTTGTTGTTTTGTTCATATAAAAAGGTTTTAATATTGGCTCCCATTCTGGATTAATTATGAACCAAACAATCCATGAAGGCAGGGCAAAGATACACATCGTTAAAACAGAAAAAATCTCCAAGCAAATGCCTGTCTTCTACAACCCTGTGATGAAGCTGAACAGGGATATTTCAATTCTGTTGCTGAACTCGTTAGATAAGAATAATATGCAGATAGCGGATCTATTGGCAGGATCAGGCATAAGGTCATTAAGGTTTTTATTGGAGCTGAATAAAGATAAAATAAAGGAAATATCTGTGAATGATTATTCTAAGGGCTTTTTAAGTTATTTTAAAAAAAGCTTAAGGCTGAATAAAATAAAAATCAATGATAAAATAATCATAAAAAGCGAAGATGCAAACCTGTTTCTTTTGAATTCATCTGGTTTTGATTATATTGATATTGATCCCTTCGGAACGCCAAACCCCTTTTTGGATTCTGCTGCAAAAAGGCTTTCAAGAGAGGGCATTTTAGCAGTTACAGCAACAGACACAGCGCCGTTATGCGGCACTTATCCGGAAGCATGCCAAAGAAAGTACTGGGCAGTTCCTTTGCGGAACGAATTAATGCACGAGATTGGATTGAGGATCTTGATCAGAAAAATACAGCTAATAGCTATGCAGTATGACAAAGCATTAACTCCGATTTTTTCTTATTACAAGGATCATTACTTCAAAGTTTTTTTAAAGTGTGAGAAGGGGACAAAAGAGGTTGATGAAATTATAAAGCAGCATGGAACATTTGAAAATGCAGGTCCATTATGGATCGGTTCATTATGGGATGAAAAATTAGTCGAAGAAATGGTTAAAAACAGCAAAGAAGAAAGCTACAGTCTTTTAAGAATAATAAAAGAAGAATCAAAAATAAACACAATCGGCTTTTATAATACTTCCAAAATAGCTGAAAGAAATCATCTAAAAACAATCCCCAAGAAACAGATCATAATTGAAAAAATAAGGAAGCTCGGCTATAAGGCTTCAGAGACGCATTTCGATCCGGAAGGAATAAAAACAGATATCAAATTAAATATGTTAATAAAACTAATACGCTGATTAAACTTTAACCCTAGAATAATTTTCTTCTTCAATAAACGATGTCTGCTCAGCCATGCTTAAATAAATATCTTCCTGCAGCTGTGTCCTTGTTATTCCCTGTAAGAATCCTGTTTGCTCTTTATTAAGCCAATAATCCACTTTTCCGCCATAAACATCTTCCATCAATTGAGGCCTGATCATCCAATCCCTCTTCTCACATCCACAACTTCCACGCTTTCAACTTCGTCAACATTCCTTAACAGGTCTTCAAGCGGATCTGTGCTGCCTTTCTTCTCATCCATGCTAAAGATTATCTTCACAGCTTTCAACCCGAAAGCAACAGGCTCCTGCTCTACTTTGGCTATATTGCCGCCGAATTTTACAATAAGCTCTTTTGCAGCTTCCTCTATTTTGCTTAAATCAGAATCAGGGCTTTCAGGCATTATTTTTACAGTCACATAAACAACTGCCATTTTAGTTTGGCCCTTCAAAACCGCATTGGTCGCACTTGTATTTTGCGGAGATCTCCCTGCAATGATAGCATCTCACTATGTCGCCTTTGCCGCAGCTGGGGCATTTGAGGATAACAGAGCCTTCTTTGTTTGCAATTCTTCTCTTGCATGTTCCGCATAATAATTTTTCAGCCATACCAAAGCGAAAAAGCATTTTGTTTATAAATCTTTCTTTATTGATTGGTTTTCACCTTTCTCAAGATACAACAAAAGTATTTAAATAAAGCATTTCCCTATCTCGATGATGGGGATATTAAATTCTCTACTTAAAAGGAAAAAAGAGACAGCAGTAATGAAAGACATAGATATGCCCCCGCCGCCACCTCCTCCGCATTTATCGCCATTTTCTAAGAAGCTAAAGGAAGCTCCTAAAACGGCCGAGTTGCCTAAGCTGAAAGAATTAAAACAGCCCTTAAAGAAATTGGGATTATTGCAGCTGCCGAAATTTGAAGAAGAGAAAAAAATGTTCAGGAAAGAGGAAAAGTCAGCAATAACAGCCCTGCTTGAAAAGCCAATACACATGAAAAAGAAAGCTTTGGATAAGAAGGAAAAAGAGCTGAAAGAAAGAGAAGACACTTATAAGCGCGATCTGGATTATCTGGAAACTTTAAGGCGCGTGCATGATAATGAGCTGAGGGAAAGAAGAACTATTCTGAAGCAGATTGAAAATGAGATAAAAGAAAAAGAAAATGAGCTTTTGGGAAAAGAAGAAAGGCTTGTATTGGAAAAGAAACAAATATCAGGCGATAAGAGAAAGTATGCTAAGCTGGATGAACTTGAAAAGTCATTAAAAAAGAAAGAAGATGAAATATTAAAGCAGGAGCATCTTTTCGACCAAAGAAGCAGTGATTTTGAAAAATCAATACTTGCATCAAGAAAGGAAAATGATGAAAGAAGAAATGAATTAGCTGAATTAGAGAAAACAAATGCAAAGAAAGCCTTGATTTTGAAGCAGTTCCAGGA
Organism: Candidatus Woesearchaeota archaeon; assembly: GCA_030651135.1. NCBI lineage: Archaea > Nanobdellati > Candidatus Woesearchaeota > Candidatus Woesearchaeota archaeon. The sequence continues at coordinate 16,915 of JAUSCS010000009.1, forward strand.
GCAGATAGCAAAAAGCAAGGGGCAGCTCCAGGCTCTTTTAAATGAGCAAAAAGAAAGATTAAGGCAGTTGGCAGGCGCATGGATGGAAAAAGAGAAAAAGCTGGATGCTGTCACACAGTTTATGGGAGTTGCAGATTTCTCAGCGCAAGTCAATAAGATTGAAGCGGATATAGCCCATCTTGATAAAAAAGATTCGGAAATTATATCCACCGTCGGGAAGATAACATCAGAGAGGCAGACTATAGATAAAAAGGAGTTTGAAACAAACAAAAAAATGGCATATATGGATAAGCTGCAGAAAAAGCTCGAGTATGACAGATTAATGCTTGCAAAAGATAAAGAACAAATAAAAAAGAATATGGAGAAAGTTGCGCGCATTAAAGAATTAAAAGCAGATCTGCCTTCATTGGAAGATATGCATGAAAAGCTGAGCAAGAAAATTAATGAAGAGCAGAGAAAACTGGATCAGATAATGCTGCAGTCTGTTGTGTCAAAGGAAATGCTCAAAGACAAGGAAAAAGAGCTTGACAGAAGAGAAGGCGCAATGGAGAAGGAATTTATACATCTGAAAAACAAAGAGCAGCGCTATGCAGAAGAAGCTGAAGAAATCGAAGAGAAAGAATTCAATGAGTTTGTTGACCTGACAAAGCAGAAACTCTCTCCAAAAGGCATTAAAAGCGCTGAATATTTCGAAAGAAAGCCGAAGAAAATTGAAGCAGAGCCTGGCAAATTTGATGCATTGATAAAAAACTGCAGGGATGCAGTTGAGGCAGGCCAGCTGATTGCTGCAAAGCAGTTCTACAGCCAGCTAAGGGACCAGTTCTACAGCATGAAGCTTGAAGACGGTGAGAGAAGGATCCTTCTGAATACGGTGAGAGAGCTTTATAACGATATTAATCTGGCGATGCTTAGATAGAAATTATTTTCTCTTTCTCATCAATATTAAACTTCACATCCAGAAACTTCTCAACAACATAGATGTTCGTCAGTGTATGGCTGCTGATCTTTGAAGTTTTTATCTTTCCTCCAAAAAGGCCCAAGAAGGGAATCAAATTATCAGCCAAATGCTCGTCAACAGCTGCTCCTGAGTTTATCTCTTCAGCAAGCTTCTTTGCAGCTTCTTCTCCAACAATCTCTGCTTTCTTGCCCCTTTCTCCCAAACAATCTGCTCCGATTACTGCATTCTTGAAAACAGCCCACAGAACAATTGCGCTGCCGTCAGAATAGCTGTCGCAGTATTCTGACAGAATGTCAATCGGGCAATTATATTTTTTAAGAATAGATTTTGCAGCTGAACTCTGGCGCTCAGCAACATTCGCTTTTTCCAGGCTTTTTGTTGCATTCGATATTCCTTTTATTTTGGTTAACTGGCCGCGATCTGCCAGATTTATTTTATTAGTTTCGTTTTTTAAAGAATTGTAAAACTCTTCAAAGGTTTTAAAATCACTTAATTTGTATTTCGGCTTGATGTCAATCTCAACCATGCCTCCGCCTTTAGGATAATGGCCTCTTCTCATTAAATTGACATTGAGCTTGCTGCAGAAAGTATCAGCATGCGGAATGAAAACATTTCTGAAGTAATCAAAAGGCATGCTCCATGACACATCTGTTCCGCCTTTTATTGTGAGTTTTATTTTTCTATCAACGAAGAAACAAGGCAGCAATAATGACTGCAATAAAAGAGTTATTGATCCGGCAGTCCCGATGTCAATCTCAATATCTTTTGCTTTTAATTTCCCAGGCTCAAATTTAAGATAAGTTGAGCCAAGTTCAGCGCCTTCAGTTTTTGCGTTGCATAGCTGCTCCAATGATTTTATGCAGTAAAGATGCTGAGCTTTCAGTCCAGAATCCTTTCGCCCTTTTCGTATATCGTAAACTTCAAAGGATTTGCCTGTTATGGCTGACAGGGCAAGAGCTGTCCTCACAATCTGGCCTCCTCCTTCAAGATAGTTGCCGTTGATGTTGATCATAAATCAGAGAAAGAACGCATTATTTAAAAAAGTTGTTGAAATATCGTGTATTTAGGCTATCCGCGTTTAATAAACCACTTCTAAAAACTCGGGTGAGTTTTCTGCTTCTAGAATAATGGCTTTGTTTGGAGTAATAGTTTTAGTTGTGCTGTCCGTATATGTTAAAATAACAGATGATGGCGTTTTGGCCAGATTCAAAGTGTAATCCATGACTTCATTATCCCTCTGAAGCTCTCCATCGCTTCGATATTTAAATGGCTTGAAAAATATATAAAGCTCTTTATTGTTACCTGACTGAAATTTCTCAATCCAAACTTGATTTTCATTGTCAAATTCCCCGCTGATGTGCGAATCATAATTATAAGTATTTAATTTAGAAAGCAATAGTGAATAAGCACTTGCTCCGGGTGTTAATGAACTATCTTGCATTAAAGAACCCCATAGGAATTCTCCATTGTCTCCTTTTGGAATAATTTTTAAAGATAAAATACCTGATAAAACTAATTTACCGTTATACATCAAAGTTCTTTTTAAAATCAATTCTTGCAGTAAATATGCGGCATCCATAAGATAATCCTCTTCTGAAATTTGAGATTCTGCTTTATTTCCTAGAGCGCCTACATGCTCTGTATCAATAATCTCTCTATCCTGCCAGCCATTCTCATCAAGTTTTTTGCGTATTTCTAAAATTCCTTCAACACCTGCATATTTATTATAAAGTGCGATTTTTGTTGGCGGATAGATGCCGCTCTTATCTTTAACTATCTGCGCTGAGTATCCATGGAATGCCCAAAAATCAAATTTTGCTCCATTTTCTTTGTTTAAGAAATATTCAAGCATACTGGTTCTGCTTAGCTCTTCACCAGCAGACATATCATTCCAGTATTCAAAGCCAGGAGTTCCAATCATTAAATCAGAATATTTGCCCTTAAGGCGATCATAGACTTTGTTATTCAAGTCCAGCAATTGTTCTTCAGTTCCCTTCCAGGTTGATGCTGGATTATTCAGCAATTCAATATATTTTATATTTGCATCATTTTTATATCTGCTGACAAACCAGTCAACAAAATTCACATAATCATCTATATCATCAGTAGTTATACTGGAGTCAGCAGTATTATGTGTAAACATCGGAAGCATACTCCAGCTGTTTGTTATGAATGTTTGAACTATTTCATCCATATTATAACTTGTTTTGCAATTCGACGAAGATGGTTTGCAAACAATTGATGAAAAGGTTTTTCCATCACTGGAAAATTGATTTATTTGCAATCGTACTTTTAGATATTTTATTTTTAAATCATTAATAATAATCTCTTTGGTGTTTTCAATTTGGTCTGGATAAAGTTCTGTTCCCCATATAAAACCACCTGTATCCATACTGTAATTAGAGGTTTGTCCAGAGCCTGTTTTGCATTCTCCGCTGCAGCATTTTTCAGTATATGAAGCATCTAACCAAGAGCCAGAGCATGTTTGAGATGTCGAGCATATATTGCCTTTCAATGTTGAACAACTTTCCAACCCGGTTGTTTCGCAGTCTTCTGGGCATGTTCCTTTCTCTTTTTCAACAGTTCCACAAATACCATCTCCGCATTTCCCTCCTGGTTGCTGTTCGCATTTCTGCTGTTCAATTGCGCTTACTTTTCCATCTTTGTTTAGGTCGCATTTGTCAAATTGGGGTTTCTGTAAAACAAAATAGATACCGATGCCTACAGCAATAATCAAAACAATTACAATTGCAGTAATTAAGATTTTTTTATTCATGATTTAATCTCCGCAAAAATCGGGCTTTCTGACAAGATGATTTTGTTTGCGCTCATTGCCTCTTCATTGCCGTAATAATCAGTTAGTTTTACCTCGCCAACTACCTCTAAAGGCAAACTGCAGCTTCCAGAATCGCACCAAAGCACATAGGTATCTTTTTCATTAATCTTAAATTTGTACTGGCCTTCGGCTGATTTTGAAACTGAATCAAACCCCTCAATTTTATTGATCAATGTTTTATAGGCATAATAAGCATTTGTTTTTTCACCTTCTTTATTCATAATCCAGCTTGGGCATTCATGAGTTCTCCAAAAAAGCTTTTCAAAGCCAACATCTAATGCAACTACAAAAGACTTAATTAGCTCATCGCCGATTTCTTTGTTTTCTTGCGCCTCGCAGGCAGGCGTATTGTGCAAAGGCCCAAATTCGGTGCTCCAAATCGGTTTATCTGCATACCTATATTTTGACAATAATGATATAATATTATCATAATTATCTGTTAATTTAGTGTAATCACTCGTATGAAAGTCAAATATATCAAAACAGCCGGATTCTGCACATTCTGTGTTTTTTAGATAAGAAAATATTCCTTCATAATATTCTACTTGAGTTGGGCGGTAATCAGCCATTCCTGCAATAATAACCTTACAATCTGAACAGCTATCTTTGATTGATTTATAAGATTTTAATAATAACTCAGCATATTCCCCAGAAGTTCCATCGTAATAGTGCCCTGCTGCAGGCTCATTTTCTATTTGCCAGTATTTTATTTTATCTTTATACCTGTTTATGGCGCTTGTGAGAAATTCTGAATATTTCTCCCAACTGCAAGGATTCTTTCTTTTGCATCTTTCATCTCCTGAAGAACATTTCCCGCACGATATTTGATCCTTTGTGTTCATAGGTATTATGGTTACCATTAATTTTAATCCAAAGGAATCAGCAGCTTCCAAAAGTTTATCAAAATCATCCCATTTGTAATTAGTGTCAAGTTCAGGTTCAACTAAATCCCAGATAAGCGCATTATTGCCTGCGCTTCTTTTATATTTTATTCCAATTTCGCTTAATCCCGTATATCCGCCATGCGCACCAAAAGGCGAATCTTGGTATAACTGAGTGGTTGTTGGTTCTTCTTCGCAATCCTCTGGGCAAATTCCTCTTTCTTTTTCAACAGTTCCGCATATTCCATCGCCGCATTTGCCTTTGGCGCCTCCATCAGTGGGTTGTTCGCATTTTTGCTGTTCAATTGCGCTTACTTTTCCGTCTTTGTTTAGGTCGCATTTGTCAATATTGCCAGCACAACTACTAATCAAAACAAGTGCTGCGATAAAAGCAGTTAGAATGATTGACTTTTTCATATCTCTCTCAGTTATACTGGACTAAATCACCAGTTTATATTGTCCAGATCCGAACCCAGATCATCCAGGTCGCTTGTGCTAAGATCCTTATCTATAGCATCAGCATCAGAAATGCCATTTCCGATGTCATTAACGCTTGCTTCAGTTGATGTTGGCCCTGTTGGCAGTGCTTCTTTTTTTGCGCAGCCGATTAAAGAGATCACCAACAGCAGTAAGCAGACAGTTATTATTTTTTTCAATCAAATCACCTCTTCAGGCATTAATCGCATATTCCTATATTTAAGTTTTTTGCTTTGTTTACCAGTAAATACAAATTAAATATTAAATAAAAATAAAAAAATAAAATCTAGCCAGTGGAATTTGTCTAGTTTGTTGCCTGTGTTATACAAACACCATCGCTGCAATTTGAACATTCGTAAAAGTCAAATGAAATGTCATTATTACTGCAGGCGTATTCAACTAAGTATAACTGTTCCTCATCACCACTAAAAGGACTCCACATTTGACAATAATCTTGTTTAGATTCTGTTCCTTTTGTCGTTGTCCCTTTTATATTATAGTTTATCCCACTGTCAGAGTCTGTGCATGTCGTTTCATCGTTTTCCTCTAATTCATCCTCCCCGCCGTTTTGCTTTATCGCAGAAACGATGTCCTTCAGTATTTTCTGGGCATCCTGCAATGCCTTATGCGCATCGTTCATATAGCCTTGAGCTTCTTTTATCAGATCACTATTTGGTGTATTAGTCACATTCGCTTCCTTGAATGTTTCAAGTGACAGGTTGTAATGAATTCTTGCTTCGTTGAGTTTTGCATTGAAGTCTACTATTAATGGAGCAATTGCCGACGTATCTTTGCCTTTTTCTGTCATTCTTTCAAGGATGCTGCTTAATTTGGTTTCCAATTGCTTTGACTTGACTATAATGCCGCCGATCCTTGCATTCACAACCTTACCGGCATGAATTTCTGCTTTGTTTTTTACTGCAGCCCATTTGTCTTTTAACTCCTTTGCTACTGCTGTTATTTCTTCTTTTGTCTGAGCAGCTTCTATCTTTGCCTTGATTGCTTCGATTTCGCTGATCTGCGCATTAATCTCTCCAATTGATTCGTTTGCATCTGAATCAGCCAGATCTTCGCTGGACTCGATCTTTGAGCTTAGCTTGTTAAGATACTCTATCATCACATCAGCTGTATTCAGCAACTGTTCCTTTGCCTGCGTCATTATTGATGCTCCTAATTCGGCGCATTCAGTTGTGTTTGTGTTCTTGCACTCTGCAAGCTTTTCTTTTGTTTCGTTGAACTTAAGGCGTGCATCCTGGTATTTTTCTTTTGCTTCGCTGTATCTTTCTTTTGCATCTGTGAATTTGTCTCTTGCATTTTCAAGCTTTTCTTTTACTATAACTCTTGCCTTATAAGCGTGCTCTGCCTTATACTGCCTGAATTCGCCTGAATTCTTTAATTTTTCAAAGTCAGCTTCGTGTTTTGCCTTGTTTTCAAGGATTTTATCTAATCTCTCAAGATCCTTTTCCCCTAGCTTTTCAACAAGCGCAATTCTTTTTTCATATTTATCTTGGCATCCCGTCAAATTCTTTTCATTGCATTTATCAACAGCAATCATAAGCTGACCTTTTTGATGCTCCCTGACAGCTTCGACCTTGCTTCCGAGCTTTTCCTTCAGTTCATCAAGGGTTAAATTACTGTTTTTTGCTATCTTCACAGCCGTTACAATCTTTTTCCCAAAGTTCTCTTTTGAATTATTTTCTGCAAATGCCATTGGCATCAGGCTGATTAGAAATACAGCCAATACAAAAAGTGCTATTGTTTTTCTCATTTTCATGACCTCCCGTGTTGTTTTAATTTTCATTAAACAATATAATCTTTAACAACTATTATGAGCGCTTTATTTATAAATAAACTTTTTTTAGCCGAAATTTAAAGTTTTTATCAGCCTTTTAATGCTTTATAAAGCTCTATTTGGCCTCTTTTTACTTTATATAGCAATAATTATTCTGATATTTACAGGATAAAATTAAAGTCTTAGAAACATTTTTATAGTGATATATGTTTACTGCTGCTATGAAGGGGGCGATATCTTTAATACTGCTTTTTTTATTATTCGTAAATATAACATACGCAGCAACAATATTCGGCGATATTTATGACCTTTCTTTAAACAGAATAGACAATGTAATAGTTGAGATCAACACCATACCGAATCAGCAGTATGTCTCGAAGAACGGAACTTATTCTTTTGATGCACCAGCGGGAGATTATATAATAAAGGCAAATTATTATCTTAATAATGTTCTCGAATCTTCTGCTGTTGAAAAGATCTCTGTAAAGGCAGAAGGAAGGTTCAGGCTTGATCTGATCCTGTTCCCCTCATTTGAAGATGAAAATCAGTTGCTGAACGAGAGCATTACAGTTCCAGCAACTTTTGAAAGTCCTAATTATTTAGTTTATTTTTTGATTATCATTTTAGTCTTGATCGTCTTATTGGCTGTTTTTTATTATTATAAAAAAATAAAGAAACCAGTAATAAAAGGAACTGAAAAAACAATCTCGAAAGAAGAAAGCAAACCTTCTGATCTGGACCAGATAATAAAGCTCATAAAAAAAGAAGGCGGAAGGGCAACGCAAAAGGATTTAAGAAGACAGATTCCTTTATCAGAGGCAAAAATAAGTTTGATGATTGCAGAGCTTGAAGACAAAGGCGTGGTTAAAAAGATAAAGAAGGGAAGGGGGAATATAATAATCTTAAAATGAAAATATTGATTACTGGCGCAAGCAGCTATGTCGGGGCGCGTTTATATTCTGATCTATCTAAAAAATTCGATGTTGTTGGAACATACAATACAAATAAAATTTTTCCAGAGCTTGTTCAATTAGACATAACTGACCATGATGCGGTTATGCAGATTGTTAAAAAATTCAAGCCCGCTGCAATTATACATGCTGCAGCCAATCCAAGCGCCAGATGGTGTGAATCAAATCCAGAGCTCGCAGTAAAAATTAACGAAGATGGCACAAAAAATATTGTTGATGCTGCAAATGCAATAAAAGCAAAAGTTATTTACATTTCCTCTGTTATGATTGCGATTGTTCCTCAAAATGCGTATGGAAGAACAAAACTCGCCGGGGAAGAATATGTTAAAAATACGAAATATGGGTTCATAATATTAAGGCCTTCTTTGATCATCGGACTTAGCCCAAATACAACTAATGACAGGCCATTTAACAGAATACTTCAAAATATTGATGAGAAAACACCTGCAATTTATGATACATCGTGGAAATTTCAGCCTACATGGCTCAGCCATATTTCAGAGGTTATACAAATATCGCTTGAAAAAAGTATAACAAATGAAATCATTCCAATAGCTGTTCCTGAATTGAAATCCAGATTTGACATTGCAAAGGATATATTGTCTTGCTTTAATATTTCAGTAACGCCAAAAAATGAAAATGATAAAACCCCTGTTATAACTGTTACGCAAGATAAATTAAAACAATTTGGGCTTCCATGTTATAATTATTCAGAGATAATAATCAAAATTGTGAATGAAATAAAAGGGAGAGAAAAATGAAGCACAAACAGGCAAATGATATTTTCTATGTTATAAGGCTGGAGAAAGGAGAAAAGATAATTGAAGGCATTATTGATTTTTGCAGTAAAAATAAAATCAGGAACGGCCTGTTTTTTGGATTGGGAGCGATAAACAGAGTTGAGCTTATGCATTATGTTGTTGATACAAAGACGTATTCTTCCAAAATTATAGAAGAGCCCTTGGAGATTGCGAATATGACTGGCAATGTGATGATCATGGACAGCAAGCCAATACTTCATACGCACATTACTGTTTCTGACAAGGATATGAGGCCTTATGCCGGGCATCTGAAAGAAGCAACAGTTGCAGCAACATGCGAAGTATTCCTTGTAAAGCTGGATTCTGAAATAAACAGGAAATACAGCGAAGAGATTGGCCTGAATCTTCTTGATATGTAAGATGAAAACATTGTTAGTTATAGGCATTGATCCCGGAACAACATCTGCTTATGCAGTGTTTGATATAAACAAACAGCTTATTAAAAAAGATTATTCCAAAGAGCACAATATCAGCAGAATAATCTCTGAAGTGATGAAGCTTGGAAAGCCTTTATTAGTTGGCTCTGACAAGAATCCACCTTCCAGCTTTGTTGTCGAGTTTGCAGCCAAAACAGGAGCTGAGTTGATATATCCTGATAAAGACCTGCTTGTTGAAGAAAAAAAGGAATTTGCGAAAGAACTGGTTTATAGCAATCCTCACGAATTAGACGCCATCTCTTCTGCATTGTTTGTTTTCAAAAGGCTGTCTGCATTGTTTACAAAGCTCGATATTTTTGTCAAGGAAAATAAAATAGAAGACATTGAAAACGAGCTGAAGGAAAAAGTTATCAGAGAGAAGATAAGCATGAAAACTGCTCTGGATGAAATAAAGAAGAAAAGTGTTGTGACGATCTATGAAAAAAGAGAAATCATAATAAAAAGGCAGCCTGAAGATTATGAGAAATTAAGAAAAGAGCTTGAATTGGTCAGGGATTTCAATAAGAAATTAAACCAAAGAATAGAGATTTTGCAGGCAAAGAATAAAAAGCTGTTTGAAAGGATCAGCTCAAAACCAGAAGTGAGGCCCGAAGGAAAATATAGGGAAATGCTCGGGTTTAAGGAAAACAAGATTTTTTCATTGTCGAAGAACAATAAAAAACAGGAGGAAGAATTAAGCAGATTAAAAGAGGATCTGAAGAACATTCACAGCTTTATTTCAAAGATTGGCGATGAGAATTTTCTTGCTAAAAAACTGGATAACTTCACAAATCAGGAATTTGAATCAAAGAATAAGATATTGAACATTGGCAAAGAAGACGTGCTGTTTGTTGATGATCCAAATACCTACAGCGAAAGAATAATTGAATCTTTGAAAGACAAAGTAAGGTTTGTGATATTCAAAAAAGAGCCATCAAAGAAATTAAGGGAAAACTTCATTTTTATTAATTCAAAAGAAATTCAGATCGAGGAAAACGAGTATTTTGCGATTGCGAATAAAAAGGATTTTGAAAGTCAGAAAGAGAAGGCAGATATACTGAGCAAGGTTGTGCAAGAATATAGACGAGAAAAAGCAGCTTAAAGTTAAAGCTTGCCAAAATCCAGCATCATCTTCTTTCCGGTTTTAATGTTCTTTGCGCTTATCTTCTTTCCAGTCCCCATGATCTCCACTTTCTCGCCTTTGTAAGTTATGATATCACCTTTCTTGATCGCTGCCGGTGTGAATTTCACACTAACGCGGTGGACTTCCTTGCTTGTCAGCCTGTCCATTGTGAAAAGCCTGGTGGTGATCAAAAGCTCGCCCCTGAAATGCTTTTTTAATCTCTTGCCTAAGCTTATCAGAAACCCATTGTTGCTCAGATAAAGATCAACCCCTTTTTCAACATCAACAGCTTTCGCTACAAATATGCGTTCGCTTTTTTCCCTGTTGATCTGAGCTTTGACAAAGCTTATTATTTCTTCAGTCGGATTTCTCAGCTGAAGCACACCTTCATAATAATTTTCATTCATAATTTGTGTTATAAAACCGATATATTTATAATATTTTTCATTATTTTAAAGCAAATGGGAAAATTAACTAAATTTCTGAAAAAAACATGGCACTTCATATGGCATGAGGACAGCTTACTGAGCTGGATCGTCAACATAATCCTTGCTTTTGTTCTGATTAAATTCATCGTCTATCCTGGCTTGGGATTGGTCCTGGGCACATCCCATCCGATAGTCGCTGTTGTTTCATCAAGCATGGAGCATCATCAGCAATTCGATGAATGGTGGGCTTCTCGTGCATTGTGCGAGTCAGGGGCATGCAATCAGGGCCAGTTTTATGCTAAGTACAATGTCACAAAAGAAGATTTCCAGAAATATCCGTTTGCAAAGGGCTTTAACATAGGCGATATAATGTTTTTAAGGAAAGCTGATCCCAAAAGCGTAAAAATGGGAGATATAATTGTTTTCAGAAGCCCATATAGGTCTGATCCGATAATTCATCGAGTCATCAAGAAATGGACAGACGGCAATATTTATTATTTCAGGACAAAAGGCGACAACAATGCAGGCCATGTGCAGGATGAGCTGCAGATAACTGAAGCGCAGCTTGTTGGAAAAACTCTTTTCAGGGTTCCTTATCTCGGCTATGTGAAAATCGGCTTTGTGAAGTTTTTATGCGTGTTTGGAAAATTTAACTTTTGCGTGAGGTGAATAATATGTTCTGCCCAAAATGCGGCTCAATAATGCTGCCTAAAAAAGGCATTTGGCAGTGCTCGTGCGGCCATAAGGATAAAGGAAAGGAAAACTTAAAGCTGAAAGATGAATCAAAAAAAGAAGCCAAGAAAGACATAATGTTCGGGGTTGCAGATGCAGGTAATGAGATGCTTCCGTTGACAGATGCAGAATGTGACAAATGCAGGCATGGCAAGGCATATTTCTGGACAATGCAGACAAGGGCAGGTGATGAAGCTGAAACAAGATTCTACAAATGCGAAAAATGCAAGCATGTATGGAGAGAATATAAGTAATTGAAATGAGTGAATTTCCGGATTTCTTAAAAGACAGGGAAAAAATAAAGATCATTGCAAAGCCAAATTCTTCTAAAACAGAGATCATCGGCTATGATCAGGAAAAATCCGCATTAAGGCTGAATGTGAAAGCCCCTCCTGAAGAGAACAAGGCGAATATAGAGATCATAAGGTTTTTTAAAAAGCTGCTGAAGAAAGATGTAAAAATAATCTATGGATTGAAAGATAAAGAAAAGATCATAAGAATAGAATAATTACGCTTTCAAATAAATCTTCGTATCTGGAATATTCAGCTTTACAAACTCAACCCCTGCTTCTTTGAACAGCTCAATGGCATCCTTGTCAGGGTAATCGCTGAATGTGACAAATCTCTTAACTTTTGAATTAACGATCATCTTTGCGCAGATGTTGCACGGCGAATGAGTGCAGTACATTGTTGATCCTTCTGTATGCTTGCCGTGCAGCGCAGCCTGTATTATTGCATTCTGCTCAGCATGCACTGCCCTGCATATCTCGTGCCTTGTTCCGGAAGGTATTTTCAATTCATCCCTTAAGCAGCCGAGCTCAAGGCAGTCTTTGCAGCCTCCAGGTGCGCCATTATAGCCTGTGCTTATGATGTGCTTATCTTTGACTAAAACAGCTCCGACATTATGGCGCTGGCAGGTAGCTCTCTCGCCAATAACCGCAGCTATCTTCAGGAAATATTCATCAACACTCGGCCTGTTTGTTTTTCTTTCTTGTGTCATTTTATTGTATTATCGATCTTATTTTTTAACTCTTTAATTGTTCCGTCATTAATAATGATTTTGTCAGCCATTTTGATGCAGATCCCAAGCTGCTGCTTTGTTTTATCCTGGCTGAACTCTTTCTGCTCCTGTTCCCTGAACTGCTCCAGTGTTTTGTAAGCTTCCTGCCTTCCAAACCTTTCTTTCAGCCTTTTATATCTTGCTTCAATCGGAGCATCAACAGCAGCAAAAATGAAATTTTTTAATTTTTTCAGTTCATTCACTTCTTCTGAATTTCTTATTGAATCAATGATTGTATTTTTTGACAGATCAATCTTTTCAGCAATTCTCTTTGCAAGTATATTCGCCCCAAGCTCTGATCTCAGTTTATTCCCCATATTTATTAAGCTTTCCCTTGTTTCAGCGATGTTCTGCTTTTTCAGCTCGTCTCTTATGGCATCAGAAAGCGAAAAATAAGCAAATCCTTTCTGCTTCAAATAGTCTGCAGCAGTTGTCTTTCCAGCTCCGTTTGTTCCTGTAAGCCCGATTATGATCTTGATGCACCCCGTGATTGTGTCTTATCAGTTTATTTATATAGTTTGTGAAAAAAGAGCAGAGAGGAAAAGTTTTTATATGAGTCTTAATTATTCTGATATATGAGCATAACTTTGACGGCATTATTGGGCGAATTCGTTGCATTTAATATGGCGGTTAGTGTTCCGTTTGCTTTTTCTATTAGTTTTTTAGCAGGATCTTATGACGATTATAAAAGAGGGGAATTTTTAACTTTGAGATCTTCAATCAAATATCATTGGTTTGTGGTATCAAGAATTAATGCCATGGATTTTCGGTTAAATGAACAGGATTTTGATAGGAAATATGCTCCTATTATTCAAGAGTATTTCAAGGAAGAATTATAGTTGGCTTCTAAATGGAGTTTTTTATTTGATAAATCGAGACTACTAAATCCAAAACCATAAAGCATATAAACAAGATATCTAAAATCCATATAGGGGGTTTTGGATGAAAGCATATCTGGATATTATTAAGAGGATTCTTGATGAAGGAGTTATTAAGAAAGACAGGACTGGAACAGGCACTATCGCTATTGCAGGAGCTATGTTTCAGCATGACATGGCTGAAGGCTTTCCTTTGCTTACCACTAAAAAAGTTCCTTTAAGGCTGGTTGCGTCTGAGCTTGAATTTTTTATTAAAGGGATTTCAGATAAAAAATGGCTTCAGGAGAGAAACAACCACATTTGGGATGAATGGTGTTCTCCAGAGATAATTCCTTATTCCCATGATGAAGCAGCAAAAAAACGAATGATGGAAGAAAGGGATTTAGGACCGATTTACGGATGGCAGTGGAGGCATTTTGGAGCAAAATACGAAGGCTATGACAAGGATTATAATGGAAAAGGAGTTGACCAGCTTAAAAGATTGGTTGATGATTTAAAAAATAAGCCGTACAGCAGGCAGATGCTAGTGCTGGCATGGAATCCTGTTGATGTAAGCAAAGTAATTCCGCCTTTTTGCCATTATGGTTTTCAGGTAACTGTCCTAAATAACAAACTGAACCTGATGTGGAATCAGAGATCTGTTGACAGCGCATTAGGCCTGCCTTTTAATATTGCAAGCTATGGATTATTGCTGCATCTGCTCGCCAAGGAAACCGGCTTTAAAGAGGGAAAGCTTGTTGGTTTCTTGGGAGACACACATATTTATCTAAACCATGTTGAAGGGCTGAAAGAGCAGCTTAAAAGAGCGCCATTCAAACTGCCTTCAATAAAAACCGAGAATTTTAAGTCTATATTTGACTGGAAATTTGAAGACACAAAAGCTGAAAATTACGAGTGTCATCCGGCAATAAAATTTGAGATAGCGGTGTAAGAAATGACTGAAATAATCGTGATTGCTGCAGTTGCGCAGAACAATGTGATCGGAAATAAAGGCGACATTCCGTGGAGAATACAGGAGGATTTCCAGCATTTTAAGGAAACAACATGGGGCCATCCGTGCATTATGGGTGATAAAACATATGAATCATTGCCTGAAAATGCAAAGCCGCTTCCTGGAAGGGAAAACATTGTGCTTACTTTTGACAAAAATTACAAGCCAAAAGGAACAACAATATTCTTTGATTTTGATGAAGCAATAGAGTGCTGCAGGAAAAAAGGCGTGGAGAAGGCATTCATTGCAGGAGGGGCAAGCATCTACAAATTAGGATTAAAAGTGGCAGATACCTTTGAGCTGACAAGAATATATAAAGATTATGAAGGCGATGTTTTATTCCCTGAAATTAATTTTAATGAATGGGAACTGGTTAAAAAAGAAGATAAAGAAGGAAAGGATAAAAAAACAGGAGAGAATGTTAAGTTTTCTTTCCTGACTTACAAGAGGAAGAGAAAATGAAAACAGAAGAGCTGAAATCATCAGACATTGAAGTTTATAATGCAATACAAAATGAATTAGAAAGGCAAAGAACAGAATTAAACATGATCCCTTCTGAAAGTTACGCAAGCAGGGCTGTTTTAGAGGCAATGGGAAGTGTGCTGAACAATAAATATGCTGAAGGCTATCCTAAAAAAAGATATTATCAGGGAAATAAATATTGCGATGAAATAGAAACTATTGCGATTGAAAGGGCCAAAAAACTCTTTAATGCAGAGCATGCAAATGTGCAGCCAAATTCCGGGAGCCCTGCAAACATGGCAATTTATTTTTCTGTCTTAAATCCCGGAGACAAAATAATGGGCATGGACTTAAGCCACGGCGGCCACCTGACTCACGGAAGCCCTGTAAATTTCTCAGGAAAGCTTTTCAGCTTTGCGCATTACGGCGTTGATAAAGAAACTGAAATGCTCGATATGGACAAAGTGAGGGAAATTGCGCTTAAAGAAAAGCCAAAGATGATTGTTTCAGGCTATACTGCATATCCGAGAACAGTTGATTTCAGGAGATTTCATGAAATAGCCCAGGAAATCGGAGCATATTCAATGGCAGATATATCTCATATTGCCGGGCTTATAGTCGGAGATGTTCATCCTTCTCCATTGCCGTTCACAGATTTTGTGATGACAACAACGCACAAAACATTGAGGGGCCCAAGAAGTGCCATAATTCTTTGCAAGGAAAAATATGCAGCTCAACTGGATAAGGCAGTATTCCCTGGATTGCAGGGCGGACCGCATGAGCACACCATAGCCGGAAAGGCTGTCTGCTTTAAGGAAGCAATGGAGCCTGAATTTAAGCAGTATGCAATGCAGATCGTTAAAAATGCAAAAGCGCTTGCAGAAACACTCATGGCTAAGGGCATAAAGCTGGTTTCAAATGGAACAGACAATCATTTGATTTTGATTGATCTTATCAAAACAAAATCAGCAGGAAAACAAGGCATGGGCAAAGAAATAGCTGTTGCGCTTGAAGAAGCAGGAATAGTCCTTAATGCAAACACAATCCCATTTGATCCCTCAACTCCGTTTAAGCCATCCGGATTAAGACTGGGAACTCCTATATTGACGCAAAGGGGAATGAATGAAGATGAAATGAAGCAGATCGGAGAGTGGATTGCAGATATTATTGAACATCCAAATGATGCAGCATTAAAGCAGAAAGTAAGGCAGAATGTTCTTGATCTTTGCAGGAAGTTTCCGATTTACTGATTAAGGCTGTGAATAGCAGTTAAGTGAAAATGATCCCTTTATCGCTTCTTTTATCCGATACATTTTTAACTTAGTCTATTCATTTAATTTATCATGGTACAAGTACAAACTTTTTCAGAAGGAAAGGTGAAAAACAGAAATGAGGATTATTTTAATTATAGTGAGAGTTGTTTTGTTATTGCCGATGGTGCTACTGATAAAAGCGGTCGAAATTATAATGGCCAAACAGGAGGAGAACTTGTTTCTCGAATTGTCGTAAATGAATGTTTATCAACCAATCTAAATGGAATTGAATTGATCAACCACATTAACAAAAAAATCAGGGAAGCATATACTAAACTGAACATTTTGAAAGATATCAAAGACCCAAAATATAGATTTACTTGCGGATTCATTTGTGTAAGGGTAATTGGCGGTAAAACAATAATCACTTATTTAGGAGATTTGGGTTTTAGAATTAATGGAATTGAAGTTTATCAGGAAATAAAACAAATTGACATTAATGATTCAGAAGAAAGATCAAAATATATTCGAGAAACAAATGACGTTGAAGGAAGCAGAAATCACATAATGCATTTACTCGTAAAACAATTCGAATATCAAAATAATCCCAATGACTCTTTGGGATATGGAGTAATTGATGGCTCTAAAACACCCTCTAAGTTTATAAAAACCTTTGAATACTATACTGAAAAAATAAAGACAATCGAACTATTTACTGATGGTTATTTTGATACATCCCAAGAAGTCTCAATTAAAGGATGGGAAAAAGCTTTTGAAAAAGTTGAAGAAGAAGATCCAGATAAATGGAAAAAATATAAATCGACTAAATCTAAGGATGATAGAACGATAGCAATAATTACATTCTAAATGATAACGTTCTACAATCCAATCCACTTGTCAACATCCTTTGCTATCTTTTTCAGATCTTCATAAGCCCTTTTTGCATCATTCTCGATCTCATCAATAAGAACTTCCAGCTTGTCAACCCTCAGCAGGTATTTCCTTCCTTCGTGCGTGATAATTCCTGCTTCCATGAGCTTGTTCATATGATGCACAACAGTTCCCCTGGTCAGGTCAAGCTTATAAGCGACTTCATCGCTTGACAGCGGCTTCTTTGTTTTGGCGCTTTTCACAAACTCAACAAAGATTCGGAAGCAGCTGCTGTCCTTGTCGCGGAGATTGAACAGGCCAAGAGAGCTGCCCAGCCATTGCAGTTCACGATTAATGTTCTTTTCAACAGGCTTGTTGGAGCTTATTATGGTGAATTTAAATGTTGGCGCCATATCTGAGAGCAAGACGTCTTTATATATAAAACTTTCTCTTTTAAACCGAAAACTATTTAAATAAGTTCATCTTACCACGTTTTCGTTGATTTAAAGTCAACGAAATAAAGAGGGGTTATAGTGTTTTGACAAGGCAAAAATGATTGAAAAATCAGAGAATAAAAACAAAGAAAAAGAACTGAAAGATAACTTGGATTTCAATAAACACTTATCAGAAAAAGACAGCAAAATAAAAGAATTAACAGAATTATTGCAGAGGCTGCAGGCTGATTTTGAAAACTATAAAAAAAGGGCTGAAAAAGAGAAATGCGATCTTGCAGGATATACTGCATGCAAGCTTGTTTCGCAGTTTTTGCCAATACTGGACAGCTTTGAGCTTGCATTGAAGAATGACCAGGATCATCAGAAATTTGTAAAAGGCGTTGAGCTTATTTACTCGCAGTTTTATTCGTTAATGGAAGATTTTGGATTAACTCCGATTGAGACAGTTGGAAAGAAGTTTGATCCTTACGAGCATGAAGCTTTATTGAGCGAAAAATCAGACAAGGATGAGGATATTATTTTGGAAGAGCTGCAGAAGGGCTACAAGCTGGGAGATGTTGTGATCAGGCACAGCAAAGTGAAGGTGAGCAAAAAATGATTGAAGAAACAGATGGAGTTTTTGCTCAAGCCGATAAAATAAACAAAAAAGCAGAGATGACAATAATAGGGGATCTTTTTTACGATGTTGTAAAAGATGGTTTGTCCAAAGAAACAAGAAAAAGAACAGGTGTAGAAGGCATTTATGAAATTGCATATGATCATGCAATGAGTCCGCGTATATAAATTCAAATGACTATTACAAGAGAAACAAAAGAAGAAGAAATTGTAGAATTAGGCAAAATAGAATGCGGAGACTGCGATCACTGCTGCCGCTTTGGAGGCGGTTATCTGCTGCCTGGAGAGATCAAAGAAATTTCAAAAAATTTGAAATTAAGCGAGGATGAGTTCAAAAAAAACCATTTGGAAGAAGCAGAAAAGTTCAACACAAAATTATTCCGCTTTAAGTCAATAAAAATAAAAAACAATTACGGGCCGTGCATTTTTTTAGAAAATAAAAAATGCGCAATAAACGAGTTCAAGCCGCTATACTGCAGAATAGGAACGTGCAGCAAAGACGGCGAAGAGATAGTGAAATGGTTTGACTTGAATTTTTGCGTGAATGCAAATGACCCGGAATCAGTAAGGCAGTATGCATCGTTCCTAAAATCAAGCAATGCAATAGAAGGCGGCAAGTTAGGGGAGCTAATAAAAGACGAAAAAAGGCTGAAAGAAATTTTAAGTTATGAAATGTTGAAATAAGAGGTAAAAAATGAACACAACTACAAAGCAAAAAAAATACATCACGTCAGAAGCAATACTGAGGTATTTGATAGGCGAAGATGACAAGATAGAGACGCTGATAATGTGCGAATCTTCAGAAGTTGAAATCCTGACATCAGATTTTGAGATTTATGAAGCGCTCGGCTCAATAAAGCCATATGACAGCTTCAAGCTGAACAAGCTGACAAAAATGTTTGAAGTTGTGAAGATTGTTTCATACGAGGAAACAATGCACAAGCAGAAGAGCATACTGACTGATGCAAGAGTGGAAGAATTAAGGGCGAAAGCTTTGACAAAATAATGATTGCGATTAAAATTAATTCAAATAAAAATTAAAAGTGGAGGACTAAAATGGGAAAGGAAAAAATAATCGGAATTGATCTTGGAACATCAAACTCAGCAGCAGCATTCTTGGAAGCCGGAAGGCCGAAGATAATACCGAGCAGCGAGGGCGTTACAGCATATGGAAAGGCATTTCCTAGCCATGTTGCATTTACAAAAGACGGGCAGCTGTTAGTTGGAGAGCCCGCCAGAAGGCAGGCTGTTTCCAATCATGAAGGAACAGTCTCTGCATTCAAAAGAAAAATGGGGACAACATTCAAATATAATATCAGGGGCAAAGAATACACGCCTCAGCAATTATCTGCATTTTTGCTGCAAAAGATAAAAAAAGATGCTGAAGAATTCTTAGGCGAGAAAATAGAAAAGGCTGTCATAACCTGCCCTGCTTATTTTGATGACAACCAAAGGCAGGCAACTAAAGATGCCGGGACAATTGCAGGATTGGAAGTTGTAAGAATAGTAAATGAGCCGACTGCCGCATGCCTTGCTTATGGCTTGGATAAAGCTCATCAGGAATTCAAGATACTTGTTTTTGATTTGGGCGGCGGAACTTTAGATGTTACAATAATGGAATTCGGCCAGGGTGTTTTTGAGGTTAAATCCACATCCGGCGATACGCAGCTTGGCGGAACTGATATGGATAATTTAATTGTTGATTTTATAGTTTCTGAATTCAAAAAGCAGGAAGGAGTTGATTTAAGCAAAGATAAGATGGCAATGCAGCGCCTTAGAGAAGCAGGGGAAAAGGCAAAGATAGAGCTTTCAAATGTTATTGAAACAGACATCAATCTTCCATTTATAACAGCAACAAATGAAGGCCCGAAGCATTTGCAGCTCAAGCTGACAAGGGCAAAGCTGGAGCAGATCATTGATCCAATCATAAAGAGATGCAAACACCCTCTGGAACAGGCAATTTCTGATGCAAAGCTTGCAGCAAAAGATATTGGCAAGATTATTTTAGTCGGTGGACCTACAAGAATGCCCATTGTTCAGAAATTTGTCGAGGATTTCGTTGGCAAGAAAGCTGAAAGAGGGGTTGACCCGATGGAATGCGTTGCAATGGGTGCAGCAATACAGGCAGGCGTATTAGCTGGAGAAGTTAAAGACATTTTATTGCTTGATGTTACTCCGTTGACATTGGGAATTGAAACATTGGGCAGCATAAGGACTCCGCTTATAGAAAGAAATGCAACAATCCCGACAAAGAAGAGCCAGGTATTTTCAACAGCTGCCGACAGCCAGACTGCAGTTACAATACATGTTTTGCAGGGTGAAAGGCCTATGGCTACTGACAACAAGAGCTTGGGGAGGTTTGATTTAGTTGGCATACCGCCTGCGCCAAGGGGAATTCCTCAAATTGAAGTTACATTTGACATTGATGCTAATGGGATATTGCATGTTACTGCAAAAGACCTTGGAACAGGGAAGCAGCAGTCAATCAAGATAATTGCGCCAAACAAACTAAATGAAGCAGATGTTGAAAGAATGAGGAAAGAAGCAGAAGCGCATGCTGAAGAGGATAAAAAACACAAAGAAGATGTCGAGATCATCAATAACGCGGATACATTGATCTACACAACAGAAAAGTTGTTCAAGGAATTCGAAGGCAAAGTAAAAGAAGACGAGCTTAATGATGTGAAAAAGGAAATAAATGAATTGAAAGAGCTGATGAAAGCTGAGAAGAAAGATGTTGATGCAATAAAGAAAAAGTTTGAAGAGATAAATGAGAAAATACAGAAATTAAGCACTGAACTGTATCAAAGGGTTTCAGAAGAAAGGGCTAAGGCGCAGCAGAGTGATACGCAGCAAAATGGAGCAGGCCCTGATTACGTCAATCCAGGAGACATTCCTGAAGAAGAGCAAGAGCAGCCTAAAAAGAAAGATAAAGTTGTTGATGCAGAGGTTGTAAAAGAGAAAGATGAGAAAAATAATAAAAAGAAAAAATAAAGAATGAAAAAAATCAAATCACAAAGCGATGCCAAAAGCACTCCGTATGTTCGGGCAGATAAAACACCATACTGCGAAATCTGCGAGCTGAAAATAGAAGGCGTATGCAAGGATACTAGAAAGTGCAGGATCCTGAGCAAAGAAGAGGTTATTGATCTCTGCAGCGCAAACGAGGAAATGGATGATATTTCAATGGATTATGTTCTCAACAACTTTGCATTCATACAGTATGAGGACAGGTCATGGGTTACGATGAGGAAAGAAAGCGGCAAAAAGGCAAAGCAG
The DNA here is from genome assembly GCA_030651135.1 of Candidatus Woesearchaeota archaeon. NCBI lineage: Archaea > Nanobdellati > Candidatus Woesearchaeota > Candidatus Woesearchaeota archaeon. The sequence goes on from JAUSCS010000009.1 coordinate 38,213, forward strand.
AGAGTCAGAAGATTAAGCATTGCAGGGTAAAGATGAAAATTCCAACAAAAAAAGAGTGCTATAAGCTGTTGAAGAAATATTCTGTTCCACTTAATGTAATAAGGCATGCTGAAGATGTGTGCAGGGTTTCTTTGTTTATCGGAGAGAGAATGAAGAAAAGGGGAGAAAAGATAAATCTGAATTTATTGGAAGCAGCATCCTTATTGCATGATATTGACAAGATCCATACACTGAACAACGGCAGGCACGGCATAATGTCCTGCGATATTCTGAAAAAAGAAAGATTCAATGCGATTGCAAGATTTGCTCTCATACACGTACTGCATGCAATCTTAAGCACCAGAACCATGCCTAAAACATGGGAAGAAAAGATTTTTTATTATGCTGACAGGAGAGTCAATCCCGAAGGGATAGTTTCAGCGAAAAACAGATTTGATTATTTAAGGCAGCAATATGGAACAAAAGATAAAAAAATAATGAAAATGATCAACGAAGCAGAGCCTAAAGTGAAAAGGCTGGAAAAAGAGATATTTTCAAAGATTAAACTGAAGCCTGAAGAAATAAACAAGCTGACTGCAGCAGAGCAATATGGCAAAAGACTACTACAAAATACTTGGCGTTGATAAGCATGCATCAACTGAAGAAGTAAGAAGGGCTTACAAGAATCTTGCTAAAAAATACCATCCTGATTTGAACAAAGACAATGATGCAACTGAAAAATTCAAGGAAATAAATGAGGCTGCTGCTGTTTTGGGCGACCAGAAGAAGAGAGAGCAGTATGACAGATTCGGCACAGCAGAGGTTCCGCCTGGATTTACGGGATTTGATTTTGGAGACCTTGGAATGGATGTTGATTTTGGCGATATATTTGAGGGTTTTTTTGGCGGCAGCGATATATTCGGAGGCAGAAGAAGGCAGGCAGCGCATGGGTCTGATTTAAGGTTTAACATGGATATTGAGCTTGAAGATGCTGCTTTTGGCGCAGAGAAAACAATTTCTTTAAGAAAACTGGAGAAATGCCCTGAATGCAATGGAACCGGGGCTGAAAAGGGAACTGATTTTATCACATGCCCTGATTGTGCTGGAACTGGTTATATTAAAAGAAGCCAGAGAACTCCATTCGGAATTTTTTCAACCACAACAGCATGCCCGAAATGCAGCGGCTCTGGAGAATATATAAGGGAGAAATGCGCTGAATGCAATGGCAAAGGCAGAATAACTGCAAATAAAAAAATTGAGCTCAAAATTCCTGCTGGTGTTGAAGATGGAATGCACCTTAGGGTTACAGGAGAGGGCGAGGCTGGCGGTAAAGGCGGAAGAGCAGGAGACCTTTACGTGGTTATCCGCATAAAGCCGCACAAAACATTTGAAAGAGATGGCAATGAAATTAATGTTGAAATCCCAATAAGCTTTTCAACTGCCGCTATTGGCGGCGAGATAGAAGTGCCGACTTTGAATGGCAAGAAAACTTTGAAGATATCTGCTGGAACCCAGTCGAATACAATCTTCAGGATGAAAGGAGAAGGAATTCCCAATCTGAATGGCTTCGGGAAAGGATCTGAGAATGTTAAGGTTGTTGTAAAAGTCCCTGATAAACTGACAAAGAAGCAGAAAGAGCTGATCGAAGAGTTTGAGAAAGAGGGCAAGAAAGGGTTTCTTGGGAAAATGTTTTTATGGTGAATTTTTTTTCGTGGTTTTTATTTTAAACAACAAATTGCATCTTTTGCAGTAATAAAGAATCTTTTCATTGCCTTTAATGTCGCTTCCACAGAGAGGGCATGCTTTTTCCATCACTTTTACTGGCTCTCTTTTTTCACGCATGAAACATAGAAAATGAATTATTTTTAAAGTTATGTGAATCTAAGATTCAGTTTTTTTGTTTTCATATCCAAAATATTCTTTTGCAATCAATTCCAGCGCCATGATGGATGAGAATGACTTATGTGTTGCAGCACTATTGGTGGCTTCAGCAATCATTACTGCCTTATCCAAAGACAAGCCTCCGATTGCATCATTTGTTGTTCCAAACAAGCTTCTGAATCCATCTCCACGTATTATCGGGTAGACTTCATATAGCCCATATCCTCCGCTGCCTACGCCGCGATGCGAACTTATGATTGTTCCTCTACGCAACAGCACAACGCCGCCATTAAAAGGCTGAACAGCATATTTGCTGATCAACTCAGGATCAATGGATTTTAACTCTTTTATCGCTTGTGCAACTGTTTTATATTTTGGCATTCATACCCCCTGCTTTATTGAAATAAGATGTTATTTATAAACTTTTCTTTTGTAACTACTATGAAAGAGATTTATTTTATGCTCTTGAGCTTCATAATCTTTAAAAACCGAATGGCTTTTGCTTAAATTAATGATCTTCGTCTCAACAGCCTGCCTGAAAGGGCTTAATGGAGGATTTGAAAAGGACTTATTCAGGGTTTTAGAGCTTTATAAAAACAGCAATATAAAAAATATAGAGCTTGGCAGCGTCCATTCTGAAATGGATCCTGATTTTCTTTTAAAATTTTTATTGAAGTACAAGGAAGAAAACGATGCAAAATTCATAATCCACGGATTTTTTCCTCCGATTAAGGAAAGTGTAATGATCAATATTGGATCGCAAAACAAGGACATTCTTAAAAAGTCAATGCTGATTGCGACAAATGCCATAGATCTGTGCAGAAAGCTTGATGCAAAACTTTACAGCCTGCATGCAGCAGTGCTTGGCGAGGTTGATGCCCACGGGATTTACATAACAAAGAAATACGACAAGGAAAAAGTGCTTGAAACTTTTGAAGAGAATTTAATAAAGATCTGCGGGCTTGCAGGCAGCCAGGGAATAAAAATCGCAATTGAAAACCATGGCGGCGAATGCGGGGATGATTTTTTCACAAGAAAAGAGCATTTTTTAAATTTATTTGAAAAATTAAAAATAAAAAACCTCGGAATCCTGATTGATGTAGGGCATTTGAACACTGCAGCTAAAAAATTCGGCTTTGACAGGGGCGATTTTATAAAATCAATGCAGCCAAAGGCATTTGCAGTGCACTGCCATGAGAATGACGGGAGCTATGATCAGCACAAGAATGTAAATAAAGAAACATTAAGGGATTTTGACAAAGAAATCATTAAAAAAATTTTCATCACATCGGAAGCAAATGGATTGGGCATTAATGATATTATTCGTGGAAAGAACATTTTAGAGCAAAGCTTTTAAAATAACAAAAACTTTCTGGCATAAAATGAGGCTAAAAACATCAAAAACAGAAATCGATCATCTGTGGAAAGCATGGCTTGCCATTTCAATAGCATTTGCAATAGTCCTTGGCGGAGGGTTTTCAGTCAGCCTGTTCTCTTTCAAATTTTTGCTAAACATAATATTCGCAGCATTCACAGTCGGAATCGGATTTTTGCTGCATGAGCTGTCGCATAAGCTTACAGCGCAGCATTTTGGGTATTGGTCTGAATTCAGGGCGAATTTTCAGATGCTTTTTTTGATGATTGTAATGAGCTTTTTAGGATTTGTTTTTGCCGCTCCTGGAGCAACCATGATAGCAGGAAGAGTTGAGAAAAACAAATACGGAATGATTTCAGCAGCAGGCCCGTTAATTAATATTTTTCTGGCATTGATCTTTCTAGGGTTAAGCTTTGCAACTCCTTTTTCTTTTATTACTGTCTTTGCTTTGTACGGGCTGCTGATCAACAGCTGGCTTGCATTGTTTAACATGATTCCTTTCGGAATTTTAGACGGAGCAAAGGTGATAAGGTGGAATGTAATTGCCTATGCTTTAATTGTCATTGCTTCGCTGGCGTTGGTTATGGTCGGGAATTCACTTATTAAGAATGTTGCCATGCTGGTCTGATATTATTTATTCTTTTTATATTAAACTAACTAAATTGTATATGTCCTTCTGAGTAAACAAGAATGTGCTTTGTTTCTTTTTTGGAGAAATTTTAGATCCTATGTTGTTTTCTCTGGCAATATCACAAAGCCTTTGATTAGTTATTTTCACTTCTGGCTTTATTAAGGATAATGATTTGATTACTTTCTCCGAATTAAATAGCGGTTTGCCCTTTCTATTTCCTATATATTCCAACCACGAATCAAGCAGGATAAATCTAACTCCGTTTTTAGCCCTGTTCTTTTTTGGCTCATAACCGACAAGGTAGCGTTCAGAAACTAAATAGTAGATGACATTTTTGCAGCTTATTCCCAACCTGGCTAATACCTCTCCCATGAGTAAAACCTCATTTTCTTTTCCATCCAGATCATATACATCGATATACCTTTTTCTCTCGTGTGAATAAAACCACAGGGCAGGTTCAATTAGTTCAGTTAGCCTTTGATCATTCTTAGAGAACTCAAACAGTGTAGGTAACCTTTCAATTTCTACTTCCTCTCTTTGAAGCACATACATTTTTTTAATGAAAGAATCAAGTAATCTTCTCCCTTTAATCCCCTTTACAAGACGTGCTGTGTCTTCTACGCTGACGTAAAGCTCTTTACTTTTTCTTACGAATCCAACTAAACCCATGTTAGCATATTTTCTTAACGTACAGCGCTCTAGACCAAAACGCTCTGCGACATCCTTGCTTGGTTGGTAGTTAGTATCATCCATGCAACTATGAAAAAAACAACTTATTTAAAAACCTTTCTATATTTACTACTTAAGAGATGTTATAAGTTTTTAACCATATACAGCCCTTCTTTTTTATAGCCTAATCTTCTGTAATAATTCCTTGCGCCGATCCCTGAAATCACAACAATCCTGTTTTTGTAATATGTCTTTGCGATCTCTTCCGCCGTTTTCAATAATTCTTTTCCCAGGCCGCGGTGCTGTATTGCGCCTTTTTTGCCAATAGCAGCTGCCTCGCCATAGACATGCAGCTCTCTTATTAAAGCAGAATCCTCTGTTATCTCTTTTCTTAAAAACTGCGAAGGGAATCTTAAGCGGCAGAATCCGAACAAAATCTTGTTTTTGAAATCCTCTGCAGAGATAAAGAATTCTGTGCCTTTTGATGCTTCATAATAAATTGATTTTATTTCTATGCTTTTCATGATTTTCTTGATATTTTTGCCTTTTAAATAATTCCCAGCTTCCCTGCACCGTATGCAATTGCATTTTATTTTCTTGTCTTTCATTATTTTTTCAACATACTGCCTTAAGTTGGTTTTATCAACACCTGCTTCAGTGGCATAAGTCGGGATGTCTCTCTGTATTCTCATTATCCTCGCATAAGAAGGAACGCATTTCTTGAACTCTGCAATCAGATGCGCAGCTTTTTCAGTTGTTAATGGCTTATACTCCTTTTTTTTGTACATACCATATAATTTAGTTCCTTTCAGAACCATGCAGGGATAGATTTTGAGCATATCAGGCCTGAAATCCTGATTTTCAAAAAGCTCTTTTAATGCCTCTAAATCCTTTTTATATGAAACTCCGGGCAGGCCGGGCATGACGTGATAATTTATCTTGAAACCCAGGTCTTTTAAAATTCTTGTTGATTCGATTGCATCTTTTATTGTATGGCCTCTTTCAATTTTCTTCAGAACATCATCATAAACTGTCTGGACGCCAAGCTCAACCCTTGTTGCCCCCAATCTCAGCATTTCATTCCCCTGCTTTAATCTTCCGTAATCCGGCCTTGTTTCCATTGTCAGGCCAACGCATTTGATATTTGAATTTTCATTTCTTTTTTGCTCTTTTTCAAGCGCTATGCTTTTTATTTTATTTTTCATAACTGATAATTTTTTCTGGATTCTTTTTGTCCTTTCTTTATCTTTCACTTCTGCAGGCAATTCGAAGAAATCTTTAAATTTCAAAATGTTAAATTCTTTATTTTTTTCAAAAAACAAATCAGAAAAATCATTCATTGCCTTAAACGCGTATTTGATGAAATTCTCCTGGTATTTTTTCGGAAAGCTTGGAAAAGTTCCGCCCATTATGATCAGCTCGATCTTTCCCGGGAAATGGCCGAGAACAATGTACTGCTCCAGCCTGTTGAACACCTGAAGATAAGGGTCATAGTTATTCCTCATTGCCCTTAATGTTGCAGGCTCTTTTCCTGTGTAGGACTGAGGAACTGTGCCGAAATAGCTCTTTATCCCGCCGGGGCAGTATATGCATTTTCCATGAGGGCATTTAAACGGCTTAGTCATAATTGCACAAACAGCAACTCCGCTTATTGTTCTGGTTGGCTTTGTCTGCAGGTATTTTTTTATTTTTGGAAGATCCGCTTTAGAAGCGTGCATTAAGATCTGTATATCTGTAGGAATAACCTTCATCTGGTGTTGTTTAGAGAGCTTTATCTTTACATTATTCAGCCTGTTCTTGCTGATCTTTTGTTTTTTTATGGTTTCAATTATTTCTTTGAAAAAGCCTTCCATAGAAATAAGAAGGTGCATTTATTTTATAAAGCTATTGAAAACTTCATTTATTGCAGAAACAGAATAAAGCAAATAATATGCGCATATCATCAAGACAAATGCCTTTATTGGTATAAGACAGGTGTCTTGATAAAAATCGAAAGATTTATAAAGTCAGGTGTCTTAATAGTAATGAGACAGATGACTTAAAATGAAAGAAGAGAAGCACGATGAAACTTTAAAGGAAGTTTTAGATGAGATAGAGGCGGCGCTCAAAGACCCAAGGGGATTATTAGCGCATCAAAGGAGACTGGCTTTTTCGCTTTCTTTGGGAGCAACGAATCTCTTAGAACTTCATTTTCATAAGCTCAGTATCATAAAAGAAGGATCGAAAATTAATCATTTATGGTTCAAAAAGAAAAAAGAAAAGGTTCTGGGGTATCTGCAGAAACAGATAATTTCACCAATAAATTCTGTGCAGGACATAGATAAGGTTATTGAAATGGCCATCAAGATAGAAGAAAAAAGAGATGACCTGGCTTATGGCGCTCCTGCAACGGAGAGGGCATTGCAGGAAAAAATAAATCTGTTTTTCGAATTTAAAAAGATGTTAAAATGTTAAAGGCATACTCAGGATATTTTGCAGCATACCTGCTGAATAATTTGAAAAATACAGAAAATATAGAAAGGATCATACTTTATGGCTCTGTTGCAAAAGAAGAGGCCACGAAAGAGAGCGATATTGATATTTTTATTGAAGTTAAAAAAAAGACAGAAAAAATTGAGAAAGAATTAAAAGAAGCAGAAAAAAGATTTTATCAGAGCAGGGATGCTGCTTTATTCAAATCAAAAGGCGCAGATAATAAATTTAATATTAAGATAGGAAAATTAAAAGACTGGAAAGAATTATACAGGAGCATAGCCTCCACCGGGATTGTCTTATACGGCCCATATGAAATAAAAGAAATTCCCTCCGGGGTTAAGCATTCCGTCATTGTTTTCTGGCAGAAAATAGGAAAAAACAGAGGAGCCTTTCTTAATAAATTATACGGCTTCAAAATCAAAGGCAAACATTATGCCGGCCTGATTTCAAAATTTGACGGAAAAAAACTTGGAAAAAGTTGTGTAATGTTTCCAATACAATATAAAGAAGATATATTCAGATTATTAAAAGGATATGAAGTAATAGCGAAAATGATAGAGGTTTTTAGTTAGAGTTCTATTAAATCATAGAGCTTGCTTAAATTGTGGATAGCACCCAGGATAATAGTCCAGCTTGTCCTCATTCATCACAATAACGAAGTCATAGTGCTTGATTATATCTGAGAATTTGTCCCTTATATCCAGCATAATATTATGGAATGCGTTGAAATCATCTATTTCAAAATCCAGTTCAATATCCCATTCACCAATGCAGTTTATAATATATGTTAGATTCTTTAAATAATTGCAGTGCTGGAAGAACTGGCTGTATTTTTGTTTTGTTAAGCTCCTGAACTTTATCAGTGCCTTGCAGTAAATCCAGTTGAATTTATTTAAGTTTAAGAATACCCTGTGGATCAAAATAATATTCTCTTTTTTCAAATTTTTAATCCTGTAATTCACGATTCTTGGCGTGGTTTTCAGCCTCTGCGCAATTTCTATTATCGGCATTCTCGCATTATTGACAAGGATTTTTATGATCTCCTCATCCACGGGATCTATTTTTAAATCATCTTTTTTGCCTCCCTGAAAAACAGCAGGGAAAGGCTCTTTATTTTCCAAAAGGTATTCCTTTCTCCAGTGAGGAACTCCTGTGCTGATTGAAGTTTCCCTTAAGCTTATGTGCTGGCTGAATTTTTCATCCAGTTCTTTTATCGCTTCATTAAACTCATAAACATCTTTAACTATATACCCTGCAATTATATCAAATTTCCCGGAGCAGGTGGCAATCCATTCTGTCTTTTTATGCTGCTTTAAGAACCCGATAATTTCGCTTATTGTCTTTTTATCTGCGTTTTCAAGCGAAAGGTATATTTTATACTTTGAAAAGCCGAGCTTGTAAGTATCGATCACAGTAGAGAATCTTGTGATGATGTTATCTTTTAAGAGTTTTTTAATCCTGTAATCCACAACCTGCTTGCTTAATCCTACTTTCTTGCCTATTTCTGAATCTGCCTGCCTGCAATTAACATCAAGCTGGTACAATATCTTTCGATCCTTCAGATCAAGGAATTCTGAGAGCATATTATGATATAATGACAATTAGTTTATAAATTTTGTTATTTTGACAAAAAAATCAATAGAACATTTTAATTATCTATCAAGTTATTACTGTAATGTGATAAAATAATGGCAAAACAAAAAAACTACAAAATCGCATTGTTTAGCTTACCTCCTTACCAGCCTGTTTATATGCACCCTGCAGTTCCTTATTTAACAGGTTATCTTAAAAAATATTTGCCTGATGTTGAAGTTGTTCAAAAAGATCTTAATACAGGCTCTTTGGATTATTTTTTAGGATCTACCCCGAAGTTCATGAGAAATATTGCTTCGTACAGGGATTTTCAGGGGCATAAACAAGCAAGAAGAGAACTATCTGCCAGAATAGAGCACGCAACAGAAGGAAGATTACATATTGTAAGAAACACTGTCAATTACGACTTAGCCCAAACAGGAGAGGATTACAAATCTAGAACTGGATTGCTTCAAGTTGCTCAACAAAAAGAAAGAAACTTATTTTATGAATATTTCAGAACTGAAGTTCTTCCATCTTTAGAGGGAGTTAATCTTGTTGGTCTGTCTGTTAGCGACCAGAAACAATTGGTTCCTACAATGGTTTTAGCTTCTGTGATTAAAGAACAGTATCCTGATACCAAAGTTGTTATTGGTGGAAATATAATCACAAGAAATTACGATGTTCTTTCACAGGATAATGAATTGAATAGAAGGTTATTTGATCATTTTGATTATTTGGTTCATCATGAAGGAGAAGTTGCAATTAAAGAATTAGTAGAAAGATTAAAAGAAGGTAAGGCTGTAGAAGGTGTCCCTAAACTTATTTACAGAGATGGTGGAAGAATCAAAGAAAATCTTCGGTTTGTTGTTGAAAATGTTAATGCCATTCCTGCACCAGATCTCGATGATTTAGTTGCTCAAGGAAACCATTGGACTCCTGAATTAGTAATTCCATATTTGATTGGAAGAGGTTGTGATTGGGGAGGTTGTAATTTCTGCGATATCCCTGCGGGTTATGATGGTTCTAGAACAAGAATGGAAAAAGTGACAGGCAAGAAATTTGAAGTGGAAGGCAGTACTGGAAAAAGAAGAGTCCAAGATTTGGATAAGGTTATTGAAGACCTTCGAGACCTAAAAGAAAGATATAGCACAAAGTATTTTAGTTTTGGGGATGAAGAATTGGCTGGAGATTCATTAAGAGATTTTGTTGATAAAATTTTAGAATCTGATTTAGATATAGAATGGGAATGTTATGGAAGGATTGAAGATATTTATTTAGATAAAGACTTTTGCAAAAGATTAAGAGAGGCCGGATGTAGATTTATACAGTTCGGTATTGAATCTGCCAGCCAAAAAGTTCTGGACACAAGTAATAAAGGCTACAAATCCGGATTGACTGGAAGAGTTTTGAGAAATACATATGAAACCGGGATTATGAATCATGCCTTTATTCTAATTGGATTGCCAGATGACAGTATAATTGAGGCATCTCGGCTAATTACTTTCTTAGAAGAAACTGCTCAATACATTACTACTATGAAGCCAATAATGTATAAAGTTTCAAAATGGTCTCCTATGGCATTGAAGCCAGAAACTTTTGGACTAATGCTAGATAAAGAAAATACTCCAGACCTTGAACAAAGAATAAGTGTAGAAAAAGATTCCGGGATGATGAGCAGGCATAAAGCAGGAGCATTTGTTAGATTATTAGAATTATGGGTTGCACAACATCATAAAGTGAATCCTGCAACAAGCGAATATATGTTTGCCCAGAGACTGTTTCTTTCACGAGACGAATTGGAAGAATTTGGGAGAAGCGTTGATTACCAAGTTGAACTCGGATCCAATGATTTAAAAGCAATAAAACGAGTATTTCACGGATTAGTTCAGGAATTAAAAACAAAAGCGTACGATGGTGCTGTAAATAGAGATATAAGAATAGAATATGAACAGATGTATTTGGAATTGAAAGATCAAAGAGCGCCTGAAAACTTAGAGGAGATTATTTCTTTATTAAGAAAAACAGCTTCAGTGAATTACTAAGAATTATGGCCGATCCTAACACTAAACTGTTACATTAGCAATCTTCATCTTCACAAACTTATTTATCTCCAGATAAAGCGCTCCGGCTCCTGACATGAGGATCAGCAGCAGGAATTCGTAAATGCTCAATGCGGTTGTATCAAATACATTCTGCAATGCCGGAATATAGACAACTGATATGACTGCCAGCAAAGAAACCAGCACTGACAAAATGAGCCATTTGTTCTTGAAAAATCCGACTCTTGATAATGGATAATTCACAGACCTGCACGAAAATGCCTGGTAAAGCTCGAACATGGCAATCACAATGAGCCTTCCATCTGCGGGTATTTTTGCGCCTGTTTCCAGAATTATTATATCGCCAGGTACAAGATTGATGGCATCTATTGCTTCGACTTCATTGTTTCTCAGAACACCTGCCTTTAAGGCTGAGCTTTTGAATTGATTCAGTAAAATCTCAAAAGGGCTGGTTCTTTTGCCTTCTTTAAGCTAGTTAAGGCCTATTGCTGCAGCCTTTTTGCAGCTTCCTCATTGCTTAAGCCTTTTCTTGAGCTGTTTAGGCTTTCAGAGTTTCACCAGCTGTTTTTTGATAATATTCCATCTTATTCTTTTTTCTGCCATCTCAATGATTCTTTTTTTATTTCTTTCAGATTATTCAAGAAATGCTCTAAGCAGTCAATGCCGCAGAACGATGCCTTTTTCTTGAAGTCATCCGGGCCGAAGATCAAGGTATAGTTGCTTGTGGAGTACGGATCAAGCTCATTTGCGCAAACCTTGCATATTGTCTGATGCAGTTTTTCCCTTTCTTTTATTTTGTTTTCAACGAATTTTCTCAGGTGAAAGCCGCCTTCCTCAAGGTCTCTTTTTATCTTTTTTAATTCATCTTCATCAAGGTAATCTACCACGTCCCTTAATCTTTTGTCCATTATTTCACCTCGGTTTTTGAGAACAGCTTTATCTTGATATATGAAGAAACAGAGATCCCTAGCTTTTTTGCTTCCTCTTCAATTGCAGCCTTTTCATGGTCATTAAGGTAAACATGGACCATGTTGTTTCTGGTGTTTTTTTTCATTGTGCGGGTTCTGTATTTAGTATTATTATAGTATTATTTAGGTATTTATATAGTATTTTATCAGTATTAGTATTTAAAGATTGTGATTTTCTAATAAACAACATGAAGAAGTGTGTTTAGTCTAAAAATAAGATATTCTGAGTTTACAACCCGCGACCCTTCATAAAGTATTTCGCATCACCGCCATCAACAAGCCTTGCTATCTTCTTTGTTTCGGTATCCACAATAAAGATATGCCCGATAGGGAGATAAACAAGTATGTGCCTGTCGTCAGGAAGCCATGTTGGGTCACTATAACCACTATATCTATCACCTCTCCATTGGATGATAGTCTCTGTATAATTTGGATTGGCATACATCTTTTTCATCTTAGCACTCAAATCATGTTCTATGGCAGCGGGAGCATAAGAGCTCATTTTAATACTGCCTTCGTTTATGAAAATTACTTTTTTGTAATCATTGGAGGATTCATAACCATCCCCCATTCCAGATGTAAAATCTCGTTGATATAAAGATAAAGAAGCATTGTTAATACAGGATTCGAAAGGGTCGTCTACGTATCCTTCTTCCCATGGCTTTTTCTGAGCATAACTACAAATTAAAACAGCCTTTTCAAATGAAAAGTCATATTCGAAAAATAAATCACGCCCATCGTTCTCTGAAAATATCCGTGAACCATAAACAAGAACTTTTTTGCCCTCTTTGTAAAAATAAGCATTTACTCCAACAGCTGCACTAAATCTTGAAATATCCTCTAATTCTTTTAATTCGGTAACTTGATTAGTATTAAGGTCTACGATATAAAAATATGGTTGGTCTAGTCCATTTATTTGACCATCAATGGAATGAAGTAATTTTGGATTATAATTACTATCTGTTTCAGTAGAAATAACAAACAACCAGTCTCCATCAGGTGAGAAACGTGATAAGCGTATCTTCTCACCTTTAGTTTGGAAAACAGAGGATGTTTCAGTACCATTCTCATTAGTTATATATATCTGTTTGCCTAAATGAATAGCAATCTGGTGTTTAGCAGGGTCAAGCATAAAATGGTCTACTAAACCATCAAATATTTTTTTGCTATTTGTTCGGTCGGCCTGTATTGAGTAGAGTCCATCTTGAGTAGCATAAAATATTGTTACATTAGGAGCCCATGAAATTCTTTCTTCAAATTCTATAGGAAACTGTGAACTATTGCAGCCAGATAATAAAAGAACGTTTACTAATAAAAACAGAGATAGTGTAATCCTTAATTTCAACTGCATAAGATTTTTTAACGAGTATTCTCTATTTAAAACTTTTCTTTTATATCCTAGCTCTCAAACCTTCCCTTGACCTTGTATTTGTCTGATTTCAGGATCTCTTCAACTTCCTTGTCAAACGAGTTGTCAGGCTTGTTGAACAGCCAGTGGAAGACAAAGAACGAAACAAACAGGACAACGGCGATTACAATGCCCTCTTTTGAGAATATTTCGATCATATTAGCTGCTATATCTTTGGAATATATAAATTTTTTGCATATCTGACCTTTACTTCCTCAAGATGGTGCATTGGCTTGCAGTCTTCAGCTGTTTTTTTGCTGAAAAAAGGATAATCCCTGCATGCCTTCGGCAGTATGTTATATATTTTGCATGACGTTGTGCCGTCGGTATTTTTTACCAGGAAGACGCAGTCTCCGTTGATCAGCCTCATATAGCCTTCCTGATCCTTCCTGAACGGATGGTTCATGAGAAAATCAGCATGGCCTGCAGCCTCTATCTTGGTTATATCTGATTTATTCAGCCTGAAAAGAAGCCTGCAGCACTGTCCGCAGTTCTCGCATCTGAAGCTTTTCTGTGTAATCCTCTTTTTCGTCATTCGATCTGCCTTATTATTCTTAAAAAATTATTGTCATTTATGTTATTTTTATAAATCTTGCAGCTTTCAATCATTTCTTTCCTGTTTATTTTTATACTTTTCTCTTTTAACAGTTCTGAAACAAAATCTGAGACCAGAAAAACCGAGAACTGCGTGACATTGGCTGGCCTTTCGATATAATGAGCGCGCTCGAAGTCGACCAGAACAGGTTTATTATGCTTGGTTATTATAATGTGCTTGTGCGGATGCGACATCTCTTCCTTGTTTATTTTCAGCTTGTCTAATTGATATAATTGATCATAGAGTGTTTTTATCATTTTCAATATTATATTTTTATTGTTCTCTTTTTCAATAAAATCCAGAAAATAAATGCCGTCAATAAACTCCATTCCCAGCTTTCCATTTTTAAAAAATAAAGCCTTTGGCCCGATATTCTTTTTGTTCAGTATTTTCAAGAATCTGAATTCATTCTCGATCCTGTTCTCAGCCCTGCTTTCAGGATTTTTTATTTTGATGATTATTTTCTTGTTCTTGTATTTGGAAAAATAAATCAATCCGCGCTTGCCTTTTTTGTAGATCTGCATTTTGTTATCACTTCAATTTTCCTATAATTCTTCCAGAATGTCTTTCTTTTTATATTCTACGTTGCTTCTTTTTAATATCTCATCAAATTCCATTGAATGTTCAAGAGGAATTTTTACAACGCCTGCCGAAATCCTTATCCCATTAAGCATCTTAAGAATGCCTTCTTTTTTTCTGCCTGCAAGGATATAGTTAAATTTTACTTTTTGAGAATGGTTTAATCCTTTTAAATTATACCAAAATAAGGAATACGACCTAAATCCGAGTGTTTCACAAAATTTTCTATTTTTAAAAATGCTTATGCCCTCAAAAAATACACCCGTTCTTGCCATGAATTCATTTGAAAATAAATCTTTCAGCAATATCTGTTTTATATCAATGTCTTCTTCAAGCTTTTCTTTTATTTTATTTTTTATTGCCTGAATGGCATTGAGCCTTTCCTCCAAACTTCCTGCCAGAAAGATAACAAGTATATCTATATCTCTGGCTTTATATTTTCCTTTAACCAGCGATCCGTATACAACAATATCAAATATTTCCTTTCCTGCTTTTTCAGATTTCAAGCATTTTTCTAATTTTTTCAATATCATTTTTTATCAATTCCGCGGATTCCTTGTCCATCTTTTTAGTGTAACTGTCTTGGTAAAAAGGGAAATCCCTGTCCACTATTTTGTAGATTTCTCTGAATTTCTCCTCAAGAACCCTGAATCTGTCAGAGTGGGAAGTCGGGACACGGCCTTCTTTTCTGAGGATGTATATATCGCATAAAGCAACTAGTGCTTTAAAGAAAAGAGTCGTAGCTGTATTATGCTTGCCTTGTTTAAATGCGCTTACACCGAGCTCGTAATACTCATAAAAATTTTCTTTTAATATTCCTTCCTTTTCATTCATGTATGATACAACTTAATATGAGTATTTAAGCTTTTTGGTTGTAATATACAACAATTCATACAGTACAACAAAATAACGTTATTTTGTAGTTTATGTTGTACAATACAACAAAGCTCAATCATTTCCTCGCCTGTTTCCACATTAGCTTAAATTGATTCAGGTAGCTCATTGCATTGTCCTTGTTCTTAATAACAACAGCAATCGGCGGCTTTGCAGTCCAGATAAATAAGATTACTGTGTCTTTGTAGATCATTGTGTCTGTAATGCTTGAATATTCCTTTGGATGAAATCTTGCTTCGCCAATATAGTCTTTTAATAATTGAGAATTTTTTTCTTTTATTTCTTCATTAAAGATGCAATACGATTTTATTCCTTGCTTTCTCTTTCTTTTCTGCCACAGCTCCCAGTATGGGCCCATTATATCTTTAAACAATCCAGAAACTCCAAAATCATAATATTCTCCTTTATTGCCAAGCTCTTCCAGTATTTTGTCCAATACAGAGCGAATTCCTTTAATGCCATAATAAACAGTAACTTCCTGCTTTTCCTTGCTTGCTTCTAATCTTGATTTAAGAATCGGCATTATTTCTTGTAATTTTTCCTGCCTTTCCTTTAAAACATCCATCAATCGTTCAGGGCTTGCAGGCTCAAAATGCTGCTTTTTGCCTTTAATAACAGATGAAACAAGGCCTTTTTCCTTTAATCGCTGCAGGATCTGATAAGTTGTTCCCCTATGCAGGCCTGTTTTCTTGATTACTGCCCCTGCTAAAGTTGATCCTGTTTCTATTAATGCAAGATAGACTTTTGATTCTGCTTCTGACAAGCCTAGCTCTTCTAAAACATCAAGTTCCGGCATTTTATACCATCAACTGCCTTATTATGTTGATAAATTCCTCTGCAGTATTGATCGCTCGTATTGCATTGTATTCCTCTACACTAAGTGTTACATTATAGGTAAAGGTTTCTCTGTCATTTCTCACCAGGTCATACTGTTTAGCATACTCGTAGGCTTTTTCTTGAAAGTCTTCAACACTGATTTTTTGAATTTGAGCAGTAGTTTCGAAAGTCTTTAAATATTCTTCATAAAGATGTTTTGCTAACTTTTTAGTTTTGACTAAATAATACAGTATAATATACTCCGTCGTTATATGAACTCCCCTTAAGCCTTCCCTTAGTTTTGTTTTGTATTTTAATGCCAAAAATGCATGAACAATATAGTACATGGAATAATAAGCAGCAGCTACAGCTTCTGCATAATCTTTATATCCTTCACCGACCTTGAGGATCTTTTTATCAGAGTCCTCTTTAGAAGCATTATAGATGAGTTTTGCTGTTTCCAATCTGTTCCTGCTTTTTTCCCGATAGAAATCAGCAATTTGGTGCTTTTCTGTTTCAGAGAGCTTTTTCAGATCATTCGATTGGGTAAGCTCTAAAATTCGTTTTTCTGCAATTATGATCTTCTTTTCGATTAAATCCTGCATTTTCATCTTTTATACGCCCCATTCAGTAATTGATAATACCCTTCTACACCATATAAAATAACATGGTATTTTCTCGCTTCATTTCCTATATTTAATGCACCGGGATTAAGAATCATTTCCCTAAAATCATTTGTATCGATAAAATTCGGCGCTTTTTTTACTTTTGTGTACGCTTTGTGCATTGCATCTTCTATTTCACGTATATCTTTTTTATCCCGAACAATAATTAATAAGTCAAGGTCGGATTTTGCTGTTTGAAGTCCTTTAGCATAAGAGCCAAAAACAAGCAAAATAAAAAAAAGATTCTTGGCAGATATAAAAATATCTTCAAGCATCACTTGTATCCACGGGTATTTTTGCAGTAAGTCCTTTTTTCTTTTTAGTTCAATATCAACAAAAACAGGGGTTGGCGCGAATTCATTTAATGTGACAATCTGTGCAGGGGGAACAGGCTCTTTTTTAATGATGTTTTTCTTCTCCAGATCAGCAATATTATTGTAAACCAAGGTATATGACTTGCCTAGTTTTTTAGCAATGCCTCTAATGGTAGGCTTCTCTTCGGGATGGCTTAATAAAAAAACTAAAATTTGTTCTTGGGTCTTGGTTAGCATTTTTTATTATACTAATGGTAGTATCAACTGATATTAATTATAAGTTATATAAAAATGTTTTGTTTTTGACTCTGACAATACAGGCAAGTAAAAGCAAAGCGTCTATTTAAATCTTTCTATTCTGTCGTCTTGATTAAGACTACAATAATTTAAATACCTGCCACACTATTACTACTATGAGGTAAGTAAATATAAGATGATGTGAGGAAAAATGAAAACAAACCGAGATACGGTATTGATGAGCGGACTGCACGACCTGGTCGCAGAGGGGGTCTTGCATTTCAGTGAATATGATGTGGATTGCATAAAGAGTAACTTGGACAGCCACACCACATACTACATAGACTCGACCAAGAATCTGGGCACTCACATAGCCGACATGGTAAAAAGCGACAAGATAGGTATAGTGGCCAGAAACTGGACCATAATGGACCGCGTGGATACCGCACTGACAAAGAGAGATTATCGATGTGATGACTCTTCGTGGGGCAACCATGGCAGTTATGGGATGTACAGTTACCACAAGGATACCAGACTGAATAAAACCCATCTGAGAATAACAAAAGACTGAGATTAACTAAAAAAAATAATAAATCAAGGAGGTAAAGGAAAATGGAAAGACAATACCAAGAAATTTACGGTGGAACAGTTGATGTGTCAAGAGAGGAAGAAACTCTCAAATATGGATTAACTGAAACAGGAACACTTAGTGAGAGAGGTTTAAGAAGCACAGTAGAACAGATAAGAAATGAATTTTTAGATAGTGCTTTGAGAACACAAAAAATTATTGGTAAACCTATCTCACTCGAATATACAATATATGAAATTTCGGAGAAAAAATAAATAAAATCAGAGGTAAATGAAAATGGTATCGATAGATGTGTATAAAGCAAAATATTCAGGCAAAAAAGAAGATTGGCAAAGTACTTATTACGCCGATTCAGATGAAGCATCTTGCTTTACTAGTTATCTAAAAGGGGATACCTTGAGGGAATTAGCAGAAAATCTACCGAAAATTCCAGTAGACTATACTCGTGGAGTGTTTGAAATAAACTACTCACCGCCTTTTCATACAAAAGTGTCTTCTGGTGGTATAATCAAGTTAAAGCACCTTAATTTATTAGAAAGAAGAATTTTCGAGTATTATTTAAGTAAAAATTTGCGAAAAGAAGGTTGAAGTTATTGCAAATCCATTTTATTTTTGGATCAAATAAACCATCAAATCCTCAAAAAACACGTGCTTTTTGCACAATAATCTGTATTTTAACTTGTTTTTCTTTATCAAACTATTAATCATTCTCGGATTTGTCAGCGATGAAAAAACCATCAGAATAATGCCTTCTTTTTTAAGATAGTTATTTGCTTTGCTCAGAAACCTTTCAATAACCTCATATCCTTTTTTGCCGCCTTCTATGGTTATATCCTTGACTTTCAGATCAGAAGGCAGATAAGGCGGATTGAAGATAATGGTGTCAAATTTTATGTTTTTAACATTGGAGAACAAGTTGCTTTGCCTGAATGTTATTTTTTTGTTTTTATTTTTATTTTTTAAATGATCAATAACATCTTTTTGCACATCTGATGCAATAACTTTCTTTACGTCTTTCTTTTTTGCTGCTTCTATTGCCTGTATCCCTGAGCCTGTTCCGAGATCAAGCACAACTCCTCTTGCATATTTCCTGACTTGCTCCGCTAATAAATAAGAATCATCACTAGGCTCATAGATCGTCATTTTCCAGGATTAAGCCCTTCACACATTGTAATGAGATTTCCGCAGTTGTCGCATTCATAATTAGTATAGCGGGAATTGCCGCTGTCCATGACACCTTTTCTGACCATCTTCCCGACTTTGCATTTTATGCACAGAATATTGTTCATTTGAATTCCTCATCTATTTTTTTAACATACTCTTTTACCCTTGCTAATATTGAGCTTAATAAAAAGCTTTCTATTTTCTCGTTGAATACATCAAGGATCATTGAATGCTCTGTAATTCTGTACATGTTATCTATTTTTTCTATCAGGAACAAATCCCTCAATCTTTTTAGCTGCCTTCTTATGTTTGATCCTGCTATTCCGAGCATTGCAAGCTTATGGCTTTTTCTGAGCTCTTTAACCTGCTCTTCAACATCAACACTGCTTAATTCTTTCTTGTTTTTCTTAGCATCCAATAAAACATAGAGAACATCAACAACAACATCTCGGGAATCACCTGGCTGCAGCAAGCCAAGGCTCAGGCATAATTTTTTAACAAGATCCCTTCTTTCAAGGTTTTGCGGCTTTTCATATCTCCTTAAAGTTATTTCAGCCAGCGGCGTGTCTTTCGAGACTTTTTGATCCATGGTCATTTATTAGAATAGCTTGTTTATATAGGTTTTGATTGAAGGTTTTATTTCACCTGAAATCCTCCATATCCAACAGCTTTTTCATCAGCATAAACAGTTCGCCATTCAGTGTAATGGGTTTTTTTAGTTCCTAATGCGATCCTTCCCTCTGCTATCATCTTCAGTACAGTTGTCAGGGCAGGCCAGTCGCTAATTTCTTTCTGCCTACCTTGATGGCCTTTCTTTTCTTTTGTTCCATCAATATATTGCCGTAAAAGAGCGTCTCTTTCCTGAACCGGCAATCTTAAAAATTCTTCATCAACAGGCAAAACATGCCCCTGTGCCAGAATCTCGCCATGGTCTGGCTTTCCGTCAACTATTATTACCGATGACCTTGTTTTTGTTTCACCTGCTTTTATCGCATCATAAACAGCATCATCCCCGATGTATTTTCTGCGTGGCTCATTATACTGATAAACCTTAACAAAATGGTCTCTGGAATCCCTTGGAATGGAAAATTCTGAAAAATCCAGAATAGAAAGATCAGCAGGATGCACATTGATTATTTTATCTTTAAAACAGCTTAACAAGGGTTCTTTAACCAGCCTCATATAGCCGCCGAGAACAATAAGATCTATTGCAAAGTCATTTTCTTTCTCATACCTTTTTAATAGATCCAATATCCGCTTATTATAGTCAATGCTTTTTTCACCTTCTTCTTTTTTAAGAAACCTCTTCTCAACATTAGCCAGCTCTTCAAGTACCAATAGCCCAGCATTCTCTTTATCTGAAAAGATCAGTTTCGGCTTTATCACTTTAGCGCATTCCCTCAGGTTAGTCCCAGATCCAGATCCAAAGCCGACCCAGTTGAAATCTTCGTATTTGCCTGAATAGATTGGAGTTATTTTTTCTGTCATTTTCTCATAAAGCCTTATTTGCTATATCTTTTCTATAGATAAATACAATCTTATTATTCAGCCTTGTTGTAGTGTCATCAATAAAGTGTACTGCTTTATAAGCTCTTGATCGGGCATCTCTGATTCCATCAGCAGAATATACAGTAACTCCCAATACTCTTCCGCCCGTGGTCACTATCTGCCCATCTTTTATTCCAGTACCTGCATGGAACACTTTAACATCAGACAAGCCAGAAACCTCTTCAAGACATCCGATCGGCAACCCGGTTTCATATTTTCCAGGATAACCATTGGAAGCCATCACAACGCAGCAAGAAGCGCCTGGATTGAACTCAACATTTACTTCGTCAAGTTTTCCATCGAGAGCAGCTGAGATTGCCGGATATATGCCTCCCTTAAACATCATAACAGATGGCTGGGCTTCAGGATCTCCAAATCTACAGTTATATTCTAGAATCTTAAGCCCATCTTCCGTCATAATAACAGCGGCATATAAAAACCCTTTGTACTCTCTGCCCTCCCCTTTCATTTTCCTGACTAATGGAGTCATCATTGTATCTGCAACATACCTTACCACCCCTTTGTCTGCAATAGGAGCTGGGCCATAAGCACCCATTCCACCCGTATTAGGACCCAAATCATTATCAAGCAAACATTTATGATCTTGCACAGACATTTCTAAAGGAATTACTCTTTCACCATCAGAAATTCCAAAAACAGAAAATTCCTGTCCAAACAATCTTTCAGCAACCAAAACATTAGGCCCATACAGCTTAGCATGGTCCTCTAATTTAGATAAAGCTTCTTCTTTGCTACCACAGACATAAACACCCTTTCCTGCCGTCAAACCGCGGGCTTTAATAACAACGCCTTTGCTTGTACTCATTTGGTGTATGGCATTTAAAGCTTCTGATGTTGTAGAGCAGCAAATAGATCTTGCCTGAGGAATACCTGAGTTCGCCATTAAATCATGCGATAAAAATTTGTCAGATTCTATTTCAGCAGCAACACTTCTTGGGCCAAATATTCTATAAAACCCCCTTTGGTTGAAAATATCAACAATGCCGTCAACCAAAGGTTGCTCTGGACCGACAACAACCATATAAACCTTTTCGTTCATAACAAGATCATAAAGTCTGTCAACATTCTCTTTTTTTGCCACATTAATGTCCACATTCCTGCATTTTTCATCTTTTCCAGTTCCTGCATTTCCAGGAGCATATAGTACTTCATCCACTTTAGGATCCTGAGCAATACTCCACCCTAATGCATGCTCTCTTCCGCCTGATCCAATAACTAAGACTTTTGCCATTTTGTTTACTCCTACAATGTTTTTTTATGGTGATATTTGTCAGCAATTAATCTAACAATCTCCTTGCTTTGTCCTATATATTTTAGCGGGTCTGTTATCTCTCTCAAAGTTGTTTCATTTAATCTGCCTGTAACTTGCTCATTCGTCAGTAAAACATCAATAAATGCCGTTCTAGAATTCCAGGCGCAAGTTGCTAATTCCCCCATCAAATCATGAGCCTGGTTCCTTGTTAATGGGTCCTTTACTTTTCTGTGATCTGTCAAATAAGTCATTACTAATTGGGCTGTAACAATTCCATAGCTTCTTAAAACTCTTTCTTTTGCTCTCTCTTCCCTTAACTCGATCCAATAGGCAATGTTAGCCAATCTTCTTATTGCATGATCTGTAAATTTAAACCCATCTTCGAGATTTATTCTTGAGTTTGCCGATGCAGCTAAATTTCTTGCATAAGGCATCTCACAATTCATTAAAGCGGTGACGAGATTGCCTGCCAGGTAGTTTCTTGCTGACATAAACTGCTCTTCTTCTGTCGGGTTGCCGTTTTTAGCATCTTTATGAGGCATTGCAGAAGAACCTTTTTTCTTCTGCGGAGCAGCATTGATGAAAATATTGACATCATCGCTTCTTCCCCACGCAATATATTTTGCAATGTTGTTCATTGTTTCCCCCAATCTCGACATAACATATGCAATGTCTGCTTCGAACTCTAGCCCCGGCAATTGTGTTGCAGCGTCCATAAAGCCAATTCCTAGTTTTTTGCAATATTCTTCCTGTAATTTTATCCCATCAATGCCTAAAGCCAAAGCAGAGTGATGATTACCTGTAGCGTCTCCCCATTTTCCAATAACCGAATGTTCATAAACAAATCTTAGAACGTCTAGTCCGGACTGAAGCATTTCTGCGTAATGTGCAAAAGGCCTGCCAGCGACTGTTGGAAGAGCATCGTAACCATGTGTTTCATCCATATGTGGCTTATCAATCCATAATGAAGATTTATCTATTAAAATATCTCTTAAGTTTTCTACGGAATCCGCGATTACACACAAAGACAGTTTTAGCTGTATTGCTCTTGCTGGCTGTGTCGTGTCTGCGCTTGTTTTTGCTTTATTTATGTGGGATCCTGCTTCAGGGCTTACTTTTTCTTCCAATGACGTGTTAATTGCAATAACATCATGGCTTCCTTTCTCTTCTAATTCCCTTATCCTATCAGGGTCTATGTGCCTTAATGACGCTTTTTCTGCGATCTCTTCTGCCAAATCCACAGAAACAATATCGGGGTATAATTTTGCCAATGTCCTTGCTGCTTCGCCTTGAACATATAAGCTATATTCAAAGGTCTTTTCATCCCCCCAGATGTCAACCATCTCAAAAGTCCCGTATCTTCCTGCTGCCAATTTAGTTGTATCTACCTTGTAATCTTTTGGAAATCTTGGTTTTGGCTGAGTTCTTTCTTCTTTCAACTTGGTTCACCTCAAACATCCTTCTTCTGCTAATGCTTCCAATATGATCTTTTTCCTCGGCGCTGTTGTTATTTCAGGCAATGTTCCTGTTATTGCTTCCCGTATATTGCAATATTTTACTATCCCCTCTACCATGACATCATCAGGCATCCAATATTCTGCAAGCTTTTTTTCATCCTTGTGCAAACCAAGGCTTTCTACATGATCTCTGAAATGCTGCTTGTCAGCCTGCACGATTATAAATTCATTTTTTTCAGGGTTAAACTTATATTTCTCTTTGTTCCAGAATCTTGAGGAATCCGGCGTTACATGCTCGTCTATTAGTCCAATAACATCGCTAGGCAGATAGCCGAACTCCCATTTTGTGTCTGCTGGCAAATCTCCTTTGGATTCCAGATAAGAATTTATAAAATTGTATAGCTCAAATCCAATATCCATTATGTGGGTAAGGTCTTCCGGCTTTCTTAAGCCAAATGCCTCATAATTTCTTTTTATGATCTCTGCTGTAAGTTTAGGGTCATTTGCTTCTGGATTCAATCCCCTGAACTCAGGGATTGAAAAATCTTTAGCCTGGCCTTTTGCTGTTGGCGTAAATATTACCTCATCTAATTTCTCATTTTTTCTATAGCCTGGCCTTAATTTTACACCGCAGAATTCCATTCCTTTTTCAGGTCCATTTACTTTTTCATAATCCTTCCATGCAGAGCCTGTCAGATATTTTCTGAAAACCATCTCAACCAATATTGGATTTGCTTTCAGCACACGCCATGTGTTGGGCGCAATGTTCCTGATAAAATGATTTGGAACAATATGCTTTGTTTTTTCAAAAAAATATGAGGAGATTGCATCAAGGTTTTCCCCCTTTGCGTATACTCGTCTTTTGTGCACAACATCATGGGTTGAAAGATTGTCGCTTGATATCATGATCAATTCATTATCTGTGACATCATAAACAGTTCTTACCTTGCCCATTTTGGGCGGAGTTCTGACATCAATTTCAGGGTAGACTTCTCTCTTCAAAGTGTTGTTCATGATCTCCGGTGTTATTAGTTTTTTATCAATTGCCATTTTTCACCTCCTTGTTCAATGTCTAAAATGCCTCATTCCTGTAAAGATCATGGCTATGCCATATTCGTTTGCGGCTTTGATAACATCATCATCGTATTTAGATCCGCCTGGCTGTATTATGTGCTTAATGCCGGTTTTGGCTGCATCATCTATGCCGTCTCTGAAAGGAAACATGGCATCTGATGCCAAGGCACAATTTCCCATTTGCAATTCAATGTATTCTTTTTTTCTTTTGCCGTACATATGATCTTCTTCAGGCTGCAAGTTGGCTTTAAATCTTTCATCAAATTCTCTTGCCAGATTTTCCCTTGCCTTTTCAGCAGAAATTCTGACAGAAACAGCCCTGTTTGGCTGGCCAGCCCCCATTCCCAGTATTTGATAATGCCCTGGCTTATACTCTCTCGCAATAACTATGGCATTTGATTTTGTATGCTTTGCTGCTTTCCATGCATGGTCATAATTCCCCATCAAGCTCGTGCTTGGCTTTGCATCTGTTACAATGCCGATTGTTTTTACATCTTCTCCTTCAATTATTTGATAAGCGCCTTCAAACAAATCCTCGATTGTTTCTAAATACAGCCTGTCATCAGGAGTTTGCATTAATAATCCGCCTATTACGCATTTTATCTCCAATCCTGCATAGCCTCTGATCAAATCACCAACAGCCAGCAATCTTATGTCTTTTTTCCATGCTTTTAAAGCTTCAAGGGCATCTGGCTCATATTCAGGGGCAATTATAACTTCAACAAAGGATTTCTGAGCTTTATTAGTATCTATAATCTTCTGCGCTGTTTCTAAATCAAGCCTTCTGTTAAAGGCATCTACAGAGCCAAATGCAGAAACTGGATCGCCAAACCATGCTGCTTCAAAGGCCTCTGCTAATGTTTCCCCAGTAGCATAGCCGCACGGATTTGTATGTTTTATTACAGAGACGCCTGGCTTTTTTAGTTCCAAAACCGATTCTAAAGCTGCATTAGCATCAATTATGTTATTGTAAGAGAGAGGCTTTCCATGAAGCGGATCAACATGCAAAATGGAAGACCCATTAAAGTTTTTATCTTCGTAAGCCGATGCCTTTTGATGCGGATTCTCGCCATATCTGCAGGAGATTTTTCTATCAAAAATAATCGAAGAGCTTTTTATTATTTCTTTGATCTTGCCTATTAAATCTCCTTTGGTTGTAGGCAAATGGCGGTCTAATGGCAAATCACCATAGATCTTAGCAAGATCTCCGAGCAGCGCATCCATATTCACAAATGAAACTTGTTTTGGAAAGTCATGATTTTCTTTTTCTGATTCTGGCATTTTATTTTCCTCCCAAATCGCATCTATTTATTATTGATATTTTATTTTCTGATGTTTTTCTGTTTGAATAAACAACTGCAACTCCAACACGGAAATCCTTTGCAGGATCCTCCATTCCCCTGATTTCAAGAGGCGCCAATGCATCATAAACTTCTTTTGCAGTTTCGTCAATTGTTTTGCCCTCTAAACCAACATCAAGAGGCCCCCCCGCAAATGAAGGCAGTGGATCAATGTTTTTTCCACTATAAGTTGCAATTAATTTTCCTTTGCCTCCTTCTAAAGCAATATCATAACAATCATCATGCCTAGAACCCATTTGGTCTCTTCTCATTATGTAAAACGCGGCGCTGTCTGGCTGCAGGCAGCCGCTTATCCTTGGCGTGAAATTCGGATCATCAGGTTCATGCTTCGTTATATCAATCCAGCCATTTTTAGAATCATATTGAGGAGATGCTATTTCAAAAGCCTCGTTTAATATTTTTGCAGCATTTGTTTTAAGAGGATTAGCTTTGGCTGCCCTATAGATTAATGCTGTTTGTGCCCCATTGCTGACAATTAGCGCATTGTTTATTAATGCTATTGCAGGATAAATCAGCAAAGCAGGATTTCCTTTTTCCAGCTGCTTTTTGTCTGTGACATCTGTTCGAATTACCCCGCTTCCAACCTCTGCATCCTTATCTTCTACGAGCTTTCTTGCTTGGCTTGGCGGGCTTCTTCCTGTAATGCCGTAAACAAGTATGTTGTTTTCTTTACCAAGATCTTGGCCGATTATGATAAATCTTCCAGGATATTCCATATTTGCTAATGCTTCTAATCCTTCAATCATTTTTATTACCTCCAATTAAAATCTTTCACACTTCTCGTTTTTATTCACTATAAAGTTTTCACTTCTCCATTGACAACAAGCACGCCATTATGGTCATTTAACGTTTTTGATTTCTTTTGTTTTGCTTCTTCTATTATACCAAAGGCTGCATAGCTTTGCGTCAATTGCGCAGCAATCTGCACTGCATTTTTATAAGAACCGATGCTCACAACACCCGTTGCTACTGTCTCATGCAGGTCTCTCATATATTCAAAAAAGTCATAAATAGGCGGTTCTCTGATGCATATTTGAACACCATTTCTTAGCTGCCTATCGATGCGATTAATGTAATTCCCTCTGCTGTTAAAGATGGTTACAACAACATCGTTCCTCTTAATTTCTTCAATATCTTTGATTTGGTATTTTAGATTCAGATCATTAAAAGCTTTTTCTAATTCATCCATGGATTCTTTGCCGATATGCTCGTTATTCAGAACAGCAATTGTTTCATTAAACCTGCTCTGCAGGAATCTGTATCCTATGTTTAATGCAGCATAGCTGTTGTCCAAGCCTACTGTCAATACGGGATTTAAAGGCGGCTTTTCTGCTGTTGAAAGGAATGAGCTTAATCCATGAGTAACGCTGTCTGTTATTGGTATGCCTATTACAATATCTGAGATTGTTGCGTAGGTCTTTACAACTCCGGTGAGAACATTGCTCATGCCAGCTCCGCATATGTAAACTTTCATTTCAGTTCGGGCTTTAAGTTCAGCCATTATTTTAGCAACCTTTTCAGGCGTGTTGTCTGCGGAAGCATAGAAAACTGCAACCTCCAAGCTAGGCAGTTCTTTTCCCGCCCTCACAATTCCCGGCAGCACCTTTTCTTCGTCGCTTGTTGAGCCGAATATGGCTGTTAATCTTGTCGTTTTAACCTCTTTTGTTTTACATATACCCTTCAAACACAACAGGCTTTTTTCCAGGCAGGATGAGTTTTGTTTTTAAATCGCCAGACCCGGAAGCTACATGGCCTATTATTTTGCCTTTGATTCCTTCCTGCTTAGCCAATTCAATTGCTTTATTTGCATCATTTTTATTTACAATGCATGCAAACCCCATTCCCATATTCAGTTTTCGGTATATTTTTTCTGCATCATATCTTTCTGTGATCTTGCCTTTTTTGAATTGCCCTTCCACTTCCTCTTCAAATAATTCGAATATGGGCTGCGGCGTGATTGGATCATCTATAACATACTCCACATTTTTGCCGGCTCTGTTAAAATTAGCCAGTCCGTTTCCTGTTATATTGACGCCAATGACATAGGGAAATTCTTTTGCGATCCTTGCCATTGCCCTCGAATAGATTATAGTCGGCTCCAGCAGAACTTCTAAAAATGTTTTTGAGCCATAGCCAGGAACTTTTTCATCAAGATGGAACCATCCCGTGTATTCTTTCCTGTATTTTTCCCTTTTTTCAAAATGCCCATTAAGCAATCTTAATCTTGCTGCAGTATAGCCATTTGAATGAAGTCCGGATGACTCAAACCCAACAATAATTTGCTTTGGCTTTATATAAAACTCAAATCCATTTTCCGTGAATACGCCTTTCTCAAGAACATCCCTTTTGCTGATAAAGCCGAAGCCCGAAAACACCAGCTCGAAACCATGCATTTCATCAACTGTTGTTATTGTTTCCTCTAAAGATGCTGTTTCACATTTTCCGAGATTTATTTTAGGCACTTTGAGAATGTTGGAAACATCTGCTAATTTCATTGCTTTTATGAGCCCGAGCTCAACATCGCCTGCAATCTCTTTCTCTTCATAAGCAGCCTGGCATGCTGTAAATTTAGTGAGCTGATCAAAAAATGCGCTTCCCCACGGAGCAGCATCATTTACATTCATTGCAATGCCGTCAATTGCAATTGTGTCAAATTTTCCGGCAATTGACGCTATTCTTTGTTTTTGCAGAAGATCTGATAATTCAGGATATTGCACAGAGGCATGAGCCAGCATTAATTTGCTGCCTACGCTGTCGCAGGTTGAGAAAGAATAATATTCAGGATGGATTGTTTCGTATAAATCAGAAAAAAACCCGCCGACTATGCGCCTTGAGAACAGATCGGCTTTTGAATTTGCTATTGCTTTCTTTGCAGCTTCAACTGACTTGGCTTCGCGATTTTCGTAATCTTCTCCCAGTTTTTGTGTCATTTTATTTTTTCCCCTCACTCCATGCACGTTGTTGCCGGCGGCTTGTCTGTAACATCAATTACATATGCGCCGACATTGTATTTTTTTATCAAAGTATCGTGAATTTCATCAAGGCATTCCCATGACATTCTGATCATATTTTTTTTTCGGTATTCTGCTAAATTCTCTCTTTTGACATCTAGAGGTTCTATAGGGGAAACTGTCATAAAATCATCAGTTAAAACATTCCTTGATGCAACACTTCTCTTTCCAGCATTATAGATGTCAGCTCCAAACAATACAAATATTGTCTGGCTTATATTCCTGCTAAACCCATAATCATCTATTATTCCTCTTCCTTCGTAGTCAACATCTTTCAATAAATCAATTGTTTCTCTGCTTACAGTTGTAGGTATTAAGGAAGAAATATTTACAGGATCAGCTCTAGGTTTAACTTCAT
Source organism: Candidatus Woesearchaeota archaeon (assembly GCA_030651135.1). Lineage (NCBI taxonomy): Archaea > Nanobdellati > Candidatus Woesearchaeota > Candidatus Woesearchaeota archaeon. The sequence continues at coordinate 67,169 of JAUSCS010000009.1, forward strand.
ACACAATTCTATTAATGTCATGAATCTCTTCTGGAATTCTTTTAGCTGCTTTTCTTATCTTTTGCCAGTTTCTTTCTCCTCTCAACAAAGCCAAATAAGAGTAAGTTCTTCCATCTCCCTGCACTCCTACTGTTTTTATCGGCAATACATACCCTTCTAGTCCTTCTTCTCTTGCTATCTGGCTTACTCTATCATTTATTTTGTAAAGTGCATCGTTTACCCATTCAGGATTTCCATTTACTATTCTTATTCCGAGACCTGGCCCTGGAAATGGCTGCCTTTCAGAAATAGTGGGGGGAAGCCCAATTTCTCTTGCTGCTTCCCTGACTTCATCCTTGAATATCAATCTGTTTGGCTCTACAATCCTTCCACTTTTTTCCATTTCTTCTATGAATTTGCATCCTACGTTGTGGTGTGATTTTATTGTTGCCGCTTTCCTGCCTACTCCTTTTCCGCTTTCTATCCTATCAGTATACAGCGTCCCTTGAGCAAGGAATGTTTTTTCAGGATCAAGCTTTAACTCAGAGCATTTTTCCTGCATTATTTTTCCAAATAAATTGCCAATTGTTTTTCTTTTTTGTTCAGGGTCGCTCATCCCCTCTATTGCATTGATAAATCTGTCCTCAGCTTTCACAACTATCAGCGCTACACCTGTTTTTCTTAAGCTGGCTTCAACCTCCTCTGTCTCGTTTTTTCTCATCAACCCTTCGATATAAACATTGTAAATTTTTCCTATGCCTTCTGTCTTTGCAAGAACTGTTGCGACAAAGCTTGAATCAACTCCTCCGCTTACAAAACATATAACGTCGTTTTTTCCAACAGTCTCTTTTATGTATCTTTTGCACTCTTCTATGTAATTTCCCATTGTCCAGCCGCTGCCGCAGCCGCAAATATCATGCACAAAATTAGAAATAATGTCTTTTCCCTTTGGCGTGTGGGTCACTTCAGGATGGAATTGAACGCCGTAAATTTTCTTTTTGTCATTCGCTATTGCCGCAACATGGTCTTTTGTTTCTGCAATCACCCTGAATCCGCTTGCCAGCCTTCTTCCATCAACACTGTCGCCATGGCTCATCCAGCCAATAATTTTTTCATCTAAACGTGAAAACAACGGGTGAGCATTGTCGATTTTAATTTCTTTTTCGCCATACTCTTTTACAATATGTTCTCCATGAAGAATTCCGTCTCCAAAAAAGAAATTTAGAAAATATTTGTTCCACCAATCCTTATTTACAAGTGTATGATTCATCTGCTGCATTCCATAGCAGATGCCCAGCATCGGGATTCCCTGTTCAAATAATTTCTTGTCAGCAAGAGGAGCTCCTTTTTCATATACGCTTCTAGGCCCTCCTGAAAGGATTATCCCCTTTGGTTTTTCTTCCAGGATGCTGTTAAGGCTGCAATCATGGGGCTTTATTTCCGAAAAAACATTGCACTGCCTTACTGTCCTGGCTATCAGCTGCGTGTATTGGCCTCCGAAATCAAGCACAATTATTTTTTCTTTCATCTTAAATCATTCTCATTTAACATACTCGTAAGCATTTCTGAACAAAATTAAGCCCGAAGGCTCTTTTCTGGCTCCATCTCTTGTCCACAAAGGATCTGACAATGGGTTAGTTGTTTCTGGATGAGGCATCATCCCAAGCACATTGCCTTTATAATTGCATATGCCTGCAATATGGTCAACAGAACCTGTTGGATCTGCCCTTAGATTGCTTTGTCTTTTTCCCAACATTTTTCTTTCAGGTGTAACATATGTAAATACAACCTGATCATTATTCCGAAGTTTTTTCAAAACAGCAATATCATTGCGATAGTATCCCTTTGTGACTAACTTTCCTTCCCCATTATCCATGTGCATAAGCAGCACATCATCAATTCCTCTTGTCCATATGCATTTTCCTCTGTTGACATTATCAAGACTTACAGGATAATCCATAAATCTTCCGGCATCTGTATCATAAAGTGCTAAATTAACTTCCCCAAATGGTTTTTTTGCTGTTGAAATAAGCCCAGCCACTGTCAAATCCTGAAAACCATTGCACACACCCAAAAAAAGCCTGCCTTCATCTACAAACCGCTCCATTTCAGATTTCACATTGGGATGCAGGAAATATTTTCCAGCCAGTGAGCCTGCAAAATTATAATCCCCAAAGCCAAATCCTCCAATATCAAATATCAAAGAATATTCAAGAACACTTTTCTTTTTTGAGAGCAGGTCATTCATGAAGACATGCTCTACTTCAAAGCCCACATGCTTCAAGGACCATTCACTTTCCCTATACCTGTTTTTACCAGGCAACCACAATATTGCAGCTTTTGGTTTTTTTGTCGGCATTTTTATTCATGGAAGTTCTGCGAAATTGTAAGCAGATTTCCATGCCTTTCCTATTTTATCTAGTGTTGTCGAAACAGCGGGTGTTAAGTCAGGGCAGACAACTTTGAAATCTTGGGTAGAGTCTGTAAGCCCGATTAAATTATAAGGTATATGCGTTCTGTTCATCATATTCTCAAATTCTTTATGTCTGTGTGCATCTACTTCAAATAATGCTCTTGTAAGAGTTTCTGAGAATAAAAGCTCATGGTTTTCTAATGAGGAGAAATCCTTATCGCAAAGCGTTATTTGCATTCCATGTCTTCCACCATAAGCCATTAAAGCCAGGGCAGTCACAAGGCCTCCAGCTGCAATTATTTTTGAAGAGCGGATAATGCTTTCTTTTGGATCTGCATTCACACAATTTTGAACAATATGATGTAGGTCATGATATGTTCTTTTTGCTAACTGCTCGTCCAATTCCGGAACTTTATTACCTATATAACCATCAACATGGTACTCTGACTTTCCTCCTGCAAACTCGTCTTTTCCTTTTCTTTTAAAATGCTGTATCGCATAAAATACAGAGCCACCCAACTCTGCTTTAGTAGGTGAACCAACAAGATAAATCAGATTTCCAGGATTTTTTGCAAATGATGTTAATGTTTTTCTTACATCGTCTATAACTGACATTGCTGAAAAATGAAGCATTGTGGGAATATAGTACTTTTCTCCGTCTTCCACATGATTGTTATTGGAACTGTCTTTGCCTACTATGCCTGGCGCTTCAAATAAAACAACCATATCAGCAAAAGTCTGATAACCCACAGCCATTCTTCCTAATTCCTCATCATCTCTTTTTATGTTTGCAAATGACCAATTGTCGCCTGTTGCCATATGATGGGGATTTCCTCCGGCAACTATATTTCTCATAATGCCCTCATCAAACATTGACTTAACCATATTCCTGACGCTCTTTATTCCCCTTCTCGAGTTAATTGCTATGGAAATAACAGCGCCTTTATAGTAATCCATAAATGGCTGAATCACAGCAGCATCGTTTGGCGCATCATAATGAGGGCCTGAGAGTGGGCCGTGGACAGTTGCATTGCCTACATGATGGTCAAATTTCCTCGCCATAACCATCTCATTGCTTCCTATTGTTGGGTAAGCCAATACTTTCAGAAAATCTTCTGTAAGGTCTTTTTTTCTTTTTATAATAGGCTCTGGCAATTGGAGCTCTTTGTAAATAGCTGTTCTCCTAACCTTTGGCTTGCCATTTCTTAAGAAATTAACATTCGCATCAAAAACAACAGTCTTTCCATTATTCTTCGTTAATCTGATTCTGCCATCTCCTGTGCAAGTTCCTAAAACAGCTGCAGGAACACCAAAATATTCCATTGTTTCCACTAATGTTTTTGCGTGCTGTGGCCGAACAGTTGCAGTCTGCCTTTCCTGTGATTCTGACAAAATCAATTCAAGGTCTGTTAGGCCTTTTTCTTTTGTCCAAATCCTGTCTAGATAAAGAACTCCGCCATTGCTCATTTCAAACAATTCAAAGCAACTTGCATTATAGCCGCCGCCGCCAGTATCTCTTTGCTTGGTTATTATGCTCATTGGAAAAATAAATCTGTTAAGGACATAAGCCCATGCCTGCTGAACAACAGGGTTTCCGATTTGAACTGCACCGCTTAGCCTTTTTGCCTGTTTTTTCTCAGTCTCTGTTAGGGCTCCTTTGCCAATAACATGCCCGCCCATTGAAGCCATGGTAGCGCCTTCTAAGCCATCTCTTCCTGTTGCGCCTCCCCATGCAACTAGCTTATCTCCGGGCATAATCCTTTGTGCCTTGAGATATTCGTCAATATCCACCACGCCAAAAGCACCCGAGAAACATAAAGGATTGGTAGCAAATATTCTATTGGCATCTATTTTTGAGATTACTGTAGGAACTCCAAATTTATTTCCATAACTTTCATTTCCCTTTACCCCATCAAGCAAATATTGAATCGGAAGATGAACGCCTTTAGGAACTTTTTTCAAGTCCAAATCAGGTGGCGGAAGGCATAGCACATAAGTTGCTCCTCTTAAATCACCAAGAACTGCCAAAATGTCTCTTATGTCTCCGCCTAATGCTGTTTCTGTGCCGCCTATTGCATAAATCTTGAATGGGAAATTGTGTGTTTCGCATTTGTACGCAAGGCCAAGCTTGACAAATTTCTTATGATCAAAACCAACTTTGCTGCCTTCAAAAACACCCATGTAAATTATGCCTGCATCGTCCTTGAACATTGATGCGACAAAATCTTTATTTAAAAATTCAGAAGCATGGAAGATTGTTTCCTTAATGAGGTTTTTATATTGCGTTATGATTGGCTCAACGCCATTGCCAAGAGAATAATCGAGAAGTTTTATTCTTCCTTTGCTTGTTCCATGCGCTGAATGCTCACACCACTGCTGATCAACCATCTTAAGAAACATTTGTGCAAAATCAGAGTTTATTTCAATGCCTTTATTTTTCCAGTAGGGCAGTTCTTTTTTCATTTCTTTCTGAACAACTGCCGCCTCACCTGGAAGAAAAGCCAATCTGTGATGGGCAACAAAACTATCAAGCTCTTCATGTTTTAAATTCAAAAATTTTCCCCATTCAAATTTTACTGATTCATCTATTGCCATTTTTATTTTCTGTAAATCAATCTCTGGTGCCTTTTGCTAATAGGGCTTTGCATAGCGCCCATATTATCCATGTCAATAGGAAAATAAATGACTTTATGGCATTTCGAGTCAATCGGGCTTTGGTTTGCAATCACTTCAAGATCTTTTTTGTTTAATTTTCCTCTAAGCGTATACTGGCTTGCTGTTCTTAAAGAGCTGAGCTCTATTCCTAAAACATCTTTTATTGCTCGCTGGACAAATTCACCCTCCACATCACTAACAAAGGGCTGCGTCTTAAAGCCAAAGCGCAGAATCCAGTCTCCAACATGCTTTTTATTAAAATATTTTTCTGCAAAAGGATCAAAACCAGCATATAGGGCATAAGAATGAATGACGGGGTTAATCAAAATTTCTTCCGCTATTTCATAATAGCCAGCATCATCATTTGGTTTTGTTTCTATTAGCCACAATTTAGAAATGTTTAGTTCATCAATTTGAAGCCCAAAATTTCTGACAAGATAGCCTTTTTGCCCGATGCCCTTTCTATCGGGCACTTTATCCTCTTTACTGTTCCCAACAGCGATAACTGAAATAGTTTTAGCTTTTTCTATCATTCCATCCCCTCTTGAAACAATTATGTAAAGTTAAGTGGTATATTTATAAACATTTCTATTCTAGAATGGTAACATTTAAAGATATGGCTGTAATTCAGATATACAAATAAACCAAAATCATTTCTTCATCTTAAGCACATCAAGCAATTCATCAGCTTTCAGCAAAGCCAATCCTGCCTTGTTGCCGCATATCTCTACTTTTATGATCTTCTGCGGCTTTTCAAGATCAACATTCTTCCTGTCAATAACTTCGGTAAGCTTTAAAATAAGATCCGTTACGCCTTCCTTGTCATAATGCCTTTTATTTAATTCCATCTTCCATCTGTCATTCGGCTTTATGCCTTTAATAAGGCCCTTTATTCCTTTCTGCATGTCTTTTACAGTGGATTTTACCCATTTGTCTATAGGCGTATAGTGGAATGTCTGCTCAAATTTAGAGATGTCTTTTTTTGCCTTGTTTAACAGCGAGCTTACAATCTTCTTCGGATTTGGAGCCCGAATCATGAACACTCCGTCAATGCCTGACTTCAGAAATTTAGGCTTTACTTTCAGCTCTTTCAACAACGCTTCTATCTCGGCCTTTGTGCTTCCTGCATGTGCAGGATCATATGTAACAATAAGATTTGCATCAACCATATTTATCACCCCTTATTGCAGCTATATGTTATTTAGTATTTATAGTTTTTGTTTTAGGCTCCTCCGCTTCTTTTCCCTTCTCTTCATCTTCTTCAATAAAGAGCCCAATTGCCTGTCAAAAACCACCCATCATAGATGGGTGGCATGTAGCTGCGTTCCATCGCATCAGGCGGTTAATTGGAAATGTTCACATTTCCAATTTGCTCAAAAATGCAAACATTTTTGACATTTGAGCATGCTCAGAATTTTCCACATATGAAAAAGGTTGGCTTTCTGCCACCAGTCAAAGACTGGATGGAAAATTCTGACATTTCCATGATACTCTTTTATCTTCTCTTCATTTAGATTAGCCATAAGATTGCTCATCTCTGTAATGAATTCTTCAGCAATCTTGATAGAATTAGATGCTTCTTTCTGGTTAACTGCAAAATCAACATAGTACTGCTTGTCTACCCTCTCAGATTTTGCATTTGAAATTTTGGCATTGTCAATTCCAAATGCTTTTTTGAGAAGTATTATTGAGGCAGCATGATTTTCGCATTTTATGCCTATCCTAAACAATGCCGCAAGAAGGCAATGGTACATGGAATAATATGCCAATGCAACTGCGTCTTTAAGGTTGCCTATCTTCAATAGAGCCTTTGCTGAAGATAAAGATTCATTTGACCTTAGGATGTACGCTTCTTTAATATCCTCACTTGGCTCAACTTCCTGCAGTTTTTCCTGCTTATGCAGCTTAATCAAAAAATTTATTTTTGTCATAGTAAATCTCAGTGCCTTTTATTATCACATGATTTTTTTCTATTTCTTTAATAAGCAGGCTATCCTTATTATAGCTGCCTATTTTTACGCTTATTTTTGAATCTATCTGCTCCACTTCTTCTTTTAGCTTAGCATCTTTGGTGTCTATGTAGATATCAATGTCGCTGCCTTTAGCTGCAATGCCTTTTGCATATGAGCCAAATAGGATTGCCAAGCTTATTTTTTGATTTCTCCTGATTAGCTCTATGATCCTCCTTAAATGAGGGTACTTCTTTAATATCTCTAATAGCTTATGCGGTTCAACAAGATAAGCATATTGCTTTGCCTCCAGTGTTTTTTTCAGAAAAAATACCTTATTTCTTCCTTCTTGCTTAAAATCAACAATATTATCTCCGTACAATTCATGGACTTTTCTTGCAATGGTGGTTTGATTGGTTTTTAACAGCCTAGCAAGCCCTCTGATGTGATTGTCGCTCTTGAAAAGCGATTCGATGATTTTAATATTGTAATTATTTTGTGACATATGTAACAATAATATTACAGTACTATATAAATGTTTCGTTTAAGGCATTGCATTTTTCCACATATCCTCAAAGAATTCCCTGTAGTATTCATAATTTTGTTTGGAATGAATAATAAAGGCAGTTGGTTTCTCATGCCAGACCACAGTCATTACATTGCCATTAAATATGAAGATTCCTATTGGTATTGATTGTTCTGTAAATCTAAATCTCATTCCTGGATGTTTATGATGCTCTAATAGAGTATCTTTTAGCTTAATATTGGATATTAATCTTGCTTTAATTCCTTTCTCAATTCTTTTTTTATGAAAATTCTGAAAAAATATGATAGTTTCCTTTAATTTAAGCTCTTCTCCCAGTGTAAAAACAAGATATTCTTCTCCTTTATTCAGCGTTTCCAGAATAAGGTTGAATGCTGATTTCATACCCTCTAATGACTCATAAACAACAGCTTCCTGCTTTTCTTCAGCAAGCTTTCTTCTTTGCTCTATCTGCGGGATTATGTTTTCTTCAAGCTCTTTCTTCTGCTCCTGAATCTGCAACTTCTTTTTTAACCTGCTCGTAAGGAGGAAAGAAATTAATCAAATTGTTTAAGTCTCTTTCGTATTCTTCTTTTGAAGGAAACTTCAGCTTAGAAAGGCTGCTTTTTTCCTCTTTTAACTTTTCAAAAAGAAGCTTCTCATCTATTTCAACTTTCTTATTCAGAAGAATCCAGATAATTACACAACAACAACGCCATCAAACTCTTTAATAGCTGAAACAGCATAATCCAGCTTTCTCTGGCTTTCTGCGTATACTGTAAATAATGTTTCGTCTTTATTCACTTTATCGCCGACATGCTTGTAAAGATAAACACCTGCTCCCTTGTTCTGCGGAGCGCCTGCAATCCTTGCGATCTTTGATATTGAATGATTATTCACAATCTTAACAACACCTTGTTTTGGCGAAAGCACAGTATAGGCAAACTCGCCGATTTTTATGTCCTGCGGCATAATTTCTTTTCCGCCCTGCGCTTTTATTATTTCAATAAATTTTTTGTAAGCTCTTCCATCATTCACTATTTCAGATGCCTTTTTCAGGCCCTCTCCCTTCTTCGCTTTATACCCCATTTCAAGCATCATACCGGCCATATTCAGTGCTTTTATTCTCAAATCCTGAGGCCCTCTGGGATCATTTCTTAAAATCCATAAAACATCACGAGCTTCAAGGCTAGGCCCGATTCCATTTCCTATTGGCTGCGTACCATCAGTTAAAATAACTTTAACAATCATCCCAAGAGCTTTAGCTAATTCTTCAAAGCCTTTTTTTAACTGCAATGCTGATTTTTTATCCAAAATTTTCGAGCCCTTGCCATAAGGAATGTCAATCAAAACATGCGTTGCAGAAACAGATGCCTTTTTTGCCATAACGCTGGCAAGCAGCTGCGATTTTGCATCTATTGCAAGAGGCTTTTCAACTTTTATAATCTTATCATCTGCAGGAGCGAGATTAAGAGCGCCGCCCCACACTAAGCAGCCATTTGTCTTTTCAACAATCTTTTTCATTTTAGGAAGCGGAATATTGACATTTGTAAGCACTTCAACTGTGTCTGCTGTTCCAGCTGGGCTTGTAATGCTTCTCGAAGATGTTTTTGGAATTGCCAGGCCAGCTGCTGCAATTATCGGAACTATTATCATTGTTGTCCTGTTGCCAGCAACGCCTCCAGAGCAGTGCTTGTCCATAACAGGATAGCGGTGCAGCTTTAGCTTTTCGCCAATGTCAGACATTGCCTTTGTCAGCAAAGCTGTCTCTTTCATAGTCATTCTGTTTGCATAGCAGGCAGAAACAAAGTAAGTGAGCTCTATTGCATCCAGCTTGTTGTGCACAATGTCCCACACAATCTGGTCAATCTCTTTTTTATCCAAAGTTCCGCCGTCAAGCTTCTTCTTTATAAAATCAATTGACAAGGGCTTTCTTGCAGGAATTATCTCAACAATGTCCTTGTCTTTTAAATTCAGAGAATCAATAATCTCCTCGAAAACTCCGATATGCCCTTCTGGAACAGCCTTTTCGCTTTCTGCAATATCAAGCACAACAGTTTCAAGCTTGTTTCCTTTTTTTATTTTAATCCTGTCCAATGCATGCAAATCCATTTTTGCAGCATCTTTTTGGTTGAGTATTGCCACTAAAACATCCCCTGTTGCAATATCCATGTCTTTGACAATTAATTTCATTTTTGGATAGACTCCCTATAGAATTCAATTATGTTTACAAACAATGTCATGATGGCTGGGCCTATCAGCACGCCTACAAAGCCGAACAAAACCAGGCCGCCTAAAACTCCGATAAGCACAAAAACAGGATGAAGCTTTGACCTGTCGCCTATAATTTTCGGCTTTATTATGTTATCAATGGTTGAAATCAGCAGCGCGCCATAAATTAAAAGCCCGATGCTCAGAAAGATTTCAGTGTTGCTGCCGGCATAATAGCCGTTGATTAGCTTAATTAATGCAGCTGGCAGCCAGACAACCCATGACCCTACAAAAGGTATCATTGCTGCAATCGTCAGTATAAGGGCCCAGAATATAGGATGATCAATCCTGAAAATATAGAATCCTATCAAGCCTATTATGCCCTGGATAATTGAAACAATTATTGTGCAGAATACAACAGCATAAAGCATGCTCCCAATTCCCTTTTCAAGAGTCTCTTTTTGTTTTTCTTTCAGCGGAAGGATTTCTTTTATCCTTTTCAGCAGCTGCTCGCCGTTAACTAAAAGGAAGAATATTGTGAAGAGCGCAACAAACATGGATATTAGCTTTTTTGGGATGCTTAGCAAAAATCCTGAAGCCTGGTCTGATATGAAAGAAGCAGAGTCTTTTAAGAGCTGCGTTATATAGTTATTTATGTTTTCATTGATAAAAATTTTAAAACCCTCTATGGCAAAGCCGCCTTTGGCTGCGCTGTATACAGAATATGCCTGTTTGTAAAGCGCTCCTATCAGCAAAGACGCTGCTGCTATTGAGATCAGCAATATGAGAATAACTGTTATTGATGCAGATAAGTATGGCCTTTTTGTTTTTGCCAGAAGCCATCTGTAAACCGGATAAAAAATGTAAGCAACAACTGCAGCTGTAAGCAATGCTTCAATGAATGGCCTTGCAATTAAAAAAGCAAGAATGAAGATGACAACAGCCAAAACAATGAAAAACACGCCCCTGTATTGCTTGATTTGAAACACCTCTTTTTAAGTTATAATGGGCCCAGCCGGACTTGAACCGACGACATTCACCAGTTTGAACGTTTTACGCTAGTCAAGGCAGCGTCACTCGCTTCGCTCGTTCCGAGCCTCGACTCACTTCGCTACGCTCGTTCGTCAAGGTGACATCATAGCCACTAGATCATGAGCCCTTCAATATGCAACCATAAACGAGAATTCATTTATATAGCTTTTGCTTCTTTAGTAAGCGACAAAAATAAGCCATAGAATAAATCGCTTACTAAGGTTTGCCAGACATAACAATTTTATGAGTTATTTATGTCTGGCATTACTTTTTGTCTTTGGCTTTTACAACAAAGTAATATATGATCGCTCCGATTAAGCCGACTAAAACTAGTACCAGAATCCAGACGATCTTTTCTGTTTCGTCCTTGAATGTTCTTTTCGCGCAGTCAATTATCATGAAGATCCAGAAAATAAAGGCAAGGATGAATATTGCCATAAAGATTAAGAACAGTAATGAAATGAAGATGCCCATCCACATTGCTGTTTCAGCTGCCATTTTAACACATCATCTTATTGTCATTTAAATACTTTTAGATAAAGCACATTAGCAGATACACTTAGCTCTATCGCGGGTTTCTACAACAAGATGCGGATATATGCAAATATTGAAATGGGCCTTGAACTTCAACAACCACTTCATTTTTGTTGATGTTGAATTTGTCATAGCCAAGCTTCCTTATTCTTTCACCAAGATTATCCCTGCTGATCAATGGCGGTGTTGCGCAATTATAGCAAGGCAGTCTGGGCATATATCTGCCTTCAGGCAGTTCGCGTATCTCTGTTTCTTTTCCTTCATATAAAACTTTCATTATAACGCCCCCTTTATGTTAATAAAGAGCCTCCGACGAGAGTTGCACTCGCGACCTCCACCTTTTTAGCACGATACCAAGGTGGCGCAATAGCTACTATGCTACGGAGGCATAACAGTTGTTTTTTATTTGTTATTTATAAAGTTTGTTTAAATTTTAAATGCCTTGAAGAGCCATTCGAAAAAAGAAGTTATGCCGGAACGCTGCTGATATGCTGCATTAGTAGCTTTATTGGCATCGCTTACAGCATCATTGCTTTTATTGAGAATTTTCTCCTCTGCTTTTTCTAGCTCGATGATCGGCTGCCTGACAACACCCACGGAACTGTTCGCAATTATTGAAAAATAGCTCAGATATCCGAAGCCAGGGACTTTTGCTTCGTAATATACATAATCTATGCTTTCTGCTATTCTTTTTGCCGGGAACTCCATCCACTTGTCCTTTTGGTTGTACCGCATAAGAACAATATTCGGGTCTTCGGCAAATCTTTCAAGCCATGATTTTTTGATTCTAAACTCAATCTTCAGGGATTCCATCTCAGCATCCCTTATGTTCGAGTTTACAACTTTGATGTGTTGGTATGCGCCAGCAGGCGCCCCTATTCCTTCTTCAGGCTCTGCAAGCCTTTCAAGTTTCATGCTCGTATTCACAAATTCTTCTGTAAGCTCAAGGTGCATGTTGGTGAAAGCGATCTTATCAGTTGTTATTGACAATGTCGCGTCAGTAAAGCCCAGGATCGAAAACAAAAAAATCTGGTAGTTGTCCTTTGATATTCTGGGGGTTATTGTTATAGCAGAAACTATTGATAAATTGATTAAAATCATGCAAAAAATTATTAAAAACAATTTATGGCTGTTTATTTTCATACTTACCCCCTATTGCCCAAACCCCCTTTTATGAAGAAAATGCGGTCCAATTTAAAAATGTAATGCCGAAGATGCCTAGCTCCCATAATACGAGCTTTTCTTATAACCCAGCTTCAATCTCGCATCATCATATGCCTTATGATCCTCCAAGATTATCTCGATGAAATCTTTGTTTTGCTCTTTGATCAGTACAGCTCTCACATCAGAGGCTATTTTCCTGAAGAACACATACAAATGCTTAAATTCCTTCTTTGAAGGGACAGAGCCAAGCTCCTTGTTTTCTTTGCATCTTCTGCACCACTCGATAAGGTCATTTAACATCCCTTCTTTTAATTTGACAATGTAATCATCAAAATTTTTGTTAAACTTTATTTGGTTTCCAAAGATCTCAAGCAATTTCTGCTTTGCTTTTTTGTCTTCCATAAATCATCTCCTCGTATGCGTTCTTGAATCTTACTAAATGGCTGTTTGGCTTGATGTTCTTAATCGATTCTTCAAGCGTTTTTATATAAGTATGGACTTCGACGTATAAATATGTTTCTGAAAAAATATTTTTGCACAATTCTTTCATAAGCATATCGAGATGCTCTAGTTTGATTTTTGATGATATTTCTTTCAGCTCCCTGCCATTAAGCAGCCTGTTCCTGCAAAAAAGATTGTAATCGAAGACAAGCCTTCTTACAGACTCCGGCTTTTTTTCTTTCCTCATATGCTCAATTACTGCCTCATGGTATGTTCCCATCAGCCTTGATAAAGAGGGCTTTTTCTTCTTCGCGTTATTTGGTATCATGAAATTAGATGCTGAAATCAATGAAGCTGACTGAAATACAGGATTGGTTAATCTTTTCTCTGATAGGAAGATCACGTGCTTATTTTCATCCCATTTTTCCTTGTAGCCCTTTTTTGCAATGATAAAAACATCAATATCATTAAATTCCTTGGAGAACAAAAAAGAGCCGGCTATGAAGACTTTGTCGTGCTTCTTTGAATAGCCGTCTATGAGCTTCTTGGCTTCCGCTAATCTTGCCGGAATTATTTCACTAGATCCACTAACCCAGTATTCTCTGTCCTTTTGTTCCCTTGAAAGCGAGTCGAGTGCTTCCATCTTCTTCTTCACAGATGTGTAAAGCGACTTTTTCTCGGCATTTGAAAGTCTAAGGCGATTACTGTACTTTTTCAGAACACTGAACTGTTTTTCTGTGAATATCAGAGGAACAAATAGCTCTTCTTTCTCCGCTACTATTTTTAATATTTTTTCATTCATATTACCTTATAAAGTAATACTTATATTTAAATATTTCGATTTTTCATTAAAAATATTAATAATTTTATTAGAAATGTAATGCGGAGGAAGGGACTCTCAAATCCTGAGGATTTGCTTTTCCTCTGGGATATTCGAACCCTCGGACCCATTCCTTGCCAAGGCAACTCGCATGCCCAGACTCTAAGGGACAGGATGTCCTAGCTGGTCTTAAGTATCGCACCACATCTGAGTCCTGCGCGTTTGACCAGGCTTCGCTACCTCCGCATAATGCCTAGTCTTTAAACAGAAATAAGAAAACACTTTATAAAACTTTCTAAGCTTCTTCCTTGCAGTCCATGCACATCAGAACGCCGTCAAGATCCGTGACTTTCTCAGCGTATTTGCCGCATATCTGGCATACGCCTTCTGACGCCTTTCGCTTGCCTAATCGCTTTCTTTCCTCTTCTCTTATTTCGAATTTTTCAACCAGAAGATCAAACAATTGCGGCTCTATTTTAAGTACATCTTTTAATGTAAGCAATCCGATGAATTTTTTACCGTAAATAACAGGCAAGTGCCTTATGTTTGAGTCTCTCATCTTAAGCAAAGCATCAAAAATATCTGCTTCAGGGCTGATTGACACCATATTTATTTCCATATAATCCCCGACTTTCGACTTAGAAGCATCAATGCCCTTCGCAACAGCTTTTCTGACAATGTCCTGCTCTGTTATTATGCCCTGCAATTCTTCTGCTTTTTTGATCAGCAATGCGCCAACATGCTTCTCAGCCATGAGCTTGGCGCAATCCTGCAAACTCATTCCAGAAGTGATTGTAATTGGATTTTCCGTCATTGCATCGCAGACTTTAAAGCCGGTTTTCATTTAGTTCACCTTTAATAGTTTACCATAACCTCGACATCCTTGCCGAAAAATGATTTAAGGCTCTCAAATAATGGCTCTTTTATAAACACGCGCGGAGGGATTTTTTCATTCACAAGTGCTTTTTCCATTTCTTCAATTGAAGACTCTTTTGCTGCGCCCAAGCTGCCGTCTTTGTTTATAATGGCTTTTGTAATTTCCTTCTGCTCAGCATCTATGTCATGAATGATAAACGCTTCCTTTTCGAGCAGCAAAACTTCGCCGAACTTTGTTCCGTGTTTCACTCTCACTCTGGCTTTCTCTATTTCCAGGCCGCGCTTTCTCTGGATGTATTCGATCAGGAACTTTATGAAAGAAGAGGAATCTTTCTTTACCTTTTCAACTTCCACTTTTGTGAGCTTCTTTTCATCATAATCTTTTTTTGCCTTTATTATTTCATTCAATATTCTCAAAAATTTTGCAGGAATCTTCCCTTCAGCTATAAGCTTGTCCTCAAACATACTGACAATTTCAACATCTGCAACTTTTTCAACGCCCTCTAATTTTAATATGTCCCTTATCATGGTTACAATCGTGTCATAAATGCGGACCATGTCTTCTTCTTCCTTTATCTTTTCTATCTGGCCGAATAATTTTTTTATTCTTTTAAGGTAATCTTCTGCATTTGTCAGCAGCTCGTCAAGCTCTTTTCCTGTGAGTGATTTTTTTGTTCCGTGCTCAAGCTCTTTTCTGACCTGGATATTCTTCTCTAAAAGCTTGATGTATTTCTCTTCAAGCATCTTTTCCTTATCAACAAATATTTCCTTCATCAATGCAGGAGTTTCCTTAGGAGTTGGAGGCGGTATGCCAAAAAGCATCAGTGCAGCCTGGCTTGGAGTAAGTATTGCATAATAGATGTCTTCCATTCCCAGATCCTGCAGCCTGAAATGAACTCGCTTCAGCATTTCTTCGCCTGATGACATGAACATATCAATTGCCTCTGCGCTTGGCTTTATCTTGCCCATTTTCAATAATTGCTTCCAGGGCATAAAGATGCCCCTGTCGTAGAATGGAACACCGTCTCTGAGCAATGTGAATATTATTGGGTTTGCCTCTTTCAGGCTGTCCCAGAAATCTGTCAGAATGTAAACCTGGATGTTCAGCTTGTTTTTAACCCCGGTTATATCGCCTGCTTCAATTCCCATGCCGATTATTATCGCCCTTAATTTGTCTTTCAATTCTGCCCTTGTCATCCGCTTGACATCTGTGTCATCAATTACAACCCAGACATCAATGTCAGATGTTTTTGTTGCCCTGCCCTGAACTAATGAGCCTGCCAAAACATAAGAAACAATGTAGCGCTCGAATTTCTTCAGCACCATTGATTTGTGTATTTCGGCTATTTTTATTGCTGAAAGCATTCCAAGATCATAAACAGGGGCAGACATTGCAATAAGCTGCAATAAGTCATATTTTGCATCATAGCAGCTCTGCCAAAGCTCCGACAGAATCACTATTTCAGGAGTCAAAGACTTGTCAACATCCTCGGCCATCTTTGTTATTATTGCAGAAAGCTTTGTTGCCAGCTCCTGCTTTGACATCTTCTGGCTGTCAGAATCATCAACCAATACAAGAACATTTATTTTTTCTGTACCTTCTTTTTTCTCTTCCTGTTTTTCACTGGTTTTTTCTTTTGGATCAATATATTCTTCTGGCTGCGCCTGAGTAGGTTTTTCCTCGCCTTTCCTCTGCGGCGGCAGCAATGCGATCCCCATGATATATTTGTCGAACTTTTTAAGAACTTCTTTCTGGAACCTGTCAATCTTTTCCTTTATTTCCTTTATCTTTTCCTGGGCTTCTTTTGGGAGATTTTCAGGGATCTTTAATGCCAATTCATTACCTGATTTTTGCTTCTCTTCAGAATTTTTTTTATTTTCCTTTTCTTCTTTCTTTGCCATTTAAAGACCCACCCTTAAAGAGAACTAATAAGCGATTGTTTATAAATATTATGGTTTTATTGATTTTGAGATTTTCATAATTTTAATTCCATAAAAAACAAAACATATATATAGAAGTGATGACTTAGGAATGGTATTAATTAAACTTAAAAATAACGATAAAAGGTGATGAAAGATGGCTGGACAAAAATACAAATATGAAGAAGAACATAAAAAGATTTATCATAAGATGTTAGAAGCAATTCCTTTAAAAGATTACATAAAACAAACAAAAAAACACGGAGATGCTTGGACATCGGCTTTAGAAGTTTTAAAGGGAAAGGGTGTGGCTCATATTGATGATGGAATTGAACTTTTAACTGATGCAGTAATAGCATATAGAAGGGCAGCAAATCTGCCTTTTAGCGATGACCCTAAGCACAGACATTATGTTGTATCTGAAATCAGGCACATTCTTAATGATAGGGAATTTTCAAAAGGGCTCGGTGAAGACCCTGAAAAAATGTTAAAAGAGGGAAATGCTCACATTATATTAACCCAAATATTACAACTGGAAAAAGACAGAGATTTAGAAGGAAAGTTAGATTATGAAATGAGAAAAATATTATCGCCTGATAAAGATTTTGATTTTTACCACGGAATAGCTCATTATTATGCAAGTCTACGTCCGACACTAAGGTTCAGTAAAGGGAAGCTTACTAAGATGTCTTCGCAGGAAGGAATAGTTGGCGCCATAAAATCTGCATATAAGCAAGAAATTAGCAACCAGTTGGAAGATCATAAAACAGATGAAGGGTATAAAACAAAGAAAAGAGGTACAACTGATGAGGATACTCACTAGTGGTAGCCCAATTATTTTTCTTTTTCCATTTCATCCATTGTTCTGATCAAAAAAACCCTTGATACCGTAAAATAAGGCAGAAAGATCGCCAAAAATAAAATAATCGCCAGCAGATAATTTATTGCAAGGGAGTATTTCAATATTAAAACAATCAAAAACAAAATAAAGATCAAAATCAAATAAATGGAAAAGGCATATTTTATTTTTTTAATGCCAACTATGAAGATCTTTTTTATTAATTCTTTTAAACTATATCTCTGAATAATGGAATAAGCCATAATTATAAAATAAAAAAATATAATAAAAACAACCACAGAAATGGCAATAGTTGTATTCTGCGGGACTGCAATCACCGATGTCATGCTGCGGCGTATGGAATCAAAAGATATTACTGAAATCAACGAAGCAACTAAAAATAAAATAAAGCTGATCAATGAAAACTTCATAAAAAAATTAAAAAATCTTGCCTTGATCTTCAGCATTTTATTTGCAATAATCCAGTTTATTGACTGCAGAATGCACCATGCTATGAATAAAAATAAAGCAAAAATAAAAGCCGACTGCATAATTGTATTCAAATTCTGATTCACCAGTGCATTTTGGGTAGAGAAATCAGGCTGAATAACAGATCCTGGGTTGACTGAGATCTGCTGGGCTATTGCAGAGTACTGGTTCAGTATCGGAATGAGTATTTTCAGCGAGTCAAATATTTTTTTAACTGTAAAGCCAAGCATACCAAAAGAAAAGAGCAAAAATAAAAGATCGAGAAAAACCGAGAGAATGAATAAAAGAGAGTTTTTTCTTATAGCCTGGAATGTTGCTTTGAGGCTTTTGGTCAAGAGGGTTGTGAGGGTCATTGTAAGATTAAGGTGATTGGCAGCAGATTTGGCCAGAATCGCATTTACCAGTATCAGCTAAATCAGTTAATTGCGTAAATGAAGTAGGACATGCTCCGCTATTTTCAGGCGGAAGACAAACTCCTTTTTTAGCAGGATTGCTCTTATCACTACATTCCTTTTCCCAGACATAAGCTGTTATTATTTGTGAAAAAGCCTCTGCATTTGCTGGAGCAACCAATGCTTTGCCTTGAAATGTGTGTTTGTCATTTAAAGTGGGTGTCCAACTATAGGTGCTTGTTTTCTTGTCTGTAGTAGATATGACTGTAGGGGTAGGTGGTTGCAGATTGTTAATAATTACATAAGCACTGTTCATATCGCTGCTTGTTGTTAGTTTAATTTCATAGCTTCCGGGTTTTTTTAATAAAATCGGACTTGTTGACTTACCATCAACAGTGAAAGAACTAACAGTTGCCGAAACTGTTTGACCGGTTCCTTGAGCAGCAGGATCGCATATAACTTTGAAATTCACTGATTTTTCCTGAATTGCTCCGTTATATGTTGTTTTTTGCTCAGAAGGAACATACTGTTCCGTGGCTGTATCTTTTTTATAGTCATATAATGCGAATACAGCATTCCATGGCTGTTCTTTATTGTCGCAATTAAAGCTAGAGTCGATTGTGGTTGTCTGGGCTGCCTGAGGGTTATAATTAAATATTGTTGAAGCATCGGTGCTTGGTTTGTCATTTATATAAACCTGAATATTTGCACTGCAAGTTACTTTTTTATTTAAAAAATCATAAGTGCAATCTGTTATTTTATCAGCCGCTACTGATGATGTGAAAGTTGGAGGAGGACCATCAGAATAAGCACCAGTTCTATATCCAAATTTATCTGAAGCTTTATTATAAACTAGTTCAAAAGCATCATTGCATTGCATTAAATTAGGATTGATTGAAATAGAACTCGCTGAAATCTTTCCGCCGCTGGTTATTTTATTGGCATCATAAGCTACATTGGTGATTTGCACACACCCAGTTGTTGAAGTTGGTGTTGAGGCTTTTCTTCTGAACATGTCTTCCGTTATTATAACATCAGGCAATGTAAATTGATGCTGCTTATTCTCAGAAAGCAGTTTTACTGGTTGATTTGGTGCATTATTGCCGCTGCTCATCTCAGGAATTACAACGCCATTCTGGTTTGTTACAGTCCATCTCAATTGTTTTGTATAAGAGCAGAACTCTCCAGCTCCGCCAGCGCAATATTCATATTGGCGCTCTTTCGCATCTGTAGGCAGTTGCTGCGCTATTCTCGCAGATACTTGCAACTTCTCATCTTTTTTGAAAGGCTCTGCTTTTACATAAGGATCGCCATCAAAATACGCCTCTCCTATGTTTTGGCCGATGTTCAATCTGCACAGATAGCTCGCAGTTCCTATGTCAAAGCTGCAGAATGCCGGCGGATTTCCGCCTTCCTGCGTTATGCTGCATTCCTGCTTGTCTGTCCTGGTTGCCCCGGTATTGTCAGTCCATGTCCATTCAAGGACAGCTGTATCATACCTTACTTTTGATTCTGTTAATGGAACATAGGTGTCGCTGTCTAAGATTTGTCCGGAGGTCAGAGTTCCTGTTCCGCCTTCTGCAGCAACACCCATGGTCTGCTCTGCGCCGGTGCAGTCGCACTTTCCCCCTGCGAAATTAGTTGTATCGCAGGTATATCCGCTTGAGCATTTCAGATAAATTCTGTAACTCAAAGGAGAGCCTGCAACCAATCCGATTCCAAGATGATAACTCCATGTTGTCAATCCAGATGGATTGCTTACAGGATTATACGCAATAAATCTTCTTGTACATGGATATAATATCGGCTGGCTTTGTATACTGACTGAAATGTTCTCATTCAATAATGTATTTACATCAAGATTCCAGTCGCCAGTGAATGCAAACAGGCAGATTGCATGAACTAACTTTCTTTCAGCAAACATTGTGCGCCATATTGTTGAGCCGCCGTATCTGCCTGATATTGATTTCTGCACACCTGTTCCTGCAGATGTCAAAGCTCCCAAAAATCCTCCAATGCCTCCGGCAGATCTTCCGCCAAAGCCCGAGCTGTATTTCTTTGTAAAGCACTTTATAAGATCATAAACAAGATCGCACACATACTGCGTCAATACTGCCTGGCATATTCCCGGATTTCCGTCTCCCGTCAATAAGATTGTGTTGAAGCATGTTCTTATAGCATCCATCATGGATCTGTAAAGCGAAAGATAGCTTGTGATCCCCGGCAGGCAGACGCATTGGATTGATCTTAACAAGCCAGAGGTCGGATCAACAATGTATTTCTTGTCTGTTGTGCCAAGGGCTGATAAAATATCATTGAATACTTTATCGGCGTTTGTTGTAGTACTGGGAGTAGAATAACCTGCGTTGGTTACTGATGGGTTTGCTACATTCTTATAATCAGTTCTAAATGCATCAAGAGCAGTTTTATACGCTGGCTGTTCTTTATCTAATACCTGTAGATCTTTGAATATACTTGTCAGGTCTTCATCAGGAATGAATTCAGAAACTTCTGTTAATGGAATATGCCCTACTGCTGTTGGTATTGCTGCCGCTGTAATTTGTTTTCCCTGGAATGTATAGCCTCTCTTGACAGTATTTGTCGGCGGTTTGGTTGTATCGTCAGTCGTTATGCTGTAGAATATAGCCTCTCCATGCACATCTTTACTTTCTATTTTATGGCCTTCCTTATAATTTCCCAAGCCGCTTACAAGCTGCGGCGTTGCCTTTCCCTGAGGATCGCAGAATCCTGCAACAGAATTAAAGATCTTTCTCGGAGTTGTACAAACATTCTTGTCATCAGGATTAACCAGACAGTAAGATTCTTCTAATTCATTAAACCCGAACTTAGGATATGCTCCGCAAGCAGAATCCCATTCGCGCATGTATTCAAAGCCGCAGCAAGTTTTATCATAAGGATGAAGTTTTTTGCACTCTTCTGCAGATAAAGGAACTGTACTAGAAGAAGTCTCGCCTTTGTACCATTTATAAATGTCTTCCACTTTCTTTGCACCAACACCGCCTGTTGCCGTGTCTATATCAACAAGCCCGCAGTCAGAATTTGCATTAACAACAAGATCTTTTGCACTAACTATTGTTGTTTTTTTACCGAGATCCGTTTGACCAAATAAATCTATACTTTCTTTTTTCTTTTCTTCAACATAATTCTGCAATGTAGGCGCAGCAGGGCAGAATATCCTGTCGCAGACCCAATGCATTGTCTGATCCCAGCTTATTCTTCTTTGTATTGAATCGCTGCAGGATTTGCATGCCTGATTCTTTCCGTTGTCATCGCTTGCAGTTGGCGAGAATGCTTGGTCGCACAACCCCTGCTCTGCAACCTTTTTCATAGTGCCGCTGCCGCCAACAAGATTCTTTAATATCTCCCCTAATCCGCCTGAATACTCACAGTTCCATTTTTCATTGAACCAGTTGAAGAAGGAATATGCCCATGATCCCATGCAGCCATAAAACACCCATGTCTTGACCTGATTCAAAGGCTTCAATATCATATCTATCAATTCTATTGTTACATTCAGCAATTCAACAGATGAAGTTAAAAATGCCTTTGGAATTTTATCTGAGGGCGCTCTTCTGTCAATATTGACAATCACATCCCAGCACTGCTTCTGAGTCAGTGTCTGCGTTTGCGTCAAAGTTCCCTGCGTTCCTCCGACTCCTGGCGAGATGCTGTAGCCTGGAAGATTCGGGTCATGAAACCTTATTGTGAGCAGCAAGGGAATCTTAATGCAGCCCATTCCCGGGACAGGGCATTCATCGCTTCTGTGGTCGCTTAGATTATTTTCTTTCTCAAGTGATGTGTTGCCTTTTATTATTGAATCGAGCCTTTTTATTTTGAGAATAACGTAGCCTGTTTTTTTGTCGCCGCTCCATATTGCCTGCGAGCTCTGCAGCCAGTCTTCATCATATTTTTCCTTCTGCTCTGCGCTTAACGGCATTATTTCCACAGTCGGGTTAGCTATTATATTTCCGTCCAGATAGCCGCTTTGCCATCCTATCTGGGAAGTTATCCCGATCTGCGACATTCCAATAAGCATCAGCTTCGGAGTGAGCATATCAGGAGTGGCTTCGCTTATGTTGACCTGCCACCATGCTCCGAATCCGCACTGCGTGTATTTTATATCGCCCATAACAGGAGTGCTTTCCCTTTCAACAGAATCCTTTGCAATTAATTTTATTTTGTTTACATAAGCCGGAGAGTATTCTCCGCTTAGCCCTGTTGACGGCGTCCCAGCTATTCCTGTTGTTTCATATTCTTCCAATGTGCCTTCTTTTGTCAGGCTGATATCAACACTGAAAGTTCCGTCTGGCTCTGTCACTTTTTCATATGAAGGCGTTGATTCATCATCATAATTGACATAAACATAAACAGTTGCATTTTTGCTTACTTTGCCTTTTACTGTAACATCCGGGATGTAGGACGGGCTTAATGCGCCAAGATTATTTTCAACTATCACAGGCGGATTAGGGTCAAACAAAGTTGTGTTCTCCTGAATTGTTACATGGCCTATGTTATCAGTTGCCTCGATTTTTATTTTGTTATAGCCGTTCTGCAGGCTAAGGCCAGTTGAAAAGTTGCCATGCACATTGTTCAGTATGGTTCGCGGGGTTATGATGTCAAAATCAACCACAGGAGGAAGCTGCGTTATCACGCTGCCGCCAGCCAAAGTTGTTGCGTAAAGCATTGCTGATTTCTGGCCTTCATTTCCCGATGCATCAACTGCGCTGGCTTGGTAAGCATATGTTTTATTTGTGCTTACCATAACATCTGTGAAATCATTTGCAAGCCTTGTTGCTATTCTTCCAACATCTGTTCTGTAAACAGCATATTTGCTTAAGTCAGTTACATTGACGGGATTCCAGATTATCTTTATCGAACTGGCAGTTACAATGCTTTGGGAAACATTCTCTACAGCAGGCGGCGGGGTTGTGTCAAAGCTTTCTAAGCTGACATAAAATTTTATTGTTGAGTTCTTGTCAACTGTGCCGTTAACCTTTAATGTTTGCACTGGAGAAATTTGGGGAATTGGCGCTATGTCCAAATAAGGATATGTCAAATCAACAGTTATATTGTAATTTGCATCATTCTCATTTCCACTAGCATCTTTTGCATGCAGCCTTATCTTGTTCGGCACAACAGCAGGGTCAAGCACAACAGCAGGGAACAAAAATGTTCCATTGTAATCAGTTGTCAATGCCCTTTTCAGCACATCATTCTGATAGAGCTGCACAGTTGTGTATTGCTTTGTTCTTCCGCTTATATCGAGCTGGGATGAGCCGTATAAAGTCGGAATTGTTGCATTGATGAAGGGGGGCGTTGTATCTGCATACTGCGCAACAAAGCTGAGCAAAGAAGAATTTGCGCAGTTGTTATAGGCATCGCATGAATTTGCGATATAGAAGTACTGTGTGTTGTTTGTCAAATCTGTCAGCTGGACATTATGCTGCGTAAGCATTCCGCCTACGCTGACTTCAGATCCGAGGTCAGTTGTTCCGCCATAATAAATCTTTGAAGTTGAAGCTTCATTAGTTGTCCAGCTTATTGTCGCAGTTGTTTCTGTTGTTGAAACTAAGATAGTTGATATAACCGGCGCAATAATATCACCTACGTTTGTATAGAAATAATAAGTATCTCCGCCGATTGCCGCGCTGTCACTTCCGCTTGCTGATGTTATGCTGTAATAATATTTTGAATCAGGCAGCAAATCAGGCAATGTTAAAGCATGCTCTGTTAAAAGAGCGGCATCTGAAACTGAGAAATCCCTATAGGAATAATTTCCATATATCGCTTTTGAATCAGCTGCAGCATCTGTATCCCATAAAATATCAGCTGAACTTGAAGTAAGGTTTTTCACCCTGATGTTCGATATTGTCAGCGCATTTGCAGAATAAACCGGGAGCAGCAGCATCAAAGCTATTAAAAACAATGCAGTGATTTCTTTTTTGTTTGCTTTCATTCCAGTACAGGCACCAGCTGTGTTTGATATTCCTGTTTTTCCAGGTCGCCTATTAAGTTCATCTGATCGTCATTTGTTACAGGAGTTGGAGCCTTCTCAATAACATTAAACTTAATCTTTGTCTTGCCTTCCAAGTCAAGCTCGCTGACTGACCATATTCCCTTATAGCCGCCAATCATCTTTTCGCCCTTTGTTAAAATAAGAAATAAGTTATATGTTGTATCTTCGTCAAGCAAATCGATCTTTTTGTCAGATTCAGGCATTGTGCTGTCAAAGGGATATGCCCTATATAAATCGTAGCTTCCATCTTCCTGCGACAGATATATCGTAACTGACTCATCACCTGCAAGCTGCAATTCTGATGCAGGCGCTGTTGTTTTTCGCTTTACAATTTCAAAGTCAAGTGATTTAAGCGCTTTGAGCTCTATTGTAAATGGCGATTTGATAAATTGGTTTACAGCATCCATGTATCCTTCTTTTCTCGCTTCTATATTGCCATACTTGCAGAATGAAGGCAAATTTGTTATTAGCTGATAGCTTCCAGATGATTGCTTTGTCTGCCCTAGATTGCATCTGTATCTTCCGCATGTAAAAGATATATTGACTGCATTTAATTCCATGTTTGAAAGCCCTTCTCTTTTGCCAGTTGCCCTTATTTCAACTGCCTCTGGGCTGCGCTGGCCGCAATATGCTGCATCTTCTATTGGCGGATTGAATTCTGCCGGTGCAATTTCAGTTGTTCTCCTTGCTTCATTGCTCTTCAGCATGATTGGAATTGCAAAATGGAATGAAAAGCCATTGCCGTTGAATGCGGCGTCATCTGATAGCATTACTTCAACCGGATAAGAAACATCATAGGTGAAATGATAAATATTTACGCACATGAAGCTGAGGAATTTCTGCGATGTTTTCCCTGTATTTGATTTCAGCAATCCGTCTTTTGAAGGCCTCACAGCCAGGTCAATGCCCCATATTGGCTGATACCTGAATCCTACTTTCAAGTCGCTCGGCTTTGTTTTTACATCCCAGAAATAATGGAAATAATCATATGCATCTTCTGGCAGCGGAGCAGAGGGAGCTTTAACGCTGCTCAATTCAGCCTGCGTGTCTGTAAACTCTGGAATTGAAAAAAGACCCTCGTCTTCAGGAAGATAATTTATGTTTGCTGCTTTTTTTCTAAGCTCATCATGATATTTGCCATATTCCTCATACACTGATTCAGGCGCTGAAAAAGGAGCATAGCCTGTATTCTTTATTCTTACAAGCGGAGCAGTGTAATAGACCATGCTTTGCAGCTCTTTTCTTACATCCAAAATATTCCACGTAAGCTGATCGCATCTGAAGTCCATCCCGGTTAAGGGCGTTTTCGGATTCATTGCAATCAAATTCACAGTCATGTTCTCAAACAGCCCGTCCTTGTTTTCAGCTTCAAGGATTTTTTTTGCCAGCTCATAGATCTTTTTCAGCTTAACGTCTGAATGCACAGAGAAATCCTTCAGCTTTGTTTCTTCACCCGTTATTATATTTTTGATTTTAAGCCTGTAATCAACATTGATCACAACATCATTTTCAGCGATTTTTGTCTGCGCTGCAGGCTGCTTTACTATTTCAATATCAAAATCCTGCCTGAATGAAGCAAGATCCTGTATGCAGTCATTGATGTTTTCCTCTATATAATCGCTTATCTGCTGCTCCATCTGCTTCTCTGAAGGAATATGCGAGGCAGCATCATAATACCAGTAAGGCACTTTGTAAGGCCCGAAGAAGAATATGTTTTTTGCAGGGTTATTTTTTATTGAGTTTGGCAATACAACATAGCCGCCTTGCTGGCCCAATCTTGCTATTGCATCCTGGCTGACAACATTGACGCAGGAATCTATGTAATTGCGGATTGGCGAGATGTAGGGTGGAATTACCCTGCTTGGGAAGAACATCGTCTTTTGTGAAAGAAAAGAAATAAGAGTGGCAGCAGCTATTACAATTACAAGTGCGACTATCATGAAAACTGTTATCTGCGCTCTTTTCATCTATCCTCTTTTTTAATTGCTATCAAGCATTATCGCCGTGTAGCTTCTGAACCAGGCAAGGCAGTACAAAAGCACTATTGCCGCAATTATGGGTGCTGCCGGCATGCCCAGCAATGCTATGAAATTTGAAGCGTAAGCCGCTATTCCCGCTATGACCAAAGCTATGAAAATATAAAGCTCTTCCACACCTAACTGCAATGCTGTTTTTATTGATTTAAATACTTTTCCTCTTTTTGCGAGCAATATGTAGAGGATATTTGTGAAGTAGATTGTTAACAGTAATGCCAGCATAAACAGGCTGATCATCACATTTTCCTTGAACAATTTAAAAATTGCAAAAAATAGGATTAAAACTGCGGGAATCCATATGAGATTTGCAAGAAAGAAGTTTTTGAAATAGTTTAAATCAGGCTTTTTGCCTAATAAAACAGCGTAAACAATGCCCTGGAAAATTACAATCATTAAAAAAGCAAACAAAACGAATAAAAAAGCGTAAAGGTATAATGCATTGAAAAAGGACTGCATCGCGGCTGTTGTTGCTTCTAACTGGGTTAAAGATGTTGTTGCGAGATCGCTTATCTTGTTTTTTCCGACTATTGCTGCTGCTTGATTTATTCCATACTCAAGAAAATAGGCTGCATTGGCCAGCAGGAACAGGAAGATAAAGTCGAGCAGCATTATTAGCAGGAATCTTGGCTTCGGAATAAAGGAATGAAGCAAAGTCCTTAACCAGCTTTCTGTTTTTTTTGGCATTTTAATTCCTTTTTAATTCATCTAAAATCTTGGTCTTTTTCAGCTTTAGCTGCCTTGGATTTAGCTCAAGGTATTGCATGTCTTTGAAATTCTTTATTATTTCAGTTAATCTGTATTTAAAATGTTCTATTTTGTATTTTTTTAGCAGCTCAAGATATTTTTTAAAGTTTATATCGGTGAAGCACAATAAAGTCATTATATCGATCCTGTCCTTTCCGCCTTTGACTGATTTTTCCCTGTCAATTTCTGCGCCTTGCTTTAATATTAATAGAGCTTCTGGGATCACAACATTAAAGTTTTCTATTTTTGTGGAATAATTTTTAAGGTCCTCAACAGGAATCGCCAATTTTGAGAAAAATGGGGCGTAAATATCAACATCAATCTCTTCGAAGCTTATCTCATATTTTTTAAGATTGTCATTCTTTTTTAAATTATAATTTTCCTTCAGATACTCCAATTGCCTCAGATCTGTTAATGCTATATCAAGGTCTTTTGATTTGTGCAGCTTTGTCCACAGGTAAGCAGCCCAGCCGCCAATAACTATAAATCCGAATGGCTTTTTATTTAATTCAACAAGAATGTCCCAGCTTTTTTCAGTCAATAAGCTATTCCAAAATTCCATTTAATCGCTTCTCCAGGGCCTTTAAAAAATCCTTTGCATACCATTCCCTTAAATTCCACAAATCGGCAAATAACTGGGCTGTTGTTGAGCTTTTGCCGTATTTATCTATGGCGCTGTCTTTTTTTAACACAAATAAGTTGGGGTTGTTGATATTTTTCGGAAATCTTTTTTCAATTTCTTCATCGCCATAAACATAAACTTCTGAATAATCCGCAGGGACATCCCCGAATTTCATTCTATACGCGGAATATGCGGCGTATACGGCAGTATCAGGCATTTCAGACTCTATTTTCCTAACAGGCTTTTCGACCCTTGTTTTATATATTGCGTCTTTTTCTATGTTCCTTGTGCTTGCCCAATAATAGAGGATTTTCTTGGCATCAATAACATCAAAATTCCTTTGGTTCACCTTTACTGAATTCATCTTTACTAATGGCTTTAATGCAAGATTCACTGTGCTTAATGAGATCTTTAAAGTTTTAGCTAATTCGGACTGCGTCAATGTCTTATTTTTCTTCTCTATAAACTGGTAGAGCACTTCCCTGTAGACAAATTCGATCTTTTTCACGATTTAAATTAAAACACCTTTATTTATAAATCTTTCGATTTTCTAAGAAAGATATTTAAGTTAGGTCATAGTAACTTAAAGTTACCATATGGAAACTCACAGCACTAGTGAAGCTTTCGCTTTTTGGTGAAAGCTATAAAAATACAGTAGAATGTGTATTGTTACACTTCAATTTCTTTAAGGATTTTTTGCAAAAATAGCCTGATTCTCACTGCAAAATCTTCAAACTCTTCTTTTTTCAAGTTCTGAACTATTAAGTGCTTTACTTCATCATAAGAAAAATCAATATTGCCGATTTTTTCCTTGATTAATATGAGGCTCTCCTTATATTTTTCATAATATTTGATTGCGAAAGCTATTTTTTCTTTTGCCTCTTTTGCCAAATCTTCCGGTTTTATCTTAAATCTTTGATAAATAAAAAAAAGATCAAGAGCGTCTCTTGATTTTTTGGCTTTTCTTGTAACTAAAGAGCGTATCTTTTCTGCTGCAATCTCTCTGATATCATAAGCAAGAAGCTCCCTTTTTTCATAAAAAACAATAAACTCCTGAAAGTAAATCTTTTCCTCGCTTCTTAGGCCCTCTTTTATCAAGGAGAGCGTTTCCATTGATTTTACTTCAAACTTAATTTTTTCTAGAAAGTTAATTTGCAGCTTTATAAAAGAAAAGGCGCCTGTAAAAACCGACTCATACCAAATTTTAAATGTAACAAGTTTGTTATTGCTCCCTAGCTCCACATATTTTCGGTCAGCCTTGTCAAAAACAAAATTTAAGCCAATAGCTTCAAGCTGTTTTCCAAGCTCATTTATCTTCTCCTTGCAGAGTTTCTTTATCTGGTTTGCAGATTTGTTCTCTAATAATTTTTGATTTGCAAACGTAAAATCCAAATCTTCCGAAAATCTGAAATAATCAAGGTAGATTTTTGCCAGGCAAGTTCCCCCTTTGAAAATATACTCCTCCAGATTTAATTTTGATAAAAGCACATTCAGGTAAAAATCCTTTTCGATAAGCTCAAGAGAGGCTGTCCCTGTCTTCTCTTGGATAAACAGCAGAAATTCCCTCAGCTTGGCTTTGTTTATTTCCATTGTAAAATTTGATTCACCCTCTTTTCTGTTGATCTGCCGTATCTGGGCAAATATTTTAAAAATATTTGCTTGCTGAATTTATATTCCTTTAGATCAATGCCCCTTTTTAAGTAAATGAAGTCCAATAATGTTTTTTCCAAATCACTATAGTTTAAAATAAGCTTATTTGAAGTTTTTATCCTTTCAAGCCCAAAAAACAGGGAAGGCTTTACTTTAATGAAAAGAAAGCTTGTACCGGCAATTTTCATGGGCTTGAGCCTGTTAAACCTGTCATTAATAACATAATTTACTGGAAAGACTTCATGTGTGAGATTCAGGAATTTTAATGCGGAATTCAGCCCAAAATGCCATTTTACCCCTTTAAGCTTCAATCCTGCTGACAATAATTCATACGGAGAGTATCCGATTCTATTGAAGTTTTTTTCTTCATAGCTTTTAAGGTAATATATCCCCCTGAAGATAGTTACCAAGTAGCCTTTGTTTAGCAAAAGTTTTCTTAAAGAGAGCCTGTTAAACTTGTACTTATCGGCAAGGCCGTCTAAATCTTTTCTTGTTATAATCTTGCTTTTCATCTCTCTTAAAGCAATCTCTGTTTTTTTCATATTACATTTCCACCTTTTAGTTGAAATATGATATAACTATTTAAATCTTTCTTTTTCAGAACAAGTAATTTTTTACCAATCTTCCCAGGAAGATGCTGTGCCGCCAGTGGTTGTTGTGCCTGTTTCTGTTCCTTTCAGCACTATGCCGCTTGCTTCAGGTATTGTGTTGCATGTCATGTCTATGCCGCCAGATTCGAATACGAGGCAGATTGTGTTATAATAATTAAAGCTGTATTTTACGATAATAGCATCTCCGGTCAGAGAGAAAGTTTGGCCGCTCTCATTGATCATCCGCGATCCATTAAAAACAGGCTTTTTCATGCCAGATCCCATGACATAGATGTTGAACTTTGTGTTGTCTTCCACTGCCTTGACATAAGCTGAGATCTTGTAAAGGTATTGGACTACATTCTGCGTTATGTTTATTGTTTCATTCTCAAACGGAACTGGCGGAGACCTTTCTGCTGATATTGTAGCAGCTGCCTGGAAAACTCCAGGTGCAGTTTCAACCATTGCAACATTTGACGGAACGCTTTCAATATTTGACTTGCAGATCTCGCTTGTCCAGTATTCTGTGCCAAGATAAGCGCTTGCAAATGCCTTGTCAACAGACTCTCTCCATTCATTAAGCTTGTCATCACCCCAGATCAAGGATGAGAATCCCGACAATCCAGAGAATTTTGTGAGGGCAAAGTCAAGGCGACCGAAGAACTGCTGTGTTTTAAACTGGGTTACTTCAGATTTGATGTATTTGAGATCATTGTCATTACAAGTTCCGCCATTACAAGTGTATGTTTTAGTTTTCTCATCATATTTATATAGTGAGTTACCAAGCCCATCTGTTACCTCATAAGAAGCCATATTTCCGTTTTCAGTGGTTACAACAATCTGTTTATTTTCACTGTAAGTTGTATCCACAGTTGTATATGAAGT
This sequence comes from Candidatus Woesearchaeota archaeon, assembly GCA_030651135.1. Classification (NCBI taxonomy): domain Archaea; kingdom Nanobdellati; phylum Candidatus Woesearchaeota; species Candidatus Woesearchaeota archaeon. Next base: position 97,969 of record JAUSCS010000009.1, read on the forward strand.
AACTTGATTTTGGTCATCACGCGTATAGGTCAGTTTTGTTCTTGATAGAATCTGCCCAGTCGAGTCTGTTGTCACTGTCGCCAAATCTTCAATAAGATTTTTGTTATTATATTCAGTTGTTCTTTTAGTTGTTACACCGTTCTCTGTAGTGCTTGATGTGGTGGTTACAACACCATTAACTACGCCAGTAACCTCCTCATTATTATAGTAAAGAACATCCTTGTCCTCTTCTTTTTTAGTGCTAAATTTAGAATAATCGGTGCTGTCCCAATCAACCACGTTGGTAATTTTGTTAGAAGTATCAAAATGAAATTTCAGTGGTGCAACTGCCTGCGTCTGCACTGCAGGCTCTGCTACTCCAGACGCGGTTATTGGTGGTTCTTGAATTGGCAGACTGCTTGCTGGCAGTGCTATCAATCCTGCAGGAGGTTCAGTTGTACTCGTACCTAAAGTAGGATTATCATACTGCCCTGTAGCAGGATTATAATCCCATCCTGTAGCAAGATCTGTATATATGCCTGTAGTTACATCATAACTCCATCCTGTAGCAAGATTGATAAATGTGTTCGTTTTAAAATCATAATCCCATCCTGTTGGTGTAGGTGTTTGTGGTTCTACTTCTGTTGGTGGCAGTGTTACTTCTAGAGGTGATCCCAGTACTTCTATTGACTGTACATTACTCATACCACTCACTGCTGTAGCACTGCTAACCCATTTTTGGTTTGTGTTATCCCACCAGTAAGATTTAGTTCCCGATATGCCATCCCACCAACTTCCTTCCTTATAGTAATTTATTGTGCCATCAGCGCTCTTTATAAAATAAGTTGCTCCTTCTGGTGGAACAATTGATGTTACTACTATTGGTGTGGTTGGTGCTACTTCTGCTGGTGGTGCTTCTGGTGCTGGTGGTGGTGCTATTGCATACTCCTCAGTAATCACTGTCCCGTCTGAATTGTAATGTACTGCCAGGCTAGCTCCAGTAGCTTGCACATCATACCGCCCATCTTCATAAGAAAAAACATAATAACCTTCAGCTATTTTATTGCCAGATGAGTCGTATAATACATCGTTGCCATATGCAGTATCTTTCACACTATATCTGCCATCTTCATAAGAAAAAACAGAATAACCTTCAGCTATTTTATTGCCAGATGAGTCGTATAATACCTCTTTGCTATCTCCAGTAGCTTGCACACTATACCTCCCATCTAAATAATCACTAACAGAATAACCTTCGGCTATCTTTGTTCCATCTTTGTATAAAACTTGTCCTCCTTCTTCTATTTTAATATCATAACCTGATGTTGCCACGGAAACTGCTGGAGTTGTTTGTGCTGTTGCTTGTTGCGCGTTTAGATCTGCAATACTAGATACTACATCATTGTAATATGGAAGTGTTGAAGAGGTCCCATAACCAGTTGCAGTTTTGCCTTCAGCTGTTGCAGTCACTTCATAAGCGCCTGTGTTTGAATTCCATACCGCTTCAGAATATGTCGCTGGTGGCATGTTTGTTCCATCTCCATATTGTTTCACCCAATTATTTTGAGCATAACTTTTAGCTGCTCTCTCCGCCATCAATTTTTGTTGAGTGTCACTTGGTTCAGCATAAGTTATAGTGGTTGTCACCATCCCCGTCACTTTCTCAAGCCCAGCCGCTCCTGTTGCTTTGTTCTCCCTCTGTACTGCGCTGAACAGGCCGAATGTAAATATAGCTGTAACTATTAAAACCATTAAAAGCGCTGCTCCGACTGATGGGTTTTTGCTCATTTTAGTCTTTTAGCTTTTCTTTTATCTCTTTTTCAGAGGGCAAATAAGCCTTATACTCAGCTACAAAAATATCTTTGCTTAACTTTCCTAACGCGTAATGAACTTCTTCATCGTTTTTCTCTTTGCAGATTATCAAGCCAATAGGATCTCTTTCGTCCTCAAGCTTGTTTTCCCTAAAATAAGTTAAATATTTATTTGCTTGGCCTACAAACTCTGGCTTGAATTTTTCTGTTTTTAATTCAACTAAGACAATGCATTTTAAAAATCTGTGATAAAAAACCAGATCAACTTTATGCCATTGGCCAGCAATTAGTATCTTTTGTTGGCTGCCCATAAACGCAAAACCATGCCCGAATTCCAAAAGAATTTTTTGGATGTTGTTTAATAAGGCACCTTCCAGTTGTTTTTCATCGTGATTCTTTTCCAGCTCTAAAAAATTCCAATTGTAAACATCCTTAAATACATCTTCAGGAGCAGGTAATTGTGGGGGCAATTTAACAGTTAATTGCCCTTTTTTCTTAATTTGCTTGTATTCATTATCCTTTATTTTTTTCCTAAGTTCTCTAATGCTCCAGCCTTCCCTTACTGACTGGATTTCATAAAATTTACGTTCTTCTCCTTTAATCTTTATTAACTCTACATAATGTGACCAGCTCAATTGTTGTGACACTGTCACGACAATCGGGTATGTTTTATAAAATTGAACTATTCTATAAAGTTCGTCTCTTCTAAAACTAAGGTCCTTAGCTAAATTGTCAATTACCCTTTGTCCATAATCAGCCCTATTCTTATGCGTTAATTCCTCTCTCACAATCCTATCGCCCACCTGCCAGTATGTTTGTACTTTAATATTATCGACTGCTTTATAAGCTCTGCCGAGTCCTTTTTGAAGGATAGACCGTATATCCCTGACTAAATCATTATATCCCTCAATCTCCTTTTTCATTTCTATCTCTTTTCCCATTTTATCTATCCATCCCCATCACTTTCTCAAGCCCAGCCGCTCCCGTTGCCTTGTTTTCTCTCTGTACTGCGCTGAACAGTCCGAATGTGAATATTCCTGTAACTATTAAAACCATTAAAAGCGCTGCTCCGAGCGATGGGTTCTTGTTCATTTTATTGTTTGCCTCAGATCTTCTTGCAGTAATCCTCGCCTTCCAGCTTCCATCCTTTGCCCATTGCCTTGACATCTTGTATTATGTCGCCTATTAATGAAAGAGTGTCGGTTATTGTGCAAATTAGATAGGGTTCATGTTGACCGATAAGCGGCTTACAATACCATGCTACAAGTGTTCCTAATATTTTTAACGGATCAGACAGCATATCTTTTATCATACCCATATAATAATCAAACATAGCAGTGAATGGAAATACCTTGAAAATTTCTCCTACAAAATACTTGCATGTTTCCTGGCTTTGGACTGCATCACAGGCGGAAATTGGAATTCCCTGCGGCACTTCATTCTGCAGGCAGTCTATGTACTGGCATTTTATCTGCCTGTATTTTTCAAGATTATAAATTATTCCGGGTATGCAAAATGTCAGCATACTCAATACAATGCTGTCTTTTGGGTTCATATAGCCGCTTGGATCTCTGCCAGTATAATCAAAGTTAAATGGTGTCTTGCCAGTCCAGCTCCAAACAAGGTCTCCACCCATTTTATCTATTAAACTGGTTCCTCCTGTTTGAATTTTGCCAATTATCCCAAATTTTCCATTTGGATCAACGTAAAGGCTGCAGGAAACGAATTTGCAAAAGCCATCTAAATAATCTGTTGCCTTTTTTAAGCCAGTTGTTGTAACTTCATTAGATGTTTGAGTAGTCATCAAAACTGGCTGCACAGCAATGGGTTGAAATTTCGCAATTACTGTCGTCCACTGAGTGATCTGAGTCCAAAGAGCCTTTAGCTTTCCCAAAGTATTCAGCAATCCGCAGATCTTCTCAGCATAATACAAAAACTTCTTCAATGTGCTTATCCATTTGCTATCCACAAGCCAGTTGTCTTTTTCTTTCTCTATTTTATCTTCAACGTTATCCCCAAATCCGCCCAGGTCGCCTTTATAGAAGCTCACAGCCAGGCTCAGATTCTCAACTTCAGGATAGTCCATTATTGTATTGCCAACCTGCGACATTATGTTCAGCGAGCAGTTATAAACCAATTCTGTAAGATTGTCTGCTGTTGCTGCAAACTGCAGTAAAATGTAAGGGTTAAGGCTCTGCTCTGCATTTATCAAAGAAGGATCTTCAGATAAATAAGCAACATCGCCAGTGCAGCTTCCAAGCTCCATGCTTAAAATTCCGGCATCAGGATTCAATGAACTTAAAGGAATGCTAAAATACATCCTCTGCTCGATAAGATTCATAACACCCAATTCAAGCGCATATGGCATTGCTGTTATTGTGCCAAGCTCCCAGTAATCCGGAGAAGTTTCATTGCCCACAGCAAGAATAACAATCGGGTAAGAATAAAGCAGGGAATTCCCAAAAGGATCTGAAAAATTAAATTTCAGATATGTTGAAAGAGGGCCTGATGCAATTCCGGTAGTCTCCCATAAACAGCTCCATTTTGAGCTTCCTAAATCAACACATGCGCCAGGCTCATTTTCTCCTAAGCCAATGCCTGAAAAATTAGCCATTGCATTTAAATCCTTGTCTTCTGTTAAATTCACAACAAGGGTAAGCAAATCACCTGATTTTGTATAGTTGTGGCTGCCAAGGGCATCAAAAGAAGACATAATTATAGAATCAACAGAAGGTGTTAATAAATCTGCTTTTACTGTTCCATAAGTAAGTCCTGTATAAGTATTGCCTGATCTGTCCTTTAAATCGCCGTAAATCCATATCTTACCATCTATATTGTTCGCAAGCGTTGATGTTACATTATACCAATAGCAGTCCCATGTTGAGCCAGATGCTGTGCAGTTGTTTGCTGCTACAGATGCTCCCCCGCCAATTTCGCTTAAATCAAGATAAACAGCATCAATGCCGGATTCTGCTTCTGTTATTGTAACCTTCAATGTATTGTAGCCAGAAACAATATAGCTTGTGCCATTAAATATGTTGTCTGTCCCAATGAATGTTACATCAGGAGCAGTATTGTCAATCCCGAAATTATATGTTATCTGCTCTGTCTTTGAATTGCCAGCACTATCAGTTGCTGTTATATTAATAATCTGAGTTGAATTTGCCGTCACAATCCTGCTGTTCCAATAGCATGTGAATGGCCCTGGCCCGGTGCAGCTGTCTGCTGGAACTGACACAGCATAGATTGGATTTATTTTCGACAAATCAGCTGAAACAGCTGGAACTATTCCGGAATCGTCGCTGACATCAACCGAAACAGTTGCTGAAATGCCTGCAGCCGGGATATAAAAAATTGAAACATCATTGCTTTTTATTGCGAATGAAGCTGTATCAATCGTAGGCGCGCTTAAATCAACAGACAATGTCTTGCATGAAGCAGATGATGAAAAATTAAATTTATCGTAAGCAGTTATGCAGACTGAAACATCGCTGCTTGTTGCTGTCAGCTGCGATGAATTAACTCCGAATGCGCCTGAAACAGAGCACGATGATGAGTTCAGGCTTATTTTCTGCAAAAATGCATTATTGCCGTAAACATCAATATTATTTATCCCCGAGCATTTTCCCGAGCATGTTGCATCTGTGCATGCTGTGTCATCCACTGTATAAGAAAAATTAATATCCTCTGCTCCAACAGATGTCTGCGTTGTATCAAAAGAAGATACAGCAGGCGCAGTATTGTCAACAGTTATTTCTGAGCTTGCTGTTGACAGCGAAACATTAGTGTCATTCCATAAATAAAGCGAAACAGTGTAGCTTTTCGGTGTTATTGCAAACTGCAATGAAGAATAGCTGCACTGAAATATTCCGCCTCCGATATTAACACAGGTTGAAAAGCTGTCAGTCCCAAATCTAACCTGATTCGGGGTTATATCAGAATCTCCGTCAAGCTCTGCCTGCGCTGTTATTAATGTCTGATCATCATATCGCCTATATCCATTAACGCCGTCTTTGCCGCTTATCGTATAGACAGAAAAGCTTGTTGCAATTGCATTTGCGCTGTAAACAGGGATTAAAATAATTAAAGCCATCATGAAAAGGGCAATTGAAGCGATTTTTTTATTCAGCATTTTATTCCCTGCTAAACAGCGGCTCTAGTTCCGGCCTTCTGTATTGGCCGCTGTAATCCTCTGTTTTTCCCATCTGCTCCAGATCCTCAATATGCCTGAAGCTGTAAGGATCTGCCTGCATTATATAAAATGTTACAAGATTGCTGCTGTCAAGCGAAGCAGCTTTCACATCCCACAATCCGGTTGCATTATTCAGCATTAAGCCGCCTGCTGTTATGCCATCTTCTGCTTTGAATTTCACTTCAGGAATTGTGTATTCAATATCATCGCTGAACAATCCACCGCTTTCTTTTCTTGTTTCTTCAGGGATTGTAATATTATCATACAGTATATTGTTGATTGTGACCTCATATTTCCCTGGAATTAAATTTATCTCGAATGTTTCGCTGATGTTTTTTCTAAACTCAGATGCCTGAACAAAATCTGTATCATAAACTGAATTAACCCTGCTAAGCACTAAGCTTGAAACTTCCTTGTTTGACAAGCTCAAAGGATTGGTGCTCAGAACCCAGTCTCCAACTGCATTTTTCCTGATCACTTTTTTCTTTATTGTAAAGTTCAGTGTCCTGTAAGGCTCCACGGACATTTTAACTGATTTTTCTTCATCGAGTTTTGTATCAAGGGCAGACAGCGGAGAGTAATAATTTTCTTTCACAACTGAAACAAGCCCGCCTGTGCAGATCGGGAACTTTGTATTCAACAATCCGTTCTCATCTGTTTGGCCGATAAAGCACGCATTTTCACCGCAGCCATAACTTATCTGGACATCTTTCAAAGCCGCTTTTGTTTTTGCATCTGTGATATTTATTGTTATATTGCCTGAATTTCTCTGGTTCTGGTTGCAGAAAAGAGACTTGCCTACATCTTCCTGTTTCTGAGCTATGTAGCTTTCATTGAATGCAGCATTATTCCGTATATTTGCTTCAAGGGCAATCCAAAATGTATAGCCTCTCTTGTTCAGGTCATTCGGGCTTCTGATTTCAACAACAACAGGATAAGAAACATCATAATAAAATTCATACTGCTGCATTCCAAAGTTGAAGCTTTTAAAGCTGGTTGATGCTGATGTCGGAGTTATGAGCTCGCCCTCGCTGTTTATGTCAAAGTAAATCGGCCAGCCAAGATAATTGAAGCTGAATGAAAGGTCATTTGAAATTTCAGGAAGAATAACTTTGTTGTAAAGCGCATCCTGATAGTCGCTGCCAGTTGTTATTCTTTTGTAAGTCAATGATTTATTGACCTGCATTAAAGGAATGTATGCCATTAAAATCCCTTCAATCTTGTTTTTGGTTTCTGTCTTTGTCCAGTATGTTGTCGGGCCAAAGTCAAACCTGAATTCTGATATTGGAGGAAGCTTTGACCTGTCAACATCTGAGAATGCTGAAATAAGGTTCATCGTATAGCGCTCAATATAGCCAAAAACAGGCTCCATCAATGCAAGATTCATCGCTGCATCATAAACCTTTTTCAAGTCGACAGGGACTTTGGCATTAAAGTGCTGCATTGCGCTTGCTGTCTGCTTTTTGACTGTGAGAGGGTAATCAACTGCTATGATGACTTGGTCTGTTATTATAACTTTTGCATCAACAGCAGCACTCGGAGTTATTGCAAATTCTGGCTTGAATGCATCATAATTCTTCAGGCACTTCGGAAGCTCCCTGTTTACATACCTTTCAATCTGCGCTTTTATTGAAGTGCTGCCTTCCTCAAGAGGGGGAATCTTGCCAAAGCTGAATCTGCAGTTTCCAGAGCATGCATTCGGAGAGGTCATATAATACCAGTAAGGGATCTTAAAATTACTGCCCGGAGAAAAAGCAACTGCATCTGATTCTGTAGGATTGTTTGTTATAATGAAAGAATACGGTGTTTGCAGCAGATAAGGATCATCCAGGCTTATATAGCCGCCGTGCTTTCCTATTTCAACAACAGCCTCTTCCCCCAGCTTTGCGATGCACGATTCTGTGAATGTTCTTATCGGCTCAAGCTCTGCAGGAATCTGGTCTATTGTTAACTTTACTTCCTCTTTTTTCTGGCTGACAAAAATAAGAATCCCGGCTGCAATAACGATGATTAAGCCGATTATTATAAATACTGTTATCTGGGCCTTTTTGCCTGAAAAACCTCTTTTAATTGGCATTTTTATTTATCATCAATAACCTTTAAGATTACTATATATAGTTTTCGGTTTTCTCTTGGATTTTGTTTTCGTCACCAATATACGACGATGAAAAAGTATTTTGCTAATTTACTGCATTCATTATTTTTGGAAATCACCATTACAGAATAGAAAATTATTTAAACGAATGAACTTTTTGATTTCTGATGGGGAATAAAACTGAACCGGTGATAATTAGCGAAAAGACTTCTAGAACTTTTGGGGAGTATAGGTTTTTGATAAATGAGGAAAAGACATACGAATATACTCCGGGAAATATTAATCTTCGTACACCCTTGACAAAATTCAATAACGATAAATGTGAGAAAGCTCTGATCGAGTTAAACACTCCTGTGATCTCTGCAGCAATGCAAGCCGTAACGGGGATTGATATGGCCGTGGCACTTTCATTGGAGGGCGGTATCGGAGCTATCTATTGCAGCCAATCTATAGGTAATCAAGCTGCGATGGTTGGAAGTGTTAAACGGTATAAAGCGGGTTTTCAAAGAAACGTTGTTTCAATATCGTCTACTGCATCAGTAGAAGAGGCCAAGGGTTTAATTAATAAATCCGGTTATTCGAATATTGCTGTAACACAAGATGGTTCTTCCAATTCAAAATTTTTGGGCGTAATAAATCAAAATAGGCTTAAAGATATTGCAGGAGATGAAAAAGTCAGCAATGTTATGATTCTTTTTACAAGTGATTCGCTTGAAAGAATAATCAACAACCTGATAAAAACAAATAGTAAAGACTGCACGATAGAAGTAATAAGAGCTGTCCGTGATTATATCACTTATGCAAAAAGCGGGGTTTCTTTGGAAGAAGCAAACTGCATTCTAAGTGAAAGCATGGTTAAATTTTTGCCAATAATTGGAAAAGAGGATATATTGGAATCAATGGTTTTTTCAAAAGATAAGGAAAGACATACAAACTACCCTTTTGAATTAGCAGATGACGACAAAAGGCTACTTGCATCAGCTGCGATAAACACACGCGATTATAGCGAAAGAGTACCTGAGTTAGTCAAAGCAGGAGTCAATATTCTTTTTATAGATGCTTCAAATGGATTTTCTCAATACAGCAGAGAATGTTTGCAATTTATGCAAAAGCATTTTCCGCATATTCCTATTGTTGCAGGCAATTATATAACAAAAGAAGGTTTTAGGCATGCTGTTGAAAATGGGGCATGGGCAGTTAAAATTGGAATGGGTGGCGGTTCTATATGTATCACTCAAGAGCAGAAAGGAACTGGAAGAGGGCAAGCAACCGCTTTATACGAGATAGCTGAAGAAAGAAATAAGTATTTAAAAGAGACTGGAATCTACATTCCGCTTATATCAGATGGAGGCCTGGTAAATGCGAAAGACATTGCTATGGCTTATGCATTCGGGGCAGATTCTGTCATGATGGGAAGATGGTTTGCAAGGTTAAAAGAAAGCCCTACTGAAATTGAAGAAAGAGGCGGACATAAGTTGAAACCTTATTGGGGGGAGGGTTCTATGAGGGCAAGAAACTGGCAAAGATACGGCCAAGAAAATTTTGAAGAGGGCGTTGAAGGATATGTTCCATTTGCAGGAGATCTTAAAAGCAATCTTATCGGACTAATGCCTAAAATAAAAGAAGCAATGTGCGATACAGCAAGGAAAAGCATACTGGATATGCACAAAAGGCCTGTTACGGTTGAGGTGCCTTCATTTCTTTCAATAAGAGAGGGAAGAGTTCATGATATAATACCAAAAGATGATGGCTCATTTTTTTCAGATAGATTGGGTCAATATAAAAACAATGAGTGGTCAGTTTAGATGACCATAAAATAATAAAATGCCAAACACAATCGTCGTAGGACTGCAATGGGGGGATGAAGGAAAAGCAAAAATTCTGGATGATTTAGTCCAGGAAGCAAAACAGGCCAATGATAAAAAAATATGGGTTGTTAGATTTCAAGGCGGCCCAAATGCAGGCCATACGAATTACATTCTTATGCCTGATGGAAGACTTGTCAAATTTGTATCCCATGCTGCGCCAATCGGAGTAACTAGCAATTCAGAAATAGGAATAGGCCCCAATGTTGCTTTTGATCCTGAAAAATTCATAAAAGAGGTTGAAGAAGCAAGGAAATTATTTGGCTATAATGCCGGAATCCATATCTCTGAAAGAACAGGAATCTTATTTGACTATCACAGAAAGCTGGATGCCTGGCAGGAGAGCTTAAGAACTGGCAATTTAAAAATAGGAACAACAGTTTCAGGAATCGGTCCTTTCTATATGGACAATGCTAATAGGGCAACAAGAATAACATTTGCAGAGTATGTAAGTGACAACTTCCATGATACGTTAGCAAAAGTCCTGGAACAAAAAAGCCATGAGCTGGTAGCAGCAAGAATACCCGGCCTAGTAACTGGCAAATACCTTGATACGCTGATTGCAACACACGATCCCATAAGAAAAGAGTTAAAAGAATGTGCCTGCGAACTTGAATATATATTAAGGGAGGCATTGGAAAAAGGAGAAAATATAATCCTTGAAGGAGCTCAAGGATCAATGTTGGATATAGACATGGGAACTAAGCCAACTCAAACTTCTTCCCACCTTTTAGCTACAGATCCGCTGGCGGGTTTGGGATTGCCGAGAAGCGCATTCAGGATATATGGCGTTGAAAAGCTTTATCCTACAAGAGTTGGCGAAGGTGTCATGCCAACATTGGCAGAAGATAATTTTGGAATTGAAACCCAGAAAAATGCTGGAGAAGTAGGAGCTAGTACAGGAAGAGACAGAAGAGTCGGCTATCCGGATTGGGTCATAATAAAATATACCGCTATGCTTAATGATATAGACGGAATTTATTTAACAAGAGTTGATAATGTACAAGATAGAGACATAAAAGTTTGCACAGCCTATGAGGTCAACGGGAAAAGAACAGAAAGGGTTCCTTCAAAATTAGAAACAGCAACGCCAATTTACTCTGATAAAATTTATAGCTGGCATTTATGGGACGGTCCTGCTGATTTATCCAAGCCCGAAGAAGTTGACAAAGCGCTTCATGATAAAAGAGCAGATTATGTTAAAGAAGGAAGTGGGAGCCTTCCTAAAAGTCTAAAAGAATACATTATTGATCATGAAAATTACATCAAAAAACCCATTATCGGCATGTCGATAGGTCCGGCAAGAGGAGAGATAGTTAAACTATAACCCCGAAACATAAATATCTATATAAAACCCAAAATTCTCTGTGTTAATACTAACAGAAAATGTTGTTATTGTTAACAGAATAGTATGTTATGATTAACGGAAAAATATGTTAACATTAACAGAAAGATTTAAATATCCGGACATCACAAGATAGAACATGACGACAGAAGAAGAGCATGAAACCATTCAGGATGAGCTCGAAGAAGATCTGAATGAAAAAATCAGCAGAGGCATTATAGGGAAGCGGCAGAAACTAATCGGCTTTTCAACATCAGAAGCGTCAGCCAATCTTTTTGCCAGATTGTTGCATAAACTAAACTTGATCAGCCCGGGTTTTAATGTGAATCATAGGTTTTTTGCATCGGTGGAGAGGGCAAAAGAAAAGTTTGGTTTTGAGTTTCAAAACAAAGCTAAAATTCTTGAGCTTTTGGTAAAGCAGGAGAAGTACAGGGACATGCTGTGCTACTGAAAAAACAAAGATGAGTCCCTTGCAAAAGAAGCCATAGGAAATTACTTCAATTTAAAAGAGCTGATTGAAAATGAGCTGGAAAAGAGCGGTAAAAATGAAGAGGAATGAAATATTTTCATACATTGGTGATTTTTTATCTGTTTTGTATTTTAAAAAGGATTTTTTAGATAAAATAAATAATGTCATATTGTTTGGTTCTGTCGCCAGAGGAGATTTTGATAAGGACAGCGATATTGATCTTTTCATTGATGTAAAAGACAGAATAGAAGTAAAAAACACGGAAGAGATTGTAGACTCGACAATAAACGAGTTCGAAATAAAAGCAAGGGAAGTCTGGCATATACGCAATATCAAAAACCCAATAAAATGCGTTATCGGGGCACTAAAGGACGAAAAGTGGAGGGAGCTTAAGAAAGAGATTCAGTCTTACGGCATTGTGCTTTATGGCAGCTTCAAAAGCGGTTATGAGAATCTTGAATCGCACAGCTTGTTCGAATACTCGCTTAAGGATTTCAAGCAGAAAGACAGGGTTGCTTTCTTGAGGGAGTTGGTAGGATATAAATCGAGGAAAAAGAAGAAAACATACGTTCATGAGGGTCTGATTAAAAAAATAAGCGGCGTAAAACTGGAAAATAACAACATAATAGTTCCGTCAAAAGAAGCCGTTGTTGTGCAAAAATTTTTTACAAAGAAGAAAGTAACACCCAAGATTACAGAGATTTGGGTCAGAGAAAAATGAAGATTATCACAACAGCCCATCCGGCAAAGCTTCTCATCGGCATCATGTTCTCGGATAAGAAGCTCTATAGCAATGCCATGAATGATCTAAAATCCAGATTCGGCGATATTGAAGCTGAAAGCAAGGAATATGAATTCTCAAAGATAACTGATTATTACGCAGATGAAATGGGCAGCAGGATTTTAAAAAAATTTTTAGTTTTTAAGAATAAAATAAATAAAGATGATCTGGCAGGAATAAAATTATTCACAATAGAAGTAGAAAACAAATATAAGAGATACAAAAAAAGAAAAGTAAACATTGATCCGGGCTGCCTGACAAATGATTCCCTAGTCCTGGCTTCTTTCAAGAAAGGCACAAATTACAAGGAGCAGATAAGCGAGAGGGTTTATGCGCACAAAGTGCTGGAATTCAGGAAAAATGAAGCAATCATGTTTTGGCATACGTTTCCGGATTATAGGGAGAAAAAGAATCAGGATTTTATCAAGAAGATAATCACATCTTTAATATGAGACTTAAACACGGCCTTTTCTATCTTTCTTTTCAACATAATTTATGCTTGGATCGAAAAAGTGGAAATTAAGTATGCCTTTTTCAGTCTTGGCAGGGTTGGTTTTTGCATAGTACATTGCTTTATCACCATGATCTTTAAGCTCTTCCTTATTCTCGGCATCTTTTTCGTAGAATGACATTCCCAAGCTGACGCTAACTGCTGCTTGCTTATCTGGGTGTTCAAGCCCAATCTTCTTCTGCACATAACTGTTGATCTTGGCGGTCAGGTTCATCAGAAAATCATTTGGGTTTTGCATATTAAAGGGATCAAATACAAGTATAAATTCATCGCCGCCCACTCTTGCCTTCAAATCTGTATCCCTCGTATATTCTTTAAGTGCGCCAGCAACGTATTTTAGCACATCATCGCCGAATTTATGGTCATATTTGTCATTTGCTTCTTCTTTAAATCTATTTATATCAATAAACACCAATGCAACATACTTGCCCAATGCTTTGTATCCTTCTCTATTTGCTCTCTTTATGCACCTCTCAATGCCGCTGTTATACCCTTTTACATTTGTCAATCCTGTAAGCTCATCAGTTGTAGTTGATTCCTCTATTTCATTTGAGGCTTCCTTTTCTTTACCTATGATATAGCCTTCCAGCCCTCTTTCCAGAATTGGATGAATATCTCCTATAAGAGCGTCATTTTTTATTGTTTGGCACAGTCTGAGTAAATCAAAATTGCTGTTTAATTGCTTCTGCCACTTTAAAACATCATCATAGCCTATAGGCTTCTGATCTCTCTTTAATTTTTCATATTCCCCGATTATTACACTTAACCTGTCGTCTGTATCTTTATCCATTTTATCCCTTAATAACCAAGCACAGCTACTATATAAATCTTTCTATTTTATAGTCACTTTTAAGTAGTTATTTTATTTGATAAACCTTTATAAGCAAGCTTTCACCGCAGAAATATATGCTGATAAAGGCAAGAGTTGACTTCAAAAAGCCCAATTTGAAGGCGCTGAAAAGAAAGAAATTCACAGTTGCTGACATGCATGTTCATTCAAGGTATTCTGACGGCGTTAATAAGATAAAGCGCATAATGAACAGGGCCAAAAAGCTTGGAATTGGCATAGCGATAACAGACCATAATGAAATCAGGGGTTCGATAGAAGCCCATAAAAGCAGAAAAGTTTTTGTTATTCCTGGCATTGAAACAAGCTCAAGTGAGGGGATCCATGCATTATTTTATTTTTACACAATAAAAGAGCTTAAGAATTTTTATAACAGCATTGTTCTCCCAAACAAAGTAAAGAGAGACTTCTTTTTGAGAATAAGCTTAAGAGACATCGTAAAGGCATCTTCTAAGTTCAAGTGCATAATGGCAATTGCGCATCCTTATGCCCCTGGCTGGACAGCGATGTTCAATAAGATTCACAGCAAAATCGTAAATAAAAATCTGATAAACTGCTTTCATGCAGTTGAAGTTTTATCTGCCTGTAATCTAAGGAAAAGAAACTTAAGGGCATTAGACCTGGCTGAGAGAATAAAAAAGCCCATAACTGCAGGATCAGACGCCCACACATTAATGGAAATAGGAAAAGCAGTCACTTATGTAAAAAAAGAGCAAGGTTTAAATGGGTTCTTAAATTCTATTCTAAATAACACCAACTTTGTTGTTGGAAAGGAAAGAAGATTTTTGCCTAATGCCGCCTCGCAGACACTTAAAGTAAGGAAACATTTAAGAAAGCCGTATGTTCTGCTTAAAAGAGGAGTACGGTATTTCAGGGCAATTTCAAGAAGATAGTGCCCCTATAGTTCAGCCTGGATAGAATTTGGGTTTGCGGCAAAGCGAATCTGGGATTTGCTGATGTAAACAACCTAAGACCGGAGTTCAAATCTCCGTAGGGGCGTATAAACATTTAAATATAGTGTTATGTTAATATACGTGGGGGGCAATAATGAAACTAGTCACAATCGGCTATGACAATTTCCTGAAAAAAGATGTAAAAAAAATAAACTTTGAAAGCAAGGATCTCCCTAAAGTCCAGCTCTTCAACACAGCCGACGTAATAGCAGGCAATCCTAATTCTAACATTGCAATAGCATTTGTTTACAACTGGAAAACAGATGTTGCCCCTGAAAATATAAGAAATTTGTTTCAAAGGCTCTCAAATTATGCTGCGCTGACTGGCTACTGGCGCACTACAAATGGGGCAAGGTATGCATTTGCAAATATCCTTTCAAACCCGAACATAAACAAGCTTCTATTGCTTGTTTTTGAAAGCGAAGATAATGGCCATCTCTTAGTCGATGCCTTGAGAAACTTCTGGAAAAACGGCATTAATGACAACAATGTTATAATCAGCTCAAAAGCGCCGAATCCAAAATTCGAGCAGGTGCCGAAAGAAGCATTGGAAAGAATAAGGCAGCAGGCAGATTTACTGATTTTAAAGAATATAAAAAATAATTATAATGAAATTGAATCCTTATTGAAGGAATTAATCCAAGAGCCGGAAAATGCAATCAGCTTAAATGAATTTCAAAAATTAAATCTTGAATTCCACTCAAACACTATAAAAAACGATATGTTTTATGACGATGGAGCAAGGTTTGAAGAGCCTTTTATTCTGGATCTTTCAAGCTCTGCCCAGAATGTCAAGTTTGAGCAGAAAAACCTCATTGCATCTGTAGGCCAGTCAGTGCAAGCCAATAACCTTAAAGATGCCTTGGAAAACACAGTGGCGTTTATCTTAAAAAACGGCTCTACAATACTCGATCAAAGAAACATCATAACAATTGAATGCAGGTCAATAGCAATAACCATTTTATGCCCTCTTGAAAAAATCCCGGATAATTTTTCAAAAGAATACCTGGACAAATACCTTGATGAATTCCTCAATGGCAGGGGAGAAAAACTCGACGAATTCGTCTATACATACCATGAGAGGATTTTTAAAAAATGGGGCAACCAGCCTGAAAAAATCATTGCTCTGCTAAAGCAAAATCCGAATACAAGAAGGGCATTAATAACATTGTGGGATCCGAATGATGATCTGGGAAATGAAAGCCCTCCGTGCCTTGACTTCATATGGGCTGTTATAAGGGACAATGCTTTGGAATTCCATGTCGTCTATAGAAGCCACCATATTGCAACTGTCACAGAAGATGGAAAATTATTGCCCGGAGAGGGCGCTTTTGTCCCGAATATTTATGCAATTGCTTCACTGCAGCAGAATATGGCAAAAGCTTTAAATATCAAATCTGGTCCATTGGTTTTGACAGACTTCAGCGGCCATTTGTATGTGAGCAGAATAAGGTAAAAATGCAAAAAGGAATCTTCATTGTTTTCGACGGAATGGATGGAACTGGCAAAAGCACCAATTTGTACAAGTCAGCAGAATACATCTTCGAAAAAACAAAGCAGTACACTCATTTATTATTGACAAGAGAGCCGACTTATTCCCCTTATGGGCAGGAATTAAGGAAAATGCTTCGTGAGGAAAAAGATCCGCTAAAGAATGCCAAGATGTGCTTTGAGCTTTTCATAAAAGACAGGAAGCACCACGTTGATAATATGATCGCCCCGGCACTTAAATCAGGCCAGATTGTTCTTATGGACAGGTATAAATATTCAAACATTGCATTCCAGCAGACTCAGGGGATAGATAAAAAAGAGCTGATCGAGGCAAATGCAAAGTTCATAGTTCCTGATTTAATTATAATCCTGGATCTGGACCCTGAAGCTTCATTGGCCAGGATAAAAAACAGAAGCGAAACAGAGAAATTCGAAAATCTTGAATTCATGAAAAAGCTGAGGCATAATTTTTTGAATTTAAAGAAAGATCTTCCAAACGAGAACATTGTAATAATAGACGCTTCTAAGTCAAGGGAAGAAGTTTTCAATGAGATAAAAAAGGAACTGGATAAAGTATTGCCTTATTAAACTTCAATCCTCAGATTCGGATTCTTCTTCAGGCAGTAAGCTTTCAGATTCTCAAGAAACTCTTTTGATGGTGATTTGATATTCTCAAATTTTGGATCAACTGTCTTATCATCTGAGCTGAACTGCTGCAGCCTCCACATGCAGTTGATCTCTTTTATCTCGTCCCCGATTTTAGCAATATCCTCTTTTTTATAAATAAGCGACGGCACAATTGTTGTTCTTATCTCAACATCAACTTTCGATTCGTTCTCCTTCAGAATCCTAAGGGTTTTTTTGATGTTTTCAATTATTTCTTTTGTTTTTTTAAAAAAAGTATTTGATCTTGTCGCATTTTCAAATATGCTCTCAATCAAAGGAGCTTTAATATCCAGTTTTATCACATCAGCCAGTTTCTTGTTTATCAGCTCCAATATAACATCCGGATTGCTGCCATTGGTTTCAAGAATGTTTTTTTTATTTAGTTTTTTACAGAAAGACATTAATTCGATTAGCGCATCTTTCTGAAGGCATGGTTCTCCGCCGGAAAAAACAACATAACCTGACTTGCTTGCTTTAATGTCTTTTTTTATGATCTTTAAATCATTCAGGAACCTTTTGTCAAAATTCACAAGCTCAGCCTTGCTGCAGAAAGGGCATTTGAAATCGCAGCCTGCAAAATTAACAGTGCAAAGATCCTTCTTGACAACTATATCGCTGATATACCCCTCCATAAGGCACAGAAATAGCTGTTTGTTTTTATAATTTGTTGTTTTAAAAACTATTCTTCAACTGCTTTCTTAGCATCTTCCTTCTTATCAAAAAACCCTTCCAGTGTTTTGTTGTTAACTATGGTCTTGTAGCTTATCTTTTTTGTCTTCTCTTTGTCCTTCATTAAAATCACCTCTTTTTTTACAGCCCTGTGCTTCCGAATCCCTTTTCATTCCTTGTTGTCTCATCCAATGCTTCAACTTCTTCAAGTTCAGCCTTTTCAACTTTCTGCACAAGCATCTGGGCTATCTTCATCCCTTTTTTGATTATAAAATCCTCTTTTCCAAGATTAACCATTACAACCTTTATCTCCCCCCTATATGAAGAATCAATAACTCCGCCTTTTGTCTTAATGCCATTATTCAGCGCAATTCCGCTCTTGTCCCAAACCAAGCCCACATAGCCATTTGGAATTGCAATCTGCACTCCTGTCTTGATTGCAGCCCTTTCGCAGACTTTCAGAATAAAATCCTCATCAGAGTAAAGATCCAAGCCGGCATCCCCTTCATGCGCGTATGAAGGCAGTTTCGCATCTTTGCTTAGCTTTTTTATTTTTATTTTCATAGGAGAACAAAAATAAAGCATTCATCTGCATTTAAATACATTATCAAAGTTTAAAATATAGTATGGAAAGGGTATTTTGAAGTTAAAAATTAATTCAGGTTATTTTTGATTTCGCTGTACAGCCTTGGGCAGATTCTTTCAGCCAAAGGCAGATAATACTTCTCACAAAAATACTTGAACCTCTCTGCCTTCTCATTGCTCAATGCCGAGCCTATATTGCCGGAATTATGCGCAACATCCGCCAGCTTAATCAACTGCGCCCTTCTGTCTGTATTCAGAAATCTTTTTACGTATTCTTCTTTGTTGTCGCACTTTGTCAATATTTTTACAAGATCAGCAATTTCCTCATTGAATTCTCTTGCTATTTCATCCAAGCTTACATTGCAATCTTCTGCAACATCATGAAGCCATGCAACTGACAAGGTTATGTCATCATTGACTCCCATCATTTTAAGGATCTTTACAACACCCCCGGGATGTGTTATGTAAGGCACATCTGAAGGGTATTTTCTATACTGGCCCTGGTGTTTTTCTATTGCAAATTCTTCTGCTTTTTCCAAATGCATTTCCATTTTAATCATCCAATATTCTTTTGTGTCCTTTAGGGCATTCCCCTTTTGTGTAATCGGAGAAACTCCCATCAAAAATCGAGTTAAGTTGCCAGTGATCATGGCAATAAACTTTCTTGCAATCAGGGCAATATCCATCAAGGCCATTGCAGTTGATAAGATATTGATGAATAAAACCAAGATCCTTTTTTTTGAAAGAAATAATAATGTCTTCAAGTTGCTTGCTTTTTATTACAAAACTTCTCAAAGCACTTGATATTCTCATCTCTTTATATTTTTTATAAATATCAACCACCGCAGCCTTTTGATCACAAACGCCGCACTTCAATAAAAAGCCATTTTCTGGCTCTTCGTTCCTTATGGCATCATAATTGGGATGCCCTTCATTTGTAGCTTTTACTCCTATGCTCGGTCTGTTTTTAATTTCAGGCAGTATCCTTGTCATTTTCATCAACCTCCTTTATGTTTTTCTGTTGCAAATCTTTCTGCTTTTTCCAAATGCATTTCCATTTTAATCACTCTGATTCTACCCCTCTGCTTCTTTCTGGGCAGTACATTAATTGTTAATTTCAATAAGCGAACGGGCTCAAAAGCATTATTCTAAATTCCAAGTATCCCCGCCAAGGTATCCTCCTTTTGGATCATATGCGTAATAAACAGTTGCAACATGTGAATCCGATGCTGATTCCATTGCTCCTCTTGTCATTTTTCTTGCTTCTCGCAATGCTTCATCTGCTGAATCATATTCTCCATGAACCCAATCGCCACCATCAAATTTATCAATTCCAAGAACCCTATATTTACCAACATCAGATTTTCTCATTCCTGCAACTCTCTGCACATTTCTTTCTAAATTTCCAAGTAACTGACTAGATGAAACTCCTAATTCATCCGCAACTTGTTTTGCTAAATCTCTTGTTGCTTTGTCAAATTTACCTTGGCAACCTATTATTTTTATTTTGGGCTTTTCCATTTTCATCAACCTCCCTGATATCTGCATGGAAAAGAAAAAATATATTCTTTTTTATTATAGTATATATTCTGGTATATTCTTATATTCTTTAGAAAGCTTTAAATACAGCCACAGCCATAGTTGCTGCATGAAAAGAAGAATAATAAAGCAGGGAGCGGCAACTTTGACTGTGTCATTGCCTTCTTCCTGGACAAAAAAATTCAGCCTTGAAGCAAAAGACGAGATAAATGTCGAGGAAGTGGGGAAAAATCTTCTTTTGTCAACAAAAAAGCCGTTCAAAAAGGAAAAAGCTGTTCTGGAAGTTTCAGCTCTGCAGAGAAAACTGCTTTACCGATACATTAATGCTTTTTATATATCGGGCATTGAAGAAATTGAGCTTTTATTCAGCGATCCTAAGAAGATGGAGTTAATACAAGACATATCGGGCTCTTTGATCGGCCTCACTGTGATAAGCCAGACAAAAAAAAGCTGCATAATAAGGGATATTGCAGACTTGAAGGAAAATGAATTTGACAATCTTTTGAGAAGGGCTTTTTTCATGATATTCCAGCTGACAGAAGACTGCCTTAACGGAATAGAAAATAAAGACAAAGCACTGCTGGAAAGCCTTGAATCAAGGGACTGGGCAATAAACAAGATTCTCTACGCCTGTTTAAGGATACTGAGCAGAAAAGGCTACAGAGATTTTGATAAAACAACCTATATTCACAGCATAATCTGGAATGTGGAAAATATAAGCGACTCGTATATAGACATTTCAAGGGATTGGTCTGCAAATAAAAAAATAACAGCCATGATAAAAAGAACAAACTCTTTATTGAGGGATGTGCATGACAATTATTACAAATTCAGCAATGAGAGTGCCCTTAAAATATACCAGAAAAGAAACGAAATAAAGGAAGAAATGGGCAGATTGTTAAAAACAAACTCTGTAGCTGAGATAAGGATCCTGTTCCATATCAAAAAGATAGTTGAATTCCTCGTGGATGTTTTGCAATTAGAATTGATAATAAATCAGTCAAAAAGCCATTCAGAACCAAACATTTAAAAATAAGCATAGCCCTATAACAAAAATCAACTAAAGAGGTGGTCTAAATGCCATATGCGCTATACGTCATTGGAGCAATAATCTTTTTTTTCTTGCTATCAGGGATCAAGCTGTTATACCAATATGAAAGAGGGGTTATTTTTACCTTAGGAAGATACAGCCATGTTAAAGATCCTGGCTTAAGATGGGTCATGCCCGTAATCCAAAATATGAGGAAGGTTGATATTCGCATCAAAACTGCAGATATCCCTCGCCAGGAAGTTATTACAAAAGACAATATTCCGCTTCTTGCAAACACAGTTGTTTATTTTAAAGTTGAAAAGCCTGCAGATGCCATCATAAAGATCGAGGATTTTGAATATGCTGTGAAACAATACACGCAAGCTGCATTACGGGATGTTATTGGCAACTCAGAGCTTGACTTTGTTTTGACAGAAAGAGAAAAGATAGCAAGCAGCATTAAAAAGATAGTCGATACAGAAACCTCAGGCTGGGGTGTTGACATAGAATCAATAAAGATACAGGAACTAGAGCTTCCGGCTGAAATGAAAAGGGCAATGGCAAAGCAGGCTGAAGCAGAAAGGGAGAGAAGGGCAGTTATTATTGCTGCTGAAGGAGAGCTGGAAGCTTCGGAAAATCTGAGAAAGGCTTCTGACAACTTATCCAAAAGCCCGGCTGCTGTTCACCTTAGAACCCTGCAGACTATACGGGACATTGCAGCAGATCCATCAGAAAAAATTGTTTTGTTTCTGCCTTCAGATACGGCAGGCCTGATTAAAAAATTCACTAAGAAATAGGAGATGCTTAAATGCTGGATCACAAAACCCGTTATTTACAGATAGCTTTCAATGACGACCTGGCATTGATAAATAGGATTCTTCCTGCAATCCCTGAAGATGACAGAATTCTGATTGAAGCAGGAACTCCTTTTATTAAAAGAGAGGGTTTTGCAGGAATAAGGAGAATTTCAGAAATATGGGGCGGCAAGATTGTTGCGGACCTGAAAACAATGGACGGCGCATTAGAAGAAGTTGACCTTGCCTATAACGCAGGAGCTTCTGCAGCAACAGTTTTGGGAAGCGCATCAGTTGAAACAAAGAATTTATTCTTGCAAAGATGCAAAGAGTTTGGCATGGATTCAATGATTGACATGATCAATGTCGAAGAGCCTTTGAAAGCCATATTAAAGTTAAAACAGCCTCCGAGAGTTGTTATCCTCCACAAAGGCAGAGACGAAGAAACAACAAGAGGCAAACTAATACAATACAAGCACATAGCCAAAATAAAGAGCAAATATGATGTTCTGATCTCTGCTGCCGGCGGTGTTGACTTAAGGGAAGCAAGAAGCGCAATCTTCAACGGCGCAAATATAGTTGTTGTGAACATCGTATCTGCAGCAGATCCCTGGACCGGGATCAGGTCAGACGAGAATGTTGCTGAGATAGCAAGGCAGTTTTTAAGAACAATTGAATAAAATGACGACATACAAACTTTTATAAATCCCTTCTCTTTCTTATCGCCTATGGCAGACGCAAAGCTGAAATTCAAGCTGAAGAAAGTAATAAAGGAATTAGATCAGTATAAAGGCAGGCATACAGAAATGGTCAGCGTCTATGTTCCGCAGGAATACGATCTCAATAAAATAATCCAGCATCTTGACCAGGAGAAAGGCACTGCCACAAACATAAAGTCAACCTCTACAAGAAAGAATGTAATTGATGCATTGGAAAGGATGATCCAACATTTAAAGCTTTTCAAAAGAACCCCGGAAAATGGCTTGGCTGTTTTTTCAGGCAATGTTGCTGAAAGGGAAGGCCAGAGCGACATAAAGGTATGGAGCCTGGAGCCGCCAGTTCCTTTAAAGATAAGAATCTACAGATGCGACAAGGAATTTGTTTTAGATCCGTTGAGAGATATGCTTGAAATAAAAGAAGTGTATGGCTTGGTTGTCATGGATAGAAGAGATGGAACAATAGCCATGCTAAAAGGAAAGGCAATTATTCCGCTTGTCAGGACTCACTCGACAGTGCCTGGAAAGTACAAGAGCGGAGGACAGAGCGCTAAAAGATTTGAAAGCAACCGTGAATTGGCAGCAAAGGAATTCTATCATAAAGTTGCTGATTATATGAAGGATCAATTTTTGACAAAAATAACCGAGCTGAAGGGTATATTGATTGGAGGCCCTGGCCCGACAAAATACGAATTAGTTGAGGGCGATTACATAACGGGCGATTTAAAAAAGAAAATAATTGCAATAAAAGACATTAGTTACACAGATGAGTTCGGCCTGCAGGAATTGCTTGATAAATGCCAGGATATTCTTGCGCAGGAGGGCATTGCAGAAGAAAAGGCAATAATGGCCAGATTCTTCGAGTTGCTGGCCACAAAGCAGGGAATGGTCGGCTATGGCAGGGAAGAAGTTACGAATGACCTGAAAATGGGCGCAGTTGATGTTCTGCTTCTGTCTGAGGACTGCGAAGATTCTGTTGTTGAAGAGTTTGAAAAAGAAGCTGAAAAAGTAGGCACAAAAGTCATGATGATCTCAACTGAAACAAGAGAGGGTGTGCAGCTGAGAGATATAGGGAAGATAGCTGCGATACTAAGGTATGAAGTAAGGTAAAATGGATCTCATTACAGACTCCTTCAAAAGGCTTTATCCTGAAAAAGAGCCTGACTTCAGTTCTTCATTAAAATATTCGGGAAGGTTCAACGGCTATAATGCAAATATAAGGTTCAACAGGCTTCTAAGAAAACTTGAAATAAACCTGAGCAAACAATGGAGGGGTGTTGACAGGGAAATTCAGATCGGCTTGATGCAATCATTGCTTTTGAAGATTTTTAAAGCTAAAAAAAAGACGATAAACATCGACATGTACAATATATTCATGAAAAAGATCCACATAGCCATCCCAAAGGTTTATTCTGATCCTGTTCTTGAAAAAAGCTTCAATGATGTAAATGAAAAATATTTTTTCAGCCTTATTGAAAAGCCAAATCTGAAATGGGGCTCTCACTCGAAAACAAAGCTAGGCTGCTATGATTATGGCAGCGACACAATTACAATAAGCAGGGTATTTGAAAAAAACCTAGATCTGCTTGATTACATAATGTACCATGAATCGCTGCACAAGAAGCACAAGTTTGAAAACAGGAATGGAAGGAATTATTCTCACACAAAAGAATTCAGGATTAGGGAGAAAGAATTTGAGAATTCTGAAATAATGGAAAAAAGGATCTCCCATCTGATATCCAGAAAAAGGGTTTTTGATGTGTTTAGATTTGCTTAAACAGCATAAAAACTAAAAACATTTATAAACCACCTTGACCAAAATTAAATATCATGCTAGAAGAGCTTTACTCGCTGGAATTCATTGAAAAGCATTCAATAATTGCATTTGTAATGGGCCTTGCTTATTCAGTTATCGGCATTGGAGCCGCGCTTATCCTGTTTCCGGAGGATCCAGCTATTGTTGCTGTCGCCTTCACTGCAATAATGATCGTGCCGACATTGAGGAAATTGCTAAAGCGCGAAGAAGAAACTGAGAGCAAGAAGGAAGGCTTCAGCTTGTTTGGATTTTTCTTTGATCATAAGACCATATTCAAGGTCTATGTATTTTTATTTTTAGGCATTCTATTGTCATTCTCGATTTTTGCCTTGGTCCTGCCAAGCCTGGCAACAAACTATATTTTCAAAAATCAGATTGATGTGCTTTACGGCGCTACAACAGGCGGCGCAGTATTCAGCTCAGGCCTGTTCAAAAGCATTTTTTTCAACAATCTTGGTGTTTTGATATTGTGCTTTATCGCCGCCTTCATCTTCGGAGATGGCGCAATCTTCCTGCTTGTTTGGAATGCTTCTGTGTGGGGCACCATATTCGGAAATCTGGCTAAAACAGCTGCCTTGAATGTGGGCCAGAATCCATTCATCTACTTCATAATTGTTTTTGTTGTTGTTTTCCCGCACATGATCCTGGAAGCATTCTCCTACTTCTGCTCAGCATCTGCAGGCGGCATTATATCAAAAGCAATAATCAAAGAAAGCTTTTTCTCAGAAAAATTCCTCAGGATAATAAAAAACACATTAATATTGTTTGTGTTTGCAGCTATAGTGCTTGTCATTGCCGTAACAATTGAAACCTATGTTCTCGGCAACGTAGAAGTCTATAAGATAATAATCCAGAGGAGCTTTTTATAAAGTGAAAACAAAAACCTTATAAATAAAACAATAACTTTCAAGTGTATTATAAAGGTGATATGATGGGAGAGATAAGGCAGGCAAACGCTGTTTCAATGAAGAAAGGCAATTACATCATAATAGACGGCGTAGCATGCGTTGTCAATGGCACTCAGACTTCGAAGCCGGGAAAGCACGGCCATTCAAAAGCGAGGATTGATGCTGAAGGCATATTGGACGGCAAAAGCAGGCAGATTGTCATGCCTGGCCAGGACATGGTTGACATTCCTATAATAGACAAAAGGACTGCGCAGGTGCTTTCAATACACGGCGATGCTGCAAATGTAATGGACTCTGAGACTTTCGAAACTTTTGATTTAAAGGTTCCGGAAGAACTAAAGGAGCAGATTACAGAAGGCGTTAATGTGCTTTATTGGACTGTTTTGGATGAAAGAGTCATGAAGCAGATAAAAACAGGTTAAAAATGGTAAAATTTCCAGAAGCTGATATGAGGATTTTCCGCAACAAGTTTGTATGCAGGAGATGCAACACTGTAATCAGCTCTTCAAATCTAAAAATAATTGCTGGCAAGATCAAGTGCAGGAAATGCCACGGAAGGGCATTCAGGCCTAAAAGGAAGAAATAAGAATGAATGTTGCTGATATTGTTTCAATAAGCGTGTTTGTATTGTTAATGGCTTTCTTCTTATACAAAAAAAGAGATAAAATTTCCATTGAAAAAATTGTTTATCCTGCGCTTTACATGATCATGTACAGGACTTCTTTCGGGCTTAAATTCATGAACAGCGTTGCAAAAAAGCGCAGAAATCTTGTGCAGTTTTTAGGCTATACCTTTATCGGTCTTGCTTTTTTAGGCATGGTCTATATATCTGTTGCAATAATTGTTGTCATAATCATGTTTTTAATAAAGCCTGCTGCTGTTGACACTGGCTTTGTTCTTGTTCTGCCGGGCACCTCAATCCCGGGCATTGGTTATTTATCATTCTGGTATTGGATAATTTCTATTTTCATCCTCGCCATTGTCCATGAATTCGCGCACGGAATTGTTGCAAGAGCGCATGATCTTGATCTTAAAAGCAGCGGATTTGCCTTTCTCGCAATATTCCTGCCTGTAATCCCAGCAGCTTTTGTCGAGCCTGATGAGAAAAAATTAGTCAAGAGAAAAGACATTGTGCAGTATTCTGTATTTGCAGCAGGCCCAATGGCAAATATTATCCTGGCTTTTATTATTTTTTTGCTGATGCCATATGTGTGGAATCCATCTGCTTATGCTCCTTTTGAAATAAAGATTACAGAGCCAGTTGGCTTCTCATTTTCTGTTCCAAACGCAACAGCTCCAAGCGCAATTGCCGGAATACAGTCAGGCATGATTTTCAATTCAATAGATAATGTGAATGGTACTGAATCACTTTTATTCTTAAGAACGATGCTCAGCCTGAAGCCAAACCAGACTGTTGTTTTAGGCAGTGTAGAAGGCAAAACTTATTCTGTTTTAACAATAGAGCACCCTGATTTGAAGGGAGCAGGCTATTTTGGCGTTAACTTAAACAGCATAAAAAATGAAAGAATGATAAAGAATGAATACAAATCAATTTCTCCTGCATATTACTGGTTTAAAGGATTGTTCAAATGGCTTTTTATACTTAACTTTTTGATCGGCCTGGCTAACTTATTGCCTCTCGGCATAGTTGACGGCGGAAGAATGCTGCAGGTTGCATTGCACAACATAATGAAGGACAAGAAGAAGGCAAACAAAGTATGGGGATTTATAACAATATTGTTCGTCCTTCTCCTTGTTGTCGGTTTGGCAGGGCATTATCTGAAAGTATGGGGATTGTTTTGAACGAAGGGCATTTAATGCCGTTAATGTGCAATCAACTTAAATAAATTTATATAGCCACTAATTTTCTTTTATTCATGCAGACCAAAAGATTGTCAAATGGCTTTAAACTTCAGGTATTGGCAATAGGCACTTATGGAATGGGTGGAGAAGATTGCAAGCCAGATTACAGCCAGGATAATAAACATATCAAAGCAATTCAAGAAGCCATAAACATGGGTTACTCGCACATTGATACTGCTGAAATCTATGGTGGAGGGCATACAGAAGAATTGGTTGGCAAAGCAATCAAAAAATTCGATAGGAAAAAATTGTTCATCACAACGAAAGTTGCCAAAGAACATCTCAAATATGATGACCTCATTAATTCTGCGAAAAAAAGTTTACAGCGCTTGAGCATAAATTATATTGACTTGTATTTAGTACATGCGCCAAACCCTGATATTTCCATTAAAGAAACAATGGAGGCGATGAATTATCTAGTTGATAATGGCCTTATAAAAAATATCGGTGTGAGCAACTTCAATTTGAAACAAATGAAAGAGGCGCAAAAATATTCAAAGCATTCAATTGTTGCCAACCAGTTAAAATATAACCTCTGGGCAAAATTTATTGACCTAAAGACTATACTGTATTGCCAGCAAAATGATATTATGGTGATTGCGTACAAACCATTTGGCAGAGGAAGTTTAACAAAAGAAAAAAGTATCCTATTATCCGCTTTAGCAAGAAAATACAATAAAACAGAAGCCCAGATAATTTTGAATTTGCTGATATCCAAAAAGAATGTTGTTGCATTATTCAAATCCGGCAATGTACAGCATCTAAAAGAGAATAAGAATATTTTTGACTTCAAATTAACCAAAGAAGAAAACAAGAAAATTGATGCGTTGATACATTATTCAGGAAAATAAAAATACGCCATATTTAAATAACCCTCATCATTCTCTTATTCTATGTTGTCAATCGTTTTGATCCAGCCAGAGTACCCGTCTAACATCGGCGCAATTGCCAGAGCCATGGCTAATTTTGATTTTAATGATCTTATTTTAATCAGCCCAAAATGCGATCATCTCGATAAAGAAGCCATATTGAGGGCAAAGCACTCTTCCTCAAAAATCCTGAAAAATGCTAAAATAAAGAATTTTTCTTATTTAAACAGCTTTGATTATCTTGTTGGAACAACTTCAAGAATAGGCACAGACTACAACATTCCGAGATCTCCTCTCGATATTGAAAAATTCTTGAAAATTTTAAAAAAAATAAACACCAAAAAATCAAAGATAGCACTTTTATTCGGCAGAGATGGCGCTGGCCTTAACAACAAAGAAATTCAGAAATGTGATTTTATCGTTGCAATTCCCACTTCTCCAAAATACGCGGCATTAAACATAAGCCATGCTGCTGCAATTCTGCTTTATGAAATCTTCAAGAATTCAAAAAACAGCAAAATAGGCGAAAACATAGCATTTGCTGATAAAAAAGACAAGGAAGTTGTTTTGAATTACGTCTTTAGAGCATTGGACAAAATGACTTTCCAGACAAAAGCAAAAAAAGAAACCCAGAAGAAGATCTGGAAAAGGGTTATCGGAAAATCAATGCTCACAAGAAGAGAGGCGTTTGCTCTGTGCGGCTTCTTTAAGAAAATATAACCACCAGAAAGTGACAAAAAACCGAAAGATTTAAATAGTAGCTCTTATATGATATTAAGCATGAAAGGGCGCTATTTAGGATTGGCAACAGCATTAGCTTTTTTCGGATATCTGAATAGTGCCAATGCTAACATTCCCGCCATCAAATCAAATGAAAAAGAACTCGAAATTGATTATTCTGAAAAATCTGGGACTATTGAAAATTTAACAGATATTGTTTTACCTAAGGCGCTGGAAAGCACTATACCAGAACTCTTAGGAACTAAATGGCATTACTTGGGGAAATATGTTGTTGGGAAAAAACTCTATTTTGACCTAAATGACTTTTTAGGTGGAAAGGTAGAGGCAGCAGAATCATCTTCACCAAATTTCGATGTTAAAAATGGCATCATAGATCATAAACTGGATAAATTCGACACAACACCTGAAGGTCTTCGTACAATTATAGAAATACGTTATCTTAAAGATGGCAAGAAAGGCAGGGCAATATTTACCTGTCATATAGCAGAGAAATAATCTAAGATCCGATCTCCATCATCTTGTTCTTGACATCAGATTCAACCAGTATCCTGAAAACATCTGTTATGCTTTTCTGCTGGTTGACCATCCCAACATGCTTCGCTGTCTCATCAATCAAATTGATGTCTCGAGTATTTATTTTTATTTTAATTGGAATATCTTCAGGTATACCATGCAAAACAAGATTGAAGAGAGCTTCATTCTTGTTGCCCTTTTCCTGATTTATGGTCGCTGTCAGTCCAGTAATCCTTTCAATATTGCTCAGCTTTTCTGAATATTGAAGCTCTTTTAGAGAGTCCTTTGTGCCATCTTTTATTGCAGATGCCAATGACCCCGGTATCATGTTGCTTGCAGCCAGCTTGTCAACAACATCGCTAAAGGACTTTAATCCCTTTTCATCAGCAGTATATACTGCATCACGCACACTATTTGCCAAGTCCTGTTCAATAATTGTTGTTGGGTCTATTTTCGAAATCAACTCCTCTGGCTTATTTCTAGCGTAGTTTATCACTCCTCTTTGGCCTTCAATATTCGTCCGTAGTACTATCTCCTGCTCAGTTATAGCCAAATCTCCAATTTGAATATTTCTGTCTTTGAAATAGCTTTTAAGAGGTCCTTCTACAATAGCACCAAAAGGAAGATTTTTTTTGCCAAGATCTGCCAACATTGTGCTAACATCAGCATCAAAAGAGATTGTATTTTTTGTCACCCAAAAGTTCACATCAGTATAAAAATCAATATTCTTGCTCTTCTTTCCAGCAACCTCAAAAAGCTTGTTATCACTGATTTCCCACATCTGTTTTCCTTTTACATTAAATCCAAATTCGATTGGCTCGATTGGCACTTTAGAGCCGACGCGCATTTGCTTTGAGAATATGTCTATCTTGTTCGCGTAAATCTTGTATTCTTCCTCCTCAACCCGCGTGTTCAACATTGTCGCGTATATCTGGCTCCCCTTTAAGTTTACAGCCATCAATAAGGGCACATCCGACTTATATTTTTTAAAATCATCCACACTATATCTGCCCTTTCCTCGTATTTCATACACTTCTTCACTGTTTTTAATTATGTCTCTGGCTTCTTGAGCTGTAAGTGGTTTAGGCAATTCCTCAACATTTTTAATGAGTGTTTTGTGAGTTCTTTCTAAAAATCCCAGATGTTTTTCGTCTTCGCTAGAAAGCTTGTCTTGTTCCTTGAGTTTCGCAATTTTTCCAGTAATCTCTTTTATTCTTTTTGCGTAATCTTCTCTTTTTTCATTTATCTCGTCCATTAAAGCACCCCTCAACTCGTCAAGGGACGGCCTTTTTACAATATTCACGCCTTTGTCATCCATTGCGTAAACAACACCATCCACGAGGCCGCCAGTTCCAATAATTTCGCCATCCTTTTCCAAGCTTACGCTGGTCTTGCCGCCAACCAGGATTTTTGAATCTTCAATTATAACTGCTCTGTCAGATACTTCCTCGCCGCATTTAAAGCACAAGCTAATATCCTTTTTCACTGCATCTTTTGAAAGCTCTTTCCCGATAATATCTTCAACAATGCTCGGCACATCTAACATGCCTATTTTTGTGTCAGTTATTGCATTAAAATCGCCTGTGATTTTATAGCCGCCATTCCTAAACTCCAATGTCGTCTTGCCATTTATCTTGGCATCAACCCTATTGTCTTTTATTTTGTAACCTATCTTCATGCCCTCAGTCATCTGCACCTTGTCTTTTTCAATATTAAACACGCCGCCATTTTGGTTGTCAATAACAAGAGAATCTCCATTGGCCATCTGGATTTTGTACTTCCCATTTTCATGCACAATCTCAGCCACATTACGATTATTTACAGTGTGTATTGTTCCTCTGTCATTTATCTCAAGGCTTCCTGTCTGCTGGTTGAAGTTTATATTCTGCTCTGCTCCTCCAGACAAAACGATTCCATTCGCATTCTGATTTGGAAGAATTACAATAAACCCATTCTCCCCATTCGGCTTTATTTTCGTTCCTTTTGGAAAAGACGAAATGTCCTGAATCGAGAAGCCCTGGGTATTTTGTATTTTCTTATCGTTAACGTTTACATTTTCGAATTCGCCATCAAATTCAACATTGCCATTAGATTTGAATTTCAAATAAGCTTTTCCGCCTTCTCCGCCAAGATTATCCGGTTGAAAATGCTGCTGCGCATAAGTCGGATATTTTGTTATATGCTCTCCAATATCCCCTTGCGTGAAATACTTCTGTCTTATGTCCTTGTCCACTAAAATGGATCCCTCGGTTTTTTCAACCGCCATATCTGGATTTTTAGTAAAAGCTTCTTGCTTATGCGCCATAATGTTTTCAGGAGTCCATGACTCTTCCTTGCTCCAGTCTACTTGCTCTCCCTGGGCGTAAACATTAGCAACTAGCAAAATAACCAATATTGCAAAAATTAACCTCTTCATTTTATATTAAACCTCAGCAATGCATAGTTCACAGTACCTTTTGAATCCGCTATATAAACCGGAACAAGGCGAAGCCCTTTATCTATTTCAGCTGGTGTAAAGCTTATTATGCCTGTAACCGCGTTAATGTTAAACATTGTTGTTTCAGACTCAAAAGTAATTGTATCATTCTCCAGATCATACGCTTCCACTTTATATAAAAATCCCTTCCCAGCGCTGATATTAAATTCTTTTTTTAGATCCTTGAATTGCGGGGCATTGTTTTCGGGCAGGAAGTATTTTGTTGTGTTAAACTGGGTTGCAAAAACAAATATATAAGGTGAATTGTCTATTTTTGACTGATTGTCAATCATAAAATAAGCTATTGTATCCAGATATTTGCCCCTTATGCTGACATCAACGTCGTACGATGAGAGCTTCTCCACGTCAATCCATTCTGGATGGTCTAATTCATCCCCAACAATATCGTCTACAATATCAAGTATATGCCCTAATCTTACATTATGCGATGCTGAAAATTCAGAGACTGTAAAGGTGCTGTCATGCCTTTGGAACTTCAATGGATAGTTCAGTGTAATTATTGCTTTGTTTTCTAAAATCGCTGTATTTGCTTTTATATTCCCCCTTGTAACATTATAACCCAAATCAGCCAAAAAGCTAAAGTTAATGCAGCCATCTATGCTTCTATCGATATATTTGGAAATTTCCTTGCCAACCTCTTCTTTTGAAGGAACAATTACCAGATCATCATAATACAAATAAGCAATATCGAAAAAGAAATTTGATGCATAAAATGGCGGATCTAGGTAGCCTCCTCCAAACCCGATTTCAACCAACGCACCTTTGCCAACCAAGCCGAGGCAGCTTTCGACATATTCTTTTATAGCCCTCTCCTGCGGCGATAATTGCCTTGTTTCCTCTGACTTAGCCTCAAGCTTTTCTTCTATTGAAGAATAATAAGAATAAATAAAGAATGCTACTCCTACCAAAAGCACAATTCCGAGCGTTATGTAAATCGTTATCTGCGCTTTCTTCATTTTTTCTTCTCCAAATATGCTTTAACCCTCTCATCGCCCTTCGGCTCTGCTTTTTTCCCAAGCTCATAATACACTTTCTCAGCTTCATTGCCCCATGAGTATTCTCCTTTTTCTACTTTAACTTTCTCAATCTGTATCTCTCCTGTCTGCATCCCTTTTTTAAGGTGATAATAAATTGAGCGCATTGTAACCTTTGGAAATATTTCTCTATAAATTCTATAAATGTCATAGCCATATCCTTTTTTAATGAAATAAAGAATCTCAATGATGTTCTGCCTTATCTCGCTTTTTACCGGGCGTCCTCGTGGCATATTGTTCCTTTTCTGCTTTGATTTAAATATTTTTCGTATTTATTTTCAATAGTGAAAATAATTAACCTTAAATACCATATTCGCCATAATGCCATTCTATGAAAAACCAGGCTAATAGAATTCTGGGAAAAAGACGAATAGCATAGAAAAATATATATAGGAGCTTATTAGAAAGCCATTAGGATTTAGTTATAAACTAATGTCCTATAAGACAAAAATTTTAAATTTAGTTTAGATGTGTTTCAAAATGTTAAACAAAAGAGGCAGGTTTCTGAGCATTTTGGTTTTAATTTTCTTGGTTCTTCTTACGGTTGCTTATGCTGGCCAGGCTGCAATCAATTCGGGCAATGACAGCAAATGCAGTATAAAGGATTTTCCAGGGCTATTCAAATACGATGAAGGGAAAAACAAGAACTTAGCAACTGCGTTATATTCAATTAGCATTTCTTTCAAGGAACAAAATGTAAAAATCACTCCGAAATTATTGGCTGCGGTAATGGCAACGCTTGAAAAGGAAGTTGGCGCGGAAAACTTTCTGCCGGTTGAGGAAAATGGAGATTATGGGCAAGGAGGCGACTGCACTTATAAGATAAGCGGAAAATGCAGAAAAAATTCTTACGATGGAGGAGTGGATTATAAGGGAAGAGGTTATATTCAGATAACGCACAAGGAGAATTATGCAAAGTACTGCGGCCAGGAGTGTGTTGGAAATTCAACTCCGGAACTGGATGTATGCGGCTGCAAAAACAAGAAGCACTGCGCCCAAACTGACGAGAGTTTATGCCCGCAGCTCAAGGCGCTGCGTCCAGAGTATGCTGGAAAAATATTTGCCTCATATTATGTCGGAACTAAATACAAAAACAGCAATCTTGTCCAGCTGGCAGAAAAAGAGGATTACCTGACGATTGGCGAAAAGATAAATGGCGGGCAGGGCTACGCTGATGACTTTGCCAAAAAAGCAGGCAATTATCTCCGGCTATTTAAATCAGACAAGAAAACCTCACAGTTGCTGGGTTGCCTGGACATCAGCACAGAAGGATACTGCGGTGAGAATTCAAATTGCGAGCCAGGAAAAGAATGCAACTTGAGCACTCACACATGCCAATACAAGCAAGCGCCTGAAGTGCCGGGCCCAATAGGATGCCCGAATGCATATTTATTTTCGTGCAATGACCCAGTAAGTTATGTTATCAAAAAAATTATGCCTGTCATTTTCAATAAAATTGTGCGCGAATGCTCTGAAGGATACATTTACGGAAAAGACAGGCGTTGTCATTCAGAATGCGGCACTGGCGGAACATACTGCGCAGGAAATTCAGAATGCTTTAATGGCAATTGCTTTGATTGCGATATAGGCTATTACTTAGAAACAGATGGATTTTGTTATCCAGAACCTGCAACCACCTGTGACCCTGGGTATATTTTAGGCAACGATGGCTTCTGTCATCCAGAATGCGGCAACAGCGGAACATACTGCATAGGAAATTCACAATGCTACAGCGGACAATGTGTAGGCTGCGACCCAGGATACTACCTAGCAATAGATGGGTATTGTTATCCTGAAAATGGCGGCGAAGATACAATCTGCCCTGAAAGCTACATCTACGGAGACGATGGATTATGCTATCCTGAAGATGGAGGTACTTGCGATCCAGGATATTACCTAGCAATAGACGGATTATGCTACCCAGAAAATGGAGGTGATTGCGAACCGGGATATTACCTAGCAATAGACGGATTATGCTATCCTGAAAATGAAGGATCAAGCTGCGATCCAGGATACATCCCGGGAGCAGATGATTACTGCCACCTAGAATGCGGCAACAGCGGAACATACTGCCTTGGAGATTCAGAATGCTTCAACAACCAATGCACAGCCTGCGATCCAGGATATTACCTAGCAATAGACGGATTATGCTATCCTGAAGGAGGTACTTGCGAACCAGGCTATTACTTTGCAATAGATGGATTATGCTATCCTGAAGATGGAGGTACTTGCGAACCAGGATATTACCTAGCAATAGACGGATTATGCTACCCAGATACTTCTTGTAATTTTGGGTATATTTTAGGCGAGGATGGGTTATGCCACAAAGAATGCGGGATCAGCGACACATACTGCATAGGCGATTCCACGTGCTACATGGGGCAATGCATTTCTTGTGAATCAGGTTATTATCTTGCAACAGATGGGTATTGTTATCCTGAAGGAGGCTCTTGTGAATCAGGTTATTATCTTGCAACAGATGGGTATTGTTATCCTGAAGGAGGCTCTTGTGAATCAGGTTATTATCTTGCAACAGATGGATACTGCTACCCAGAGAATGGAGGATTAAGTTGCAATCCAGGTTATTATCTTGCAACAGATGGATACTGCTATCCGTACTGAGTGCGAGCTGATGTCCGCATTAATTTGTATATGGCTTTCCAGGTCATGTATACTTTCTAATCGTCTAACACTTGAAAATGATATTGTCAAAAACCACCCATCATAGATGGGTGGCATGTAGCTACGTTCCATCGCATCAGGTGGTTTTTGAGCATGCTCAGAATTTTCCACATACAAAAAAGGTTGGCTTTCTGCCACCAGTCAAAGACTGGATGGAAAATTCTGACATTTTTAAGCCAATAAAATTTATTTAAACTAAAGTATGTCACCCGAACTTCAGGTGGACTTATTAGTGAATGGTGGTTCTTGACATCTATACTAGCGAAACCATTATAAAGATAAAATAAAAGTTTAAGCCATATATACCATGAAAAACCGGCTAATAGAATTCTGGAAAAAAGAAAAAATTGTAAAAAACGAAAAAGTATTGGAAGCGTTCAAAGCAGTTCCTCGCGAATTGTTCATTCTTGGCGGCTATGAACATGAAGCTTATGGAGATTATCCTTTGCCGATTCAAGCAGGCCAGACAATATCGCAGCCGACAACTGTGATGATAATGACTGATGCACTCAATGTTAAAGAAGGACAAAAAATTCTTGAAATTGGAACAGGCTCAGGCTATCAAGCCGCGATATTAGCTGATCTCGTAGGTAAAAAAGGGAAAGTAATAACAACAGAAATAATAAAAGAATTAGTTGAATTCTCAAAAAACAACATAGGAAAATTAAAAATAAAAAACATAAAAATCCTGCATAGTGATGGAAGTGAAGGCTACATTAAAGAAGCACTGTATGACCGAATAATCGTCACTGCAGCCTGTCCGAAGATTCCGCAGCCACTGGTTGATCAGCTCAAGGAAGGCGGAATAATTGTTGCGCCAGTTGAAAGCATTCTGGGCCAGGAAATGGTAAAAGGCATTAAAAAGAACGGCAAATTAATAACAGCATCGCTTGGATATTTCAGTTTTGTTCCATTAAAGGGAAAGCACGGTTATTAGAGCCCAACATCTACCCTGCACTTGCAGTACTGGCAGAAAACAGCTGTTACGCCTTCGCTCAAATTAGCGCGGATATCATTGCTGCATGAAGGGCATTTATAGACCATTGATTCCTGTTCAGCCATAAAATGCAGAAGATGGTTTTTATTTAAAGCTTTTGTTTAAAAAGCTAGGAACATTAGTGACTCTGCTTTTGCTTTGTTATTTTTCCGGGGTTCTTATTTATCATTTCCACTATTTCCTTCCAATGCAACAGTTTATTTTTAGCCCCGGGATGAGTTATAACAGATTCAGAATTTGCAATACCTAGCTGCAGGCAAAATTCAATGCTTTTTCCTTTCATCAACCCAGCAACAAACGAAGCTGCAAATGCATCTCCTGCGCCAGTCGCCTCTACAACCTTGATATGATGCGCCGCAATATGATATGAATACTTTCCATCATAGCAATAGGCTCCTTTTTTCCCATCTGTTATCACAACAATGCCCGCTATAAGTTTTTTTAATTTTTTTAATAAAACTGCAATATCTTCGCTTTTTC
This sequence comes from Candidatus Woesearchaeota archaeon, assembly GCA_030651135.1. NCBI lineage: Archaea > Nanobdellati > Candidatus Woesearchaeota > Candidatus Woesearchaeota archaeon. Next base: position 134,707 of record JAUSCS010000009.1, read on the forward strand.
CGGCTATATAGCCTGCTTCCTCTTTATTCAGAATTAATACATCTATATTTCTCAGCAGTTTTCCTAAAAACCCGACTCCTTTTTCAGCCAGATAAGCGCTGGGGTTGAATGCTGTCTTTATATTGTTCCTAACAGCAAAATCAGCCAGCTTTTCAACTGTTTTATATGACTCGTTAAGCATTGACCCGATATAAAACCACTTCGTTTTTAACTTTGATTTTTTAACTTCATTATAGCGCAGGTCATCATTCGATCCTTTAAACGCCAAAATCGTCCTGTCATGCCCCTTTGCATCAAGTATAATTGAAAAGCCCGTCCTTCCTTTCGGAGAACAAATAATTAAGCTTGTATCAACATGCTCTTTTTTCAGGGCATTTATTATCCTCTGCGAGTTCGTTCCGCATCCAGCCTTGCTTACACAGGCAGCCTTGAACCCCAATCTTGAAAATACAGTTGCTGTGTTTGTTCCTGCTCCGCCTGTATCAACCCTTACATTTTCAATAAGAATTTTCGATCCAAAAGGAACCCTTACACATCCCCTATGAACATCTTGAAAAAGCCTGTTTCCTGTATCAACAAAAGTATCAACAACAGCAGAGCCGATTGTTATGACATCGTACATTTTATATTCTGAATTAACCTCATTTATAAAGCTTTTTATAAAAATCTAAAGAAAATAAAAATAAAAAATAAAATAAAAATCTACTTTGATTTGGCCATGTCAACGATCTCTTTCAATGAGACCACGATGACAGCAGGTACAACAATCGCCATTATGTACTTCACTATGCTATCGATATAATTACCGATATATAGTATTTCCTTTAGTCCTGCTGCTCCTCCTCCTACGTACAATACAATAGCCAATATTGCTGAAACCGTCAAGAACTGCATTGTCTCTTTTCCTGTTACATTCAAGAATCCTATTACCAGTCCCAATATCACAAGTATTGAAACCAGATATGGTTCAGCAGGTTGCAATGCTTCTAGACCGCCTAACAGGCCCAGCACTAATGCAATAATTATGCCCACTATGAAGGCATACTCTCCTACTTTTTTGTCCATTTTATGAACACCTCCTTTTTTTAACCAAAAGCATCGCTTCTGATTTATAAGCATATATACCCTAGAATATGTGATATATAAAGGTTTCGGAAATTGTTTATAAAGAAGAGGTTTTTGAACTTTTTGCTAAAAACCCATTTTATCCAGAATCTCATGCAGGTTCCTTGTATTCAGGAACGCAGCTATCTTCTTCCAGTCTTTTCCTGCCTTGACAGCAAATGCCATCTTCAGCGCCTCTTTTTCCTCATTTGTGATCCTCGCAAACTTGTCCGCTTCTATCATGCCATAAGGATAGCCTGGCAGCACAGGGTCAGAAGCATTAAGTGAAAGGCCTGAAACTATGCCGGCAATATCGAATTTAACGTTTTTATAAGCCTCAAATCTAAGGTTGTAGCTTGATCTTTCATCTAATTTAACAATAAACAGCTCTGCCTTGTGCTTTTCGCTGTTTATTTCAGCAACAGGATGATAAACCCATTTCTTATAAGGTGAAATGCCATCAAGCAAGGCAATATACGATCCTCCGGTTTCAGTGAACAATGTTGAAGTCTTGGAAAGCGCTGTTATTATTATGCCTCTTTCTTCGGCTTCATTATAAAGCATCTCCAGTACATTTTTTTCATTCGTATAATTTGCCTGCAATGTGCCGTCCAAAACTATAACGTCATTTGCTTCTAGATCTTTTGCAGTCTCTAGTGCAAGCTTTATCTCAGAGAATCTTCTTATCACATCGCCTATTTTTGATATGCTTATCTGGTTGTTTCCTTCTTTTATCGTGGCATCGTAGGAATCAAATGAAAAGGATTCAATATCAAAATTCACAGGAAATATTTCTGTCTTATAAAAAATATTGCCGCCATCATTCAGCGAATTGATCAATAAATAAAATTCAAATTTCTCTGCTTTGATCCTTTTATTTTTTTCATAGATCGTATAATAAAGCCTTATCAGCTGCAGAGAAAAGTTAGAGGCAGACAGTATCTCCGCATTGCCTCCGTCAATAAAGGCAATCTTGTTTTTATTATTGGCAGTTTTGATCTCCTTAAAATTATCTTTAGAAACCTTGACCGGCTTGTATGCCTTGTCTGAAAACATGCAGTAGCTTCCCTGGTTTTCTGTGTCTGTATTCAGGAATCTTATTATCTTTTCAAATATCTCGGAATTCATGAATACAGAGTGTTTTGCCTATTTATAAAGATTTGTTCAAAACCTATACTCGCAGACAAAATAATTTGTAATAATTGTCTGCTTGTAATATCCCAGAGGGATACAAAAAACGCAAAGCGTTTTTTCGTAAGCAAATGACATAGTTTTGTATAAATAATTGTGTCATTTGCTATATCTCAGCACTCTCTTGGCCAGTTTCCTCAGGTTCTTTTCAATCCCTTTGCTCTGCTTCTCTGCTTCGTTCATTATCTTGAGCAGCAATGCAAATCCGTCTTTTTTCGGTAATATGCCTTTCTTCATCAGGTATTTTATCTCCCTCTCTGCAATGCCTTTTGTTATTGAAACTGCTTTTATCCCGAGCTTTGCTATTTTCTTCGCTTCTTTTATCATTTTTCACCTCCTAATATTTTCCTTCCCTTAAAATTGATATTATTAATACTGCACCCAACACAAAAACAACAGCCATCCCGGCAAATGCATATGACTCGTACTGTGTTTTCATAAGCAGAGCCATACCAATTACAATTGCCCCGATTATCATGCCTAATGCCAATCTGTTGCTCGACTTATCTATTTCCATGCCGAGTTTCTTGATCTCTTCGTCCTCTATATCGATCTTTATCTTGCCTGCTGCTGCCTTGTCAAGCAATTCTTTTGCCTTCTCAGGAAAATCATCAAGTATCTCTTTTATCTCCCTGCCTTTCTTCAAGAATGATCTGATAAGCTCACTGGGCCTTGCCCTGCTAACCAGAATTTTTTTGACATATGGCTTAGCATACTCGTTGATATCAAACTCAGGGTCTATCAGCTTGGCAGATCCTTCTAATGTCACAAATGCCTTTGCAAACAAAACAATATTCGTAGGCATTTTTATATTGTGCTTAAAGCAAAGGTTCAGCAGATTGCGCATCATACTGGTCATATTCATCTGCTTTATCTGCGCGCCGCGCCATTCATTGATTACTTCAGTAATTTCATCCTCAAATGTTTCTAAGCCAGTGGCATTATCGGATTTCCCGATTTTCATCAATAAGTTTTTTACTTCTCTGGAATCCTTTTCCATTATTGCTATGAACAAATCCAATGACTGGTTCTTAAGCTGCTTGCTCATATAGCCCACTATCCCAAAATCAAGGAATGCTAGTTTATGGTCTGTCAGCAGTATGTTTCCTGGGTGAAGGTCTGCATGGAAAAATCCGTCTTCAAACACCTGCTTCAATATGGCATCAGCAGCTATTTTTTCTATCAGCTTTCTGTCAATCTTCTTGGTTTTTATCTCTTTCAGCTTTGTTCCTTTGATGCACTCCATCGTCAATACTCTGCTTGTTGTGTAATCCAGGTAGACTTTTGGAATTTTGATTGTTTTTGAGTTTTCAAAATTCTGGTAGAACTGGTCTATGTTTCTTCCTTCAAGAACATAATCCAGCTCTTTTTTTGTATATTTTTCAAATTCATTCACAATCTCTGTTGGTGTAATATTCGGGAATTTCCTGCCTTTTTCAATCATCTTTGCAAAGGTATAAAGAATATCAATATCAGCCTTCATCATCTGATCAATATGAGGCCGCTGCACTTTCACAACAACCTTCTTGTTGTTTTTCAGCACTGCTTCATGCACCTGGCCGATAGATGCAGAGCCGATAGGTGTTTCATTGAAAGACTTGAAGATTTTATTTAATGGTTTTTTCAATTCCTTTTCAACTATTTTTTTAACTTCGGAAAACGGAAAAGCCGGCACATCATCCTGCAGCTTCTGGAATTCCTCGCAGTATTCAAAAGGAACCAGATCCGGCCTTAAGCTAAGCAGCTGCCCCAGCTTTACAAAAGTTCCCCCCAATTCCTCAAATGCCTGCCTCCATTTCACTTCCGGCTTTGACGGCGCAATAAATTTGTGCCTCATCAGTTTTTTATGGAATGGCAGATAAATATGCAAGCCATGCTTTTCAAGAAAATAGCCGAGCCTGTTTTTGAACAAAACATTCAGCACATGGTAGAATCTTCCAAGATCTCTCATATCCTCTTTTATCATAGCGCATAATGAACAGAGGTTGTTTATAAGGTTTTTTGTTGTTGCTATAAAAAGCCAATAGTCTCGTATTAAATCAGGGATTTTCTAAACTTGAAAACAAAACCTTTATATATGACTATCAACTAACAGTTGACAACTATCAACAAAATGGAGACAGCAAAAACAACCAGCAGGATTTTGAAATTAATATTCAAGGATTTTGCTACAAGGCATACTGTAACCACACTCTCAAAAGAAATAGGCATGAGCAGATGGGGTGTATGGAAGGTCCTTAGAAAACTCGAATCTGAAAAAATCCTTATCTTATCCCCTGTTGGCTCTGGAAAAACAAGCACCCATACAATCAGCCTGAACTGGGAAAATCCGATTGTTGAAAAAATGCTGGCCATGATCCTTACAGAAGAAACATTGAAAAATCAAAGATGGGTAAGCAGCTTTTCAGAGTTTGAGGGAAAAGCAAAATTCAGCATAATCTATGGCGGCATTCTGAACAAGCCAAAAGAAGCGAATGACATTGATATAGTAAGCGTGATCTCAAATAGGAAAAACTTTATACAGATTGAGAAAATAACAGCTAATTTGCAGAAGACCCAGGTTAAGAAGGTCCATTCGTTAAATTTCACAGAAGCAGAATTCAAAAGTGAATTAAAAAAGCCAAATAAGGCGTTTATTGACGCTGTAAAAAAAGGAGTTGTATTATTTGGGCAGGACAGTTTCATCAGATTTATAAAGGGCTTGGCAAAATGACTAAAAATGGTTGAACTAATAATAACCGAAAAGCCTGCAGCAGCATTGAAGATAGCTGAGGCTCTTGCCGACGGAAAAGCGATAAAGGAATCGAACTTGGGAGTGCCTTATTACAAAGTAACCCATGGCAAAAACGACATCATTGTGGCATGCGCAGTAGGCCATCTCTATGGATTGGCTGAAAAAGAGAAGGGAAAATGGACTTATCCAGTTTTCGATATCGAATGGAAGCCGACTTCTGAAACAAATAAAGGAGCTGCATTCTCAAAAAAATACCTTCAGACAATCAAAAAGCTTTCAAAGGAAGCAAAAACATTTACGGTTGCAACTGATTATGATATTGAAGGCGAGGTCATCGGCCTGAATGTAATCCGATTCATCTGCAATCAAAAAGATGCTGCAAGAATGAAATTCTCAACATTAACAAAGCCTGATTTAATTGAAGCTTATGAGAACAAGGCAAAAACATTAAACTGGGGCCAGGCAATGGCCGGCGAGACAAGGCATGAATTGGATTGGTATTGGGGCATCAACACGAGCAGGGCATTGACAGCTGCGATAAAAGCAGGCGGGATGTTCAAGATAATGAGTTCAGGCAGAGTTCAAGGCCCGGCACTGAAAATAATTGTTGACAAAGAAAAAGAAATAAAAAATTTCAAGCCTGTTCCGTTCTGGCAGATCGATCTCAAAGGCAATGTAAACAAGGGAGACATAACAGCATTGCACAAAGAAGACAAGTTCTGGGAAAAGGAAAAAGCAGAAGCTGTAATGCACAAAGTTAAATCTGAGAAAAAAGGCCTTGTGCAGGAAGTCAAAAAAACACAGTTCAACCAAAAAGCTCCTGTTCCTTTTGACCTGACAGCGCTGCAGATAGAAGCTTACCACATCTTCAAGATACAGCCGAAGGAAACATTGGAAATCGCGCAAAATCTCTATCTTGCCGGATTAATATCTTATCCAAGAACATCAAGCCAACAGCTTCCTTTTGTCTTGAATTTTAAAAAGATTTTAAAAAATTTAAGCTCAAATGAAAGCTACAAAAAATTAGCGCAGCTTTTGCTTGCAAAAGAAAAATTAATCCCCAACAACGGCAAAAAAACCGATCCTGCTCATCCTGCTGTCCATCCCACAGGAGAATATCCAAAAAAGATTGATGCGAGGGAATATAAAATATATGATTTGATTGTAAAAAGGTTTTTTGCAACATTCGGCGAGGATGCAGTAAGAGAGACTGTAGCAGTCGACATAAATGTTAAAAATGAGATTTTTATTGCAAAAGGAACAAGGACAATAGCAAAAGGATGGCATGTTTTATACGAGCCTTATGTCACATTAAAAGAAGAGGAGCTTCCTCCGATAAACAAGAGCGATATTGTAAATATAGATAAAATAACAATGTATGACAAAGAAACACAACCTCCTGCGAGATTCACTCCAGCTTCAATTATAAAAGAGCTTGAAAAAAGAAACCTCGGAACAAAATCTACAAGAGCGCAGATCATTGACACCCTGTCACAAAGGGGATACACAACAGGAAAAGTTATTGAAGCTACTGATTTGGGAATTAAAACAGTTGAAACTTTGGAAAAATATTCTCCTTTGATCCTTGATGAAGAACTGACAAGGCATTTTGAAGAAGAGATGGAAGAAATAAGAGAGCAGAAGAAAAAGCCCAAGGAAATTCTTGAAGAAGCAAAAGCTGCTTTGATAAAAATCCTCAATGAATTTAAGGGAAAGGAAAAGAAGATTGGCGAGGGCTTGAAAGACACTTATCAGGAGCAGCTAAGGCAGGAAAGCGAAATTGGAAAATGCCCTAAATGCGAAAAGGGGACATTAAAGATGAGAAAAGGCCGCTTTGGAAGATTCATTGCATGCGACCAATATCCTGAATGCAAGACAACATTCAAGCTTCCTTCTTCAGGATTGATCAAGCCATCTGAAAAGATATGCGAGCAATGCAAATATCCGATGATAATGGTGATCATGAAAGGCAAAAGGCCGCAGGAAATCTGCATCAACAAGGAATGCCCCTCAAAGCAAATAATGGATGCAGCTTTGAAAAAAGAAGCTGAAAAGATCGAATCAGGCAAAATAGAAAGGAAATGCCCGAAATGCGGAACAGGCAATCTTGTTCTGAGAAAAAGTGTATATGGGTCATTCTATGGCTGCTCAACTTATCCCAAGTGCAGGCATATAGAAAAGATAGAGACTAAATCACAAAATGTCAAAAATTTTTAACCAGTTTGTAAGTGGTGGCAAAAATCGATCAAGCTCCAGAATATGGAAAATTTTTGAGCATGATCAAGAACCACCTGATACGGCGAATAGCGGCAACATTGCACATACCTTTGGTGAGTGGTTCTTGACATATAAAAACTCAAAATTTTTCTTAATTACTATGAAAAAGCTTGTACTTTTACTGTTACTCCTCTTAGCCATTCCCCTGGCTTATGCCAAAACAGGCAGTACAACGCTGCTTGCTGTTTCAGAGACAGACGGCGGCTTTATAGGCAGCACTGCTGATCTCTATATCGAAATAAAAGAAGGCACAGGCAGGGTTTTTATTGATTCTTATCCGTTGACAAAGTTTGACACGCAGTTCTCGACAAGATTTGCAAAAAGCGTTGCATGCGATTTTCTGAACAAAGACTGCAGCAGATATGACTTTTTCTACACAATAAGGGCAGACGCGCCGATAATAGGCGGGCCAAGCGCCGGTGCTGCAATGGCTGTTTTGACTGTTGCTGTGCTTGATGACCTGAAGCTGAGGGAAGATATTGCAATGACAGGAACAATAAACTCAGGCGGAATAATAGGCGCTGTCGGCGGAATAAAGGAAAAAACAGAGGCAGCTGCAAATGCGAGCATAAAAAAAGTGCTGATTCCTGAAGGTGAAAGATTTGTCGGCGAGGAAGGCAACAAGACAGATATCATTGAATATGGAAAAAAGATCGGAATAGATGTTGTTGAAATTCTCAGCTTGAATGACGCGGTATATGAATTTACAGGAAAGAAATACAGTGATGGAGTTGAAGCAATCAACATAACAGCAGACTATGAGGGAACAATGAGAAACATTTCAATAGACCTGTGCTCAAGGGCAGATTCCTTAAAAGCCAGCTTAAATGTTTCTGGGCAGAATGATGTTTTGGAGGCTGCAATTAATTCCAGCGAAAGGGGAAAAAATGCCTTCAGCCAGAAGAAATATTATTCTTCTGCTTCCTTCTGTTTCAGCGCAAATATAAAATACAATTATCTCAGCATAAAAGACATTAATGAGAGCAAATTAAGGGAAAAGCTCAACAGCACATCTGCCGAACTAAAAAAGCGCGAGGAAAAGCTAAAAAATGATTATAAAACAATAAACGATCTGGAAACATACATCATTGTAAAAGAGCGGATTGATGAAGTGAATGATTACCTTAACCTGAGCCTGGCAAGCCTTGGCGGGCAAGAACTGGATGACAGCGCATACTATCTTGCATATTCAATCGAAAGGCTCTACACAGTTAATTCCTGGTCTTTCTTTTTTGGAAAAAGCGGCATAAAGCTCGATATTGACGCTCAGATGCTCAGGGATTCCTGCACTCAGAAAATAGTTGAGGCCCAGGAGCGCTTTGATTACGTTGCCTTGTTTGTTCCTGTTGCCAATTTAGGCCAGATCAGCAATGAATTAGAAAACGCAAAGCAGGATCAAAAAAACGAAAACAACGAGCTTTGCCTTTTCAAAGCTTCAAAAGCGAAAGCGCAGGTTGATGTTGTAATGATGTCCATCGGCATAAGCGGGCAGAATTTAAGCAACATAATAAACAAGAAACTGGAGCTGGTGAACAGGCAGATATTGAAGGAAACAAATAAGGGAATCTTTCCAATATTGGGCTACAGCTATTATGAATACGCAAAGGAACTGAAAGAAGAAGATCCTTATTCCTCTCTTCTGTTTTCAGAATACGCCCTTGAACTGAGCAATCTGGATATTTATTTCAAAAAAGAAGAGATCCCCTACATATTCAGGAAAAAAATAGATATTGACTATAATTTAGTTATTATTTTTGTTTCAGGTATTTTAGTCGGCTTTGTTCTAAGGAGCCTTGTAGTGAAGGTAAAAAATAAATCCAAGAAATCTGTTAAATTAAACCTTAGAAGCAAGCCTCTTTCGAAGCTCGCTTCCAGGAAAAAGAGGTGATCATAAACCAGGGCAAACGACCTTGCGGACATCTGCCCTGGAAAAAGAGGTGATAGATCGTAATATGAATTTACCACGCCCCAACTTAACTTATCTACTCTGGAGTAGTGTTACTAGTATATAAATCTTTCGGTTTAAGAGCATTTTAAAGTGGTGACAACATGGTAAGAAAGGTATTTAAACAGTTCTTTGTTTTTTGGCTCTTATGAAATGCATCTCATGCAACAAGCCGGCAACTATTATTTTAAAGCACTTGCAGCCATACTGCTGCGCCTGCTTCTGCAGGATGATCGAAAAAAGAGTCAGAAAGTTTGTGAGGATCAACAAGATCTTTAAAAAAGGCGATAATATCTGCATTGTTGATGACAGCTCTCATGATTTTCTGAATACGCAGTTTTTATTGAAAAGCATAATAAAAGGCCTTCCTGTAAAAATAGAAGTTTTAAAAATAAGAATAGGGAATAGATGGGATTTTTTAAAGGACAAAAAAATAATAAAACTTTCAAAGAATTCAAAAATAATCATTCCGTGGACCATGGATGATGAAGATTCTTTATTCTTGAAAAACGTATTTAATTCAAAAATCTCGATAAAATCACACTTCATAAAATTATTAATAAATATTACAGATGACGAAAGCGCTGCTTTTGCAAAATGCAGGGGTTTTAAGGTTTCAAAAAAAGGAAATAAAAACAATATAAAAAATCTTTTGAATGAAATTGAAAATAAATACCCCGGCAGCAAGTTTGGATTGCTGAAAAGCAGCCTGGAACTGGTGAAATGAGCATATTCCGGCTTATAGACAAATTATTAAAGAATTTTTTCACTTATATGGTTGTTCTGGCAATAATCATATCGGTTTCAAAATTCATGGATTATGAAAATAATTCAGGTAACAAAATAACAGGCCAGGCAATAATCAGCATTGTTGCTGAAAATAACAATTTCACTCCCTCAGTCTATTTCTGCAGATATGATGACTGCGCAAAGGAATTCATCAGATTAATAGAAAACTCAAACAAGACTGTGCATTGCGCGCTTTACGATTTTGAATATGAGAATATAACTGATGCAATGGTCGAAAAGCTTAACAGCGGAATTGACGTGAAGGTTGTTGTTGATAATGCAAACTTCAAGAAAGTCAAAAATCTCAATTTTGTAAGGCAAGACAATCAAAATCAGCTAATGCACAACAAATTCTGCGTTTTTGACAATAAAATCATCTTCAGCGGCTCATTCAACCCAACAGTGAAAAACAACATCAAAAACGACAACAACATGATTGTTTACAATTCAAATTACCTTGCAAAAAATTACGAAGATGAATTCAATGAAATATGGAAGGGCATCTTTGGAAAGGGAGAAAACGTAAAACACCCTATAATAATCCTAAATGGCAAAAAAATCGAGAATTACTTCTGTTCTGAAGACCACTGCAGCTCGCACGTCATAACTGCATTAAACAATGCTAAGAAAAGCATTTATTTTATGCAGTTCAGCTTTACAGACAACAATATCGGCAATGTTTTAATCAGCAGCAAAGACAGGCTTGATATAAAAGGAGTCATGGAAAGAGCGCAAAACAACACATATGCGGAGTTTCAAAGGCTTGCAGACAGCAACATAAGTGTAAAATGGGACAGCAACAAATACAACATGCACCACAAGGTTTTTATTGTAGACAATGAAACCGTGATCACAGGCAGCTACAATCCTACAAGGAATGCTGATGAATCAAATGACGAGAATGTTTTGATCATCAACGATGCCGGTGTTGCCTCAAAATACCTGGAAGAATTCAAAAGAGTTTATGGCGAATCATAATGAAAAAATACGATGTTTTCGGAATCGGAAGCGCTTTGATGGACTTTCTTGTCGAAGTAGACCATAAAGAGCTGCTCGAAATGGACTTAAAGCATGGCGAAATGCATCTTATTGATAAAGCCCACTCCAAAAAAATCTTTGAAAAGCTGAAAAAGTATAAATTCAAGATTGCCCCAGGCGGATCAGCTGCAAATGTTCTTGCCGGAGTTGCTGTTTTGGGCGGCAAGGTTGTTTTCTGCGGCAAAGTCGGCCAAGATGAGCATGGCGCAGTCTACGAGCAAAAAATGACAGAAGGCGGTGTTTTTTCAAACATTAAAAAAGGCAGCTTAATGACCGGCCATACAATAACCTTTATAACGCCAGATTTTGAAAGGACTTTCGCAACTCATCTTGGAGCAGCGCTTGAATTGGGAAAAGAAGATGTTCTGGAGGAAGAATTAAGGCAAAGCAAGATTCTGCATATTGAGGGCTACCAACTGGAAGGAAAAGCCATGAGGGAAGTTGCGATTCATGCAATGGAAATTGCAAAAAATAATAATGTTTTGGTTTCAATTGACCTGGCCGATCCGGCTCTTATAAGAAGAAACTTAGAGGACATGAAAAATTTAGTTAAAAAATATGCAGATATTGTTTTTGCAAATGAAAAGGAAGCAGAGGCTTTCACAGGTAAAAAAGAAGAAGCGGCATTGGATGAAATTGCTGAATTTGCAGATGTTGCTGTTGTTAAATTAGGGTCTAAGGGTTCTTTAATAAAATCCAAAAACAGAGTATATAAAATAAATTCTTTTGAAGCAAAAGCAGTTGACACAACAGGAGCAGGTGATATGTATGCTGCCGGGATTCTATACGGAATAAGCCATGATCTTCCATTAGAAAAAGCAGGAAAGATAGCGAGTTATGCTGCTGCAAAAGTTGTAGAGCAGATTGGCGCAAGATTAAGCAAAAGCCTGAAAGATGAGATAAAGAAACTTATATAAGATATCAGTATTTCATGATGTTTCCTTGATTTCCCTGTATATTTTGCAAACACTGCTGCTTCTGGCTGCTGCCTGTTATTTTATCGCAGATTGAAGAATCACTCAATGAGTACATCATATTTAGATAGCAGCCATCCCTTTGGTCAACACTTGAGATTTTATCGCATAAAGTTGCTTTATTTCCAACTATCTGAGTGCTTTACCCATGCCTTTATCCCTGCGATCTGCGAAGAAGAACAACTAAATTCTTTTGCCAATTCGTATATATCTTCATCACCTTCTCCAATTCTTTTTCTTATTTCTTTTTTTTCTTCCTCACTTAATTCTCTTGTTTTTCTTTCAGGATACTCGTTCATCTTAACCAAGCAACTTAGGATACCCCCTAACATTTCTAATTCCATACATCTTTATTATTTTATCCTTGCCGCCTTTTTGCTTCGCCAGCCTTTTAAGAAAAGCATATGTCTTCTCAAACTGAGCATTGATGAATTTTGTATGCTCTTTTTTCCAGTTTTTATTGTTTCTAACATAATTCGCCCATCTTATAACCGCTTCCATGCGCTCATCATTCATAGTCTCAGCCTTCTTATCAGTTCTTTTATTTTATTAATCTCCTTTTCATCAACAAGTTCTGCATAAACTATTCTTAAATGTTTTGCATCTCCCATGTCCTTTTCTGATTTAAGGTACTCTTCCTTAAACGCTATATTCATATTAATTGAACCGAACCAAACATCTAATCCCGTTAATTTCAACTTTACCTTTGTTTTTAATTGATATTCGTCAAGCGCATCCTTGCTGAATTTTATTTCTGCTTCAGGTAAAGGCTCGTTTTTCCATGTGTATCTTATCGAAATATTTTCATTCATGTAGTCGTCATATAGTTTTGAAGCATCTAATCCCTGCATGCAGACAAATCCTTTTTTGACCAAATCATTATGCAGAAGAATAAACTGCTCTTTTATTAATTTTTCAAGTATTATGTCTATATCTTCAGTTCCCCTTGGCCTGCCGGAAGATATCGCTACAAAACCAGAAACAACTATGTATTTGCAGTGTTTTTCCAGAACTTTGCAGAAGTTTAAACAAAACTTGTCAAGTATGTTTCTGTCACTTATTCTCCTTTCCATTTCAGATAGTTAAAGGAGCGTTATATTTAAACCTTTATATTTCCTCCTTTATATTTATCGTGCTTATCATCGTCAGGGTTTTTTTAATGTTTTTGTTTTTTCTCAGACTGATGATGTAATCATTGAATTCATCAATATCCCTGAACTTGAGCTTCAGAAACAGGTCATGCTCTCCAGTTACGCCGAATGATTCCTTTATATGCCTATTCTCAAAAAAAGACGGCTCAAGATCCTTGTCAGTTGTCAGCAGCATGAAGACAATGAAATTCTCTCCAACAGCCTTGTTGCTTAATTTGACTGTGAATTTTTCTATTACTTTGTCTTTCTTTAATTTTGTCAGCCTTTGGTGCACTGTTGACGGCCTTAAGTCTGCCTTTTTGGCAATGCTTCTGATTGATTCCCTGCTATTCTGCTTCAGTATCTCAATTATTCTGCTGTCTTTGGAGTCCATTCCACATACCTCGTTTTAAGGTGCATAAATATATACAAAATAACCAAATCAACGAACAAGATTATTGCCGAAATCAAAAATGCTGTCTGTATTGACCACAAATCAGCAAGATAACCCAGAATAGGAGATAAAATGCTGAAAAACAGATCACCTCCGAGATTCTTCAATGAAAGTATTGTTGCGCGATGATGTGTTTGTATGTGCCTGTTGACGTAATCCTCAAGAACAGGCTCGGAGAAGCCTCCGATAAAAAACTTGATTATTGGAAACAAGACGGCCAATGGAATGAGCAGCTTCCACAGGAACAAAAACGATATTATTGGGATTATGAGCATTGCGTATAATGTTGTTTTTTCTCCAAGCAATTTTTCTATGTTGTGCGCAAATTTCGATCCTATCGCTCCTGCAACATTCATCAAAAAGAATATAACGCCAAAATAAAAGATGTCAATCTTGATTAGCTTGAAATATGGTTGGTAAAAGAAATAAGCAGCAGCCCCCACACCGCTAAATATCATTGAATAAATGATGAAAAATTTAACTTTTGGGTGGCTCAATGAAAATTTAATAGCTTCTCTAATATGGGCAAGATACCTTTTTTCCAGCGGCTTGTGCACATAAGGCTCGACAAAAAATAGGGGAATAAGGCACGAAATAGCTATAGGCAATGCCGTTGCCCAAAATGTCATTCTTAACCCATAAACTGAGGCAATATATCCGCCCGCAAGCGAAGCAATGCCCCACACAAGATAATTGATAGATGTAACTGTCCCGAATATTTTCTTAAACTGCTCCTCCTTGCCTAATGCAGCCAACGTATCATAGATAAAAGCTGATGATGCAGAACCCCACAAGGCCGATGAAACGCCTATCAGCGTTTCCGCAATCACAAATCCTAAAAAATTAGTTCCGAGCGCGTAAAAAATCCAGCTGGCTAAAAAAAGAAACTGGGACAAAATAATTGCTTTCTTTCTTCCTGCAAAATCTGTAAATGTTCCTGCAGGTATTCTGAAAAAAACAAGTATGATTGCATAATACGCCTGCAGAATCATAACCTGCATCAGTGTAAGATTGTTTTCAAGAAGGAATAAGACAAATATTGGAGTTACAAATATGAGAGTGCCTAAAACCCTGTAAATGTAAAATTTCCATATATTGTCTTCTATTCGCATCTTAATCATTTTTCATTTAATGTTTAAAGACTCTCTGAACAAGAAATCTTTAAAGCTAAGTTGGGGGCATGTTCAGAGAGCCTTCTTGACATGGAAATCAATTTGTACAGCTTATATTTAAATATTTCTATATTTGTCTTTATTTTTAATCAAATTATGGACAATGTTTACTTTTTATTGAAAAAAATATATAAATGTGTATAAATTAATCAATTCAGGTGATAAAATGGACAAAGGCGAAACTTATGAAGTTAAAGACATTAAATTAGCAGAGCAGGGAGGGATGAACATTGAGATTGCAGAATCCCACATGGGTGCTTTGTTAAAAATAAAAAAAAGATTTGAAAAAGAAAAGCCGTTAAAAGGTATCAGAGTTGGGCTGGCATTGCACATTACAAAAGAAACAGCTGTTCTTGTTAAAACATTGATTACTGGCGGCGCAGAAGTTGCTATAACTGGCTGCAATCCATTAAGCACGCAGGACGATGTTGCAGCTGCGCTGGCAAAACAAGGAGTCAAGGTTTGGGGATACAAAGGAGAGAACAATGCAGATTACTACAGATATTTAGCAAATGTAATTGATTTTAAGCCCCACATAACAATTGATGATGGCTGCGACTTAGTTTCTGAAATACATTCAAAACACCCTGAACTAATAAAAGATATAATTGCAGGCTGCGAGGAAACAACAACAGGGATTATACGGCTGAGAGCAATGAAAAAAGACAATGCCCTGAAATATCCGATAATTGCTGTTAATGACAATAAAACAAAGCATTTGCTGGACAATTATTATGGAACAGGCCAGTCAACTGTTGACGGAATAATAAGAGCCACAAATATATTATTTGCCGGAAAAAATATTGTTGTTCTAGGATACGGAAGCTGCGGAAAAGGATTTGCAATGAGATGCAAAGGCCTTGGCGCAAATGTAATTGTGACAGAAGTTGATAATTTCTGCGCATTGCAGGCTGCTTATGATGGATTCAGAGTTATGAAAATGGAAGATGCCTGCAAAATAGGCGATATATTCTGCACTCTGACAGGAAACAAGCACGTTGTAAGAATAGAGCATATAAGGCAGATGAAGGAAGGCGCAATCCTGGCAAATTCAGGCCATTTTGATATTGAGATTGATGTCAAGGGATTGAAACAAATAGCTTCAGGCGAAAGAAGGGTAAGGCCTTTCCTTGACGAATACATTGTTGACGGAAAAAAGATCTTCCTCTGCGGAGAAGGGCGCTTGGTAAATCTTGCTGCTGCAGAAGGCCATCCGAGCGAGGTTATGTCAACCAGCTTCTGCGGACAGGTATTGGCAGTTGAATACGCTGTCAAAAACAAAGGAAAGCTTCCAGTGGATGTTATATTGCTGCCTGAAGAGATCGACAACAGCATAGCAAAGCTTCAGCTTGAAGCAATGGATATCAAGATTGATGCGCTGACAGAAGAGCAGAAGAAATATCTCAGTTCATGGCAGGAAGGGACATAATTGTTTTTCGCATTCAGTTTCATAAGATTTAAATATCTGATGATGATTTGATAGAGCTATGGGGATAAAGAAAGATCTTAAGCATGTTGATGATTATGTTTTGATTGTTGATGATAATGCAGATACAGCAAAATTTATTCAAACGCGTGTTAATGGCAGAGGTCTTAGTGTAAGAAAAGCTGCAAACAGCAATGAAGTTCTAGAAATCCTTAAAACAGGCAGGCCCAGATTGGCTTTTGTTGACCTCCAAATTCCAGATACAAACAGCTACAAATTAATATCTCATCTGAAAAATCTATACAAAAGCTGTAAAGATAAGATTTACATTTGCGCATTAACAGAAGGCTCGACAAGTGATGCCAAAACAAGGCTCGTAAAGGCGCGCAACGCAGGAGCAGATGATGCTTATCCGAAAGATGGCCTTGGTTTTATTGGTGGTGTTTTATATGATGCCTATTACACCAGCACCAAAAACGAAAGAAGATAAAATGATTCATTTATATTTCTTCACAATCTCCTTGAACTTCACATAACTCTCAGAATCCTTGAACTTGCCGAAATCCTTTTCTGAAAGCTTATCGAGCATTGATAAAAACATTCTGGACAGCTCTTTTATATCTTTCGAAGCCTCTTCTTTCGCAATTGTTTCTTCAACTTTCACTTCTTCAGCAGGCTCTTTCTTTTTCCTTCCAAAAAGCCTTGAGAAAAATCCAGGCTTTTCTTCCTTTCCCATTTCTTCTGCTGTTTCTGAGAATTCTTCTTGTTCCTCTTTCGGCTCATTAACCATCATTTTCACTTCAACTCCTGATTTCTTGGCTTCCTTCAGCTCGGGATAAGCTTCCATCTTTCTTGGAATTTTTATCTTTTTAAAAAGCTTTGCAATCTTCTTGGCTGTTTCAGATCTTCTTCTCCCTGCAATGTATTTCGACACCATCTTTGTAATTTCTTTGTCAGCCATATCTTTTCAGAAAAATAATCAATATATAAAGCTATCTTTTTTTATGTGTTGCTTCTATTATGGCTCGCAGATCAGCAATCTCTTCCTTCAATTCTTTCAGCTCTTTGCTCAGCTCAGTTTCCTCGCTTTCAAATTTTCCAGCTATTTTTCTCAATTGCCTGAATTCTATTTCGAGCAGAATAAGGTAGCCGACAACAACAATGGAGAAAACAACAAGCAATTCAAGTATAGGTAAGTTTAATCCAAAAACGTACATATGAAGCACCTCTTTTTTCTACTTATTTATGTTGATAATCGGAGTATTTAAATCTTTGCGTCAGGCTCTTTTTCTTATTTCCTGCACCCTTCTGTATGTCAAAACCAGCAAGCCTAATCCAAGCATTACTATTGCTGCGCTTTCAACCCATCTCAATATGCTTTCTCTTCTCCCAAGCACATAAAAATTAGCAAATCCCTCGCTTATTGTTGTGAAATCCTCCCTGAATCTGACATTTGCAACATAGCTGCCTGTAATCGCCTGAGCCGGTATTATGAATTTCTCGGAGTTTTCTGTCTTCTCCAACGGCTCAAGCGAATTCAGGCTGGTGAATGAAGAATGAATGGTATCCAAATTAGGGTCAAAAACCTCTGTCTCAAAATAAGGCCTTTCTATTTTTTCACCGCCGTTTATCACAAGTATTGCCAATCCTACTGGCGAATCTGATGAGTATCTGTCTTTGTCAGAAGTTATAATGATTGCAGGATAGCTTTCCTCATAGAGCACTGTGATTGTTCTAATGCCCTCTGCTTCCATCTCACCTAGTTCTATTGAAATTGAATCTGCGCCGCCATTGAACTTCAACTTTTCACCGAATGCGTCTTTAACCTCGATGATCTTACTATAGCTTATTGGAAGATTCAATCTTATATTCTTATATGTCTCTTTTGCAAAGCTCTTCAGATAAATGTCTGTCTTTAATTTCACTTTTTTATTTTCCAGTTTTTCCAGCACTTCAACTTTCCTGTCAACTTCAAGAATTGGCGGTGTTAGCACAGTTATGTCATAAGTTCTTGTTTCCAAAGCTCCAACAATCGTTTCCCAGAAAACAAGGCCGTTGTCTTTTTCAACCTTCTCGTCTATCTTCTGGCCGAATGCATCATAATAGCTTGCATACGCCTGTGTTGAATCAGCAAATACTGTTGTTTCAAATCTCGACTGTATTGGCCTGGAATTCGGGTTATAAGCAGTGAATTTCTTCGACCATGTTGCAGGCTGCCCGACAACAATTATTTTTGCCAGTGTAAGATTGCTGTCTTCTATCTCAAACGGCTTTGCAGGCTCGGGGATTGTAACATGGACAACACCAAATGCAGATGTGGATATCTGCTCTCCTGTCGCCGGGTCAACGCCGAATACCTGCATCGGAATTGTGTAAGTGCCAGTTGCAGTTATGTTGAACCTGTATGAAATTACAAGGTAATCGCCGTCTTTCATTGTGCCGTTCCAGAATGTGTTGTTCTGAAGGAATCTGCTGTATTCATAAGAATCAACAGGTGTTCCATCTGTAAGTGTAGTTGTTCCAGCTATATGAGTCACATTTATATTTGTCGCATTGACTAAAGTTATTGAGTTGCTCCCTGAATTGTTGAAATAAACTATCAGGACATTGCTTATTGTAAAGTTAGTTCCGTTTACAATATAATCCAGCAATCTTATATCTGCAATGCCGTCAGCAGCTGATGATTTATCAACAACATCAACCCTAATAGTTGCATTAACGCTGTTTGGCTGCGCAGGGTTGTTTATCTTAAGCTCCTTATATGCATTCAGTCTTTTTGTGGCAACAGTAACATTTGTCAGCGGCATATTCTCCACTATCGGAGTTCCTGACTGCGTCCACACAGTCACATTTCCCGTCATGTTAAAAACAAGCCCTTCCTGAAGGCTTTCATTGAAAACAAGATCATAAGAAATATTCACCACTTCATTAGTCAGCAGATAGCTCTTATACACTGATTGGTTCAAATCTTTTATCACAGCTTTTACATATCCTTCTGCGCTTGCCGTATTATTGACGCATGTTATCGTTACATTATTTGTTATCGCTGTTCCGTTGACTGTCACAGCAACAGAGCTGCAGTTTGCATAAAATATTACAGCAGTTCCATTAACTGATTTCGGCGGATAAATAGAAAATATTGAAAAATTAAGGCCCCTTGCTCCATTGTCCCCTAAATAAGTTGTGCTGTCTCTTATTTTTATTGTCTGCTCCGGCAATCCCCTGTCAACTCCTGAATCTGGCAGCATCACTCCATCAATTGCTTTTGTATTTGAAATATCTATTATGAAAAGCGAGCCCATATCCAATCTTCCCCTTACTTCAGCGTCATATCCCTCAGCCCCGCCCCAGCTTACATTCCAGTCAAAGTATGACGCAAAATAAGGCTTGCTTGTTGTCAGGGTATCAAGCCAGTCTGTGTATTTTGTTGTGCCTGCAGTTATATTCCCCCATCCCGGATTTATGTTGCTTGAATTTGCTGTTCCAACAGGAGTTCCATTTGCCAGCACTTGGTATAGTTTCCATGATCCAATAAGATAATTCAGGCCTCCGCCGTTTTCATTTGCTGCATTTTTAAAATAGCCGCGCACGCGCCATGTTGATGATGATCCATTTGAAGGATTCGTCAATGCCAAATCAACCCCCTGCCTGACAGGCCCTCTGCTGAATTTCACTGTAACATTCATTCCAGTCAATAATTTGCTGTTGTCCAATCCGGACACTGCAGAGCTGTTAAATACTGAAATAACGCCTGTTGTGCCGGCAGCATCATTTAAGTTGTAGCTTGTTGTTCCGCTGTCTGCAAGATTTCTGTTCGTCCTTACTGTTGCATTTATTGTTATTGTTATATTGCCGTAAGCGACAATATCGCCTGTCCAGTTGACAAGCTCAGAATCCATCCCGCCAGTTGCATTCCTTACTGCTGCTGTCTGATTTCCTCTGAAGCTTATCCACACAGTTCCATTGAATATTGCAACCCCTGTTACATTGACAATATCATATCCTGTCTGCGTGCTTTGGCCAAATGTTATTGTAACATTAACGCTGTTAAGGCTTCTCCACCCAGAAGGATTTGTTATATTGATCGTTATATTAAGATTATTCCATGACTGATTCAAATTGCCTTCATAATTGTTGTCAAAAATATTGTCATCATTATAAACATCTGAGCCTCCGGCATAATTCGATACTGCCATCGAAATATTCAGCCTTGGGCCATCAGCATTTATCGTGTAAGTATTGCTGTCGCTTCCGCTTGCATTATGATAAAGGCTTGAATTATCATTTGCCGCTCCTGCATAGAAATTCCATATTCTTCCGTCTGTGTCTGTTCTGTTTGCAATGTTTGTCCTGCTCAGCCCAATACTGGACACATTAAGGCGGACATACTGCAAAACATCAGCAACATTCACAACTCTTATTGCAACATATCCAAGATTGACATTTGTGCCGGTAGACGTTCCATTCCTAAGATAATCCTGCCTATAAATTTCAGTTATTGTCAGATTCGGGGAAACAGCATAAGCAAAGGGCATAAATGCAAATAGAATTACCATTAACGCTATCCAAAAACCTCCTTTCATCATTCACCAGCTCTTTTTATTGTATCGTATGATAAACATGATTAAATAACAATAACATAGGTCAAACTTCTTTAAGCTCATCTTCTATCTTTTTGACTTTGCCCATCTTCTCCTTGAGCCTTGACAATTTATCCTGCAAGTCTTCTTTCTTCGCTGTTAATGTAGTTTCTTTTTCAGTCAATACTGCTAATCTGTCTTTAATAGCCCTGAATTCATCTCTTGTCGAAGAAATATCTTTCGTGGTTGACTCAACTTCATCCTCTACTTTCGACTTTATCCTTGTAAGCTTTTTCAGCTCTTCTTCAAGGTCATTTATCGCGTCAAGAAGCAATGCCTTCTTTTGCTTGTGCTCAGGCTCTTTTTCAGCTGCCGCTTCCTTTTTCTCAACACCCTTTAAAAAGTCGCGTACGTTTTTTATCAGTTCTGCCACAAAATCACACCTTTTACCTATCAATAACATAAGTTATTTATAAAGATTTTGATTATATGTTTTAGCTGCATCGTTCTCAAAATATTCCTCCCAAAAGCCTTTCCAGCACAATTGAAACTCCCAAAAATATCAAAAGTGTGACTATCATAAATACAGGAACATATTTTATGCCCGATTTCACATCGCCTTTGTTTATGATTGCCACGATTATTGCTGAAAAGAATGACGTTACAAGCAGCGAGCAAATTGCAAATATCTTGAAATCTGCCGGAGTAATGGCGACATTTGAGAATGATATTGGAAAGCCTACAGCTGCAGAGCTCGCGCCAGCTCCTGCTATGCCTGTCATTTTGTTTATCACTATCAGCAGCTGGTTGGATAATGCGAACAAAAAAGGCGCCGCAAGCACAGTTGCAAATGATATGAAGATCATATAAGTTGTCACATTTGCTGACATTTCCTTTTTTATTGTCTGCGACTCCTTTATATTGAGCGCAATCTTATTCAGAAGATCTGCAATCTCGCCTCCAGAGCCGATGCCCTCAATTATCAGCGTAACAGACCTTTTCAGCGTATCAGAATCATACCTGTCTGAGAATCTTTGCAGTGCAGCCTCCAAATCTTCGCCAGTCATGGTTTCCTTCGCAACATCTTCGACTTCTTTTGCCAAAACTCCGAAGCGCGGCCTTATTGCGCTCCACAGCGCCCTGTCAATCGGCATTCCTGCCCTTACATTGGAAGCAGTCAGCTGCAGAAAATCAGGAAGCACTTGCTCTATTGTAACTTTTCTTTTGAAAATTTTCAAGTCAAGAAAAACATAAAAAATAAGCCATAACAGCAGCAGTATCGCTATAAAAACAAATATCCACAAAAAGAACATTGTGAAAATGACATATGCCAGCGTATAGCCTAAATTGACAGAGAAAAAATACATCAGGTAGAAAGATATGGCAAGGTTGATCAGGACGCAGAAATCAAAGATCCATTTTGAAATATTATGCTCTTCTAAAGCCAGCCCGGCCCTTTCAAGATAAGCTCTCAGCTTAAGCCTTTTGCGCTCCTTTTTCTTTTCCTCTCTTGTCTTCCTCAAATGCTCTATGAAAATCTTTTTTCTGCGCTCAACCAGGCTTTCTTCATGTTTCTTTGTTTTAAAAATGTTCTTCAGAAAACTTAATTTGCTCTTGTTGTGATTATTATTCCTGCTGTTCATCTTAAAACTCGATAGCCGGCCTCAGTGATTTTATTACTGAAACGAACATGAACTGGACAAATGCAAGCAGCAAAACACCGACAAGCAGGGTTGCAAGCGTTATTTTAATGGACATGAAAGTCGCCAGTACAATAAGTACTGTAACACCCAATGAAGGGACTATTACTGCAGTCATCATATAAAACATCGCCAATGGATTCAATGTCCTGCCGTATTTTTTCATCTCTATATTCTGCTCTCTTGTGATCTGCTCAATCACGTCCCTCAATGACTTGGCGATGTCAGATCCGGTCTTCAGGGAATTTAATATCTGCCACAGCATTCTTCTGAAATCTTCAGACGGGGTGTATTCAATGGATTCATTCAGCGCATCTTCCAATGTTGTTCCAATCTCGACCTTGTCAGTTATTTCCTTGAAATATACGCCAATATCCTTGTAGCTGTTTGCAACATTCTTTATTGCATCGTACAGGCTGATGCCTGACTCGATCTCTATTATCAAAAATCTGCCTGCAAAAATAATTTCCTTGCTGATCTGCTTTCTCCTTCTGAATATTTTAACATCCGGCAGTTTTGACAGATAAAGGAAGACGAGTAGGAAAATAAAGGGCGCAACAAATACCAGCAAAGCAAGCTTAAAGCTTGTTTTTGACAATAGCGCTGTAATGAAAAAAATAAGTCCTGTTGTCAGATAAAAACTGCTGACTAGGGTATTCTTTACAAATTCCTCTGGCTCTTCCACCATTCCTGCCTGCTTTAGCTTGTCACCCAAGCCGGGCATTAAGGAAGCGAGCCTTTTGATTATGATATTGGCTATTTTAAACCACCCAGCAATTTATTTTTATTCACAAATGCCATTAAATTATCTTTGTCAGTATAGTACTCGGCCATAACCCTGCCAACGCTTTCAACAGTGTTGATCTTGTTGCCCACAAGGTATTTCAGCACCTTTTCCTTGAGTTTCAAATCATCTTCTATCTCTTTTTTTGAAAGCCCTGTATACAGCTGCAATGTGTCAAAAAGCGCAACAGGCTTGTTGACATTCTGCATTATGTCCTTGTAAGTGTCAAACTGTACAAGTATGTTTGGCCTCGCGTCAGGCAGTATCTCTGCAATCTGGAACGTCCTTCTTATTCCCGTTCTTCTGTTCCTGTACTGCACAATTATCATTGAAATTGCAGGCAGCATGGTCTTTGGCACTTCGATCGGCGGGCTCGTCAGCCTTGTTATTGTTTCCTGCACATTGTTTGCATGGACAGTTGCGTAAACGCTGTGGCCAGTATGTATCGCTTCAAATAAAACTTCTGCTTCCCTTTTTCTTCTGATTTCGCCTACAATTATCCTGTCCGGCCTCATCCTTAATGAATTGACAAGCAAGTCAAGCATTGATATTTCGCCTTTGCCTTCTATATTTGGCATCCTTGTAACCATCGGTATCCAGTGCAGGAAGCTTGGCAATTGCAGCTCTCTTGTGTCTTCTATGCTTATTATTCTCTGATTCGGAGGAAAAAATACAGACATGACATTCAATGCGGATGTTTTTCCGGTAGCTGTGCCGCCGGTTATTAAAGTCGAGAGCTCGTACTGCACAGCCATCCATATGAGCGAAGCAGCTGACGCTGAGATTGTTCTGCTTTCAATGAAATCTGTTATAGTCCACGGCTTTGACGCGAATTTTCTGAAAGTTATTGTGTTCCCCTTTGTCGATATCGGAGACAATGTTGCATTAACCCTGTCGCCTGTTTCCAGGTTGGCGTCCATCAACGGCGCCAGGACAGTGATCTGCTTGCCAACCTTTCTTCCAATCATTGTTGCATAATGCGTTATTTGGTCTTCGCTTGCAACCTTTATGTTTGTTTTCAGCCAGCCGTATGTCCTATGATAAACCCACACATACTCGTCGGCATTGTTGATCGCAACTTCTTCCAGATTCACATCATCCATCAGTATTTCTATGTTGCCCAGGCCAAGGCTTCTCTGTATAAGGTATGTTGTAAGAAACATTGTTGCCTTTTCATCAACATCTGGAAAATATCTCTTTACAAGAACCTCAATCATATCCCTGAATTTCTCTTCTATAACGCCTGCCTTTCTTATATCTGCAATTTCAACTATGCCCAGGCTGACTTCTTTTATGAGCTCCTGCCTTATTTTTTCAAGAATTAGTTCAGTGTTCTTGCTTATTGCGGAAATTGAAATCTCGTATATTGGAACATACTCTCCTGCCTTCATATATATTTTTACAGAAATAGGCATGTCTGCAGAGAAAAATTTATACTCCTCTTTTATTACCATCTCAACCTCTTTTTTTATTTTATAGTAACGAACCTAAATTTTCATATATGATGTCCGACATTATATTAAGCTTGTTATCTTTTTAATGTGGCTTTCGTACTCAGCTTTCTTTTTTGTTATTTCATTAAACTTCTTATCGAGCTCTTTGGCATAGCCTTTGATATCTCCGCTCTTGCTTGAAACTGCAAAAGCCTGCGCCTTTTTTATAAGCTGGTTCAGCTCAATCTGCAAATCGTGCTTCTGGTGCTCAAGGTCGCTCATCATTTTGTAAACATTTAATTTTTTCTTGAAAAATTCCTCGAATTTTTTTGAGACTTCCCTGCCTTTTTTAGCCTTAGAGCTGATAGCGTATTTTTTTTCTTTTAATTTTTTAAGTATATCGGAGCGTGATTTGATGATGTCTTTTTCCCTGGCTCTGCTTTCTTCAGCAAGGCTGCGGACTTTCTTTTGCTCGGCTTCAATTTCTTCTTCTATCTGCTCAGCCAGGCTCTTCAGATTCTCAACATGGTTCTTTTCATCGTAAATCAGCTGATTTTCTTCTCTTGCCTTTTCCTCGATTTTGCCTATCATTGCCTTGAATTTTTCAAGCTTTTTGGCCAGCAGCTTTTCATTTCCCTGGAGCTTATTGATATCGCACTCTTCGCTTTTTAGGTTCTTCTTTACTTTCTTTTCTTCTATAGAGACCTCTTTCATGACATCTCTGTATTTCTCCTGCTCCTTTTTCATCGCATTCTGCGACTCTCTGATTTTATCAGCATAATCGTGATTTTGCTTCACCAGACCAGCATCGAGATTCTTTTTGGTTTCTTCAAGCTTTTCAAGCTCTTCAACTTCGCCCCTGACATGCTCAACTTCAGAGCCTATTTCATTTTTTATTTTTTTAAACTGATCTTCCGCGGTTTTAAAGGAAGTGGATTCTTTATCAAGGCTCTTCAAGACAATCTCTGCTTTTCTTACAAAGACGTCTTTTCTTCTTTCGAATTCCTTTTCTTTTTCCTTGATTTCCCTGCTGTTTAATTTCTTTTCCTGCAGGTATGCTGTTGCAAACTTGTATTCAATGCTTATTATGCCTTCCTCCTCTAGAAAATCAGCCCACTCTTCAACAACATCTTCAGAAACGCCAAGTTTTTCAGCAGCATCAGGCACAGAGATCCTGCCTGCTTTCTTTATAAGCTCGACTAATTTATCTACCCCTGTCTCTATCATCCTCGTTTCTTCCATGTGAATTATCTGTAATGTTCATGTTTAAAAAGCTTTCGATGGCTGTTTGTACCAAGTTCATTGATAATTCTTTTGCTCTTGTAATTCTTGACAGCTCGTGTGAAGAAGATCTATACATTTTGTTTAAGTAAGTCTTTAACATAATTAGCTTCAAATACCTTTCCTTTCGCCTTATTCTTTGCACTTAGTTTCAGCATTTTCATTGTTTCAGGATTTGCAATGATCTCAAGGGACTCTGTTAACGCATCCAAATCGTCTTTTTTTGCCATTTCGTTTTCTATCTTGAATTCTCCTTGAATCTGCAGGACAGATTTATTTCATATATCGCTTTATTATACAATTATCTGTCGTAAACTCTTGGCCTTTTGTCAATCTTGATTTTACAGTCTCTGTGTTCTTCTTTTTTTGAAGTCTTCCTCAGCTTCCCTTAGTGCTTCTATGTCATCATCCGTCATAAAAACATCCTCAGTTTATCTCATTCAAAAAATCTTCTCTGCTTACGTCTATCTCATTCAAAATCTTTTTCAATAATCCTCTTCCTATGTCCTTTCCTGAATGGACTGGAACTATAGTTGCTCTTCCATCAGAATGCTTGAAATACTTATGGCTTCCATGCTGCCTTATTTCTTCAAACCCCTTTTTCTTTAGAAATCTTATTAATTCCTGAGCAGACAACAAAGGAAGCTTCATACTTCAACCTGCACCTGCTGTATGCCTACAAATTCTCCTCCAGGAATCTCCTTCTCTACCTGTAAGCATAATTCAATTGCTTCTTTTATATTTTTCAGCAATT
>JAUSCS010000010.1 GCA_030651135.1 Candidatus Woesearchaeota archaeon
AGAATTTAGATCTTCTGTTAGCGCAGGCGGTGCCGGCTGGAAAATAACAGCAACAGGCAATTATTTGGGCCATAAATTACTTTTTGCTCCGAGGTCAGCAGGAGCCACTTGGGAAACAGAGGTTCTTACTTTAACACAAAACGGCAACGTCGGCATCGGTCTAACAGATCCAGGAGCTGTCCTTGAAGTTTCTGGAGGAGAGAATAAATTAAGCATTATTAGAATGGTGCAAAGGTCATCAGGAGCAGCTGCCTACGGATTAGACGTGGGACTTGACCCAACAACAGGCGACCCAGTTTTTAGTAGAATTGTTAATAACGTAGTTACCGAGGTGTTTCGTATTCAAAGAAGCACCGGCAACGTCGGCATCGGAACAACAAGCCCGACAGAGAAGCTGCAAGTAGCAGGCAATATAAAGGCAAACCAATTCATTACAGGCGACATAACATTCAACAAGAACGACAAGCCAGTATGGAGAATGTATGAAGATGAAGATGGTTTGTATGTTGAGAGCCTTACAACAGGCAAGAATTATAGGGTTGTTCTGGAAGAGATAAAATAAGGCCTTTTTTCTTTTATTTTTTAATTTGAACAACGCAAAACTTTAAATAGTCATTCTTTTTTTATTCTCACCATACAAATAAATTAAAATCAAGGGGGTGTTTTGAATGGTTAGAGTCGCAATCAACGGATTTGGCAGGATAGGAAGATTGGTTTTCAGGGCAGGCTACAAGGACAAGAATATTGAATTTGTGGCAGTAAACGATCTTGGCGATGCGAAGACAATGGCCCATCTTCTGAAATACGATTCTATACATGGATTGTTCCCTGGAAAAGTAGAGGTAAAAGACAACAATCTTGTTGTTGATGGAAAGGAAATAAAATTCCTGTCTGAAAAAGACCCTGAAAAAATGCCATGGAAAGAGCTTAAAGTTGATGTTGTTGTTGAAAGCACAGGCATCTTCACAACAAGGGAAGGCGCTTCAAAGCATATCAAGGCAGGAGCTAAAAAAGTCCTGATATCTGCTCCGGTAAAAGGCGAGGAGAAAGTGCAGACAATTGTACGCGGCGTTAATGACAATAAATGCGCTGGAAATGATTTAATTTCAAATGCATCATGCACAACAAACAGCCTTATTCCTGTTGTTTCTGTTTTGCAGTCGAAGTTTGGAATTGAAGCGGGCCTGATGACAACAATACATTCCTATACAAATGATCAAAAGATACTTGATCTGCCTCACTCTGATTTAAGAAGAGCAAGAGCTGCTGCAATTAATATTATCCCGACATCAACAGGAGCAGCAAAGGCAAGCTCTGAAGTTATTCCTGAATTGAAGGGAAAGATGGACGGCTATGCCGTAAGAGTTCCAACTCCGGACGGATCTCTGACTGATCTGACTGTTTTGCTCAAAAAGGAAACAACTGCTGAAGAAATAAACAAAGCGATGAAAGAAGCTTCTGAAACATATCTGAAAGGAGTGTTGCAGTATACAGAAGAGCCGATTGTTTCAACTGACATTATAGGCAATCCGCATTCCTCGATCTTTGATGCATCATTGACAAAAGTGATCGGAAGGCTGGCAAAAGTCTGCGCATGGTATGACAACGAATGGGGTTTCAGCATGAGGATGATCGAGACGATAAAGCTGATGGCGAAATAAGATGCTTTCAATAGAAGAACTGGATTACGAAGGAAAAAGAACAATAATAAGAGTTGATTTCAATGTTCCAATGGAAGGAACCAAGATAACAGAGGATTCTAGGATAGTTGCTTCATTGCCTACAATAAAACGTGTAAGAGCCAGGGGCGGCATGGTTATTTTAATGAGCCATCTCGGAAGGCCTGAAGGAAGGGTCGTGAAAGAATTTAGTTTAAATCCGGTTGCCAAAAGATTAGGGGAGTTGCTTAATTTCCCCGTAAAAATGGCTCCGGACTGCATTGGCGAAGATGTTAAAAAGATGGTGTATGGCATGAAAAAAGGCGATGTTGCATTATTGGAAAATTTAAGATTCCATGCAGAAGAAGAGGCGAATAATGCGTTATTTGCAGAGAAGCTGGCGAATCTGGCTGACATTTATATTAATGATGCCTTCGGGACTGCTCATAGGGCGCATGCATCAACAGAGAGCATCGCAGAGATTATGAAGAAACAGGGCAAAAAAGTTGCAGCAGGGTATCTGATGCTGAAAGAGATTGAAATGCTAAAGCCTTTGTTAAAGCCGAAAGGCTACTCTGTCGCGATAATTGGCGGCGCTAAGGTAAAAGACAAAATAGGGGTTGTAAAATCTTTAGCCAGAATGTACGACGCTGTCCTGATTGGCGGCGGAATGGCAAACACATTTTTTAAAGCAAAAGGATATGGCATAGGCAGCTCAAAGTTTGAGAAAGATTTTGTTGAAGAAGTAAAGCAATTATTGGATTCAGAATATGGGAAAAAAATTTTCACCCCGGTCGATACATTGACCGGAATAGTTCCGGTTAAGATCAAAGAAGGCAAAGAAGAAAAAGATTATAAAAAAGCAGCGTATTCCGGAAAAGTTGATTTTATCACGAGCTCAATTAAAGAAGGCGAAGATGCACTTGATATCGGAGAAAAAACAGTTGCATTGTACAGATCAGAGATTGCAAAAGCCAAGACGATATTCTGGAACGGCCCGATGGGTGTTTTTGAAGTTGAAGCATTTATAAAAGGCACAATGGAGATCGCAGAAGCTGTTGCGGCAAATAAAGGATATACTGTTGTCGGCGGCGGCGATTCAGTGGCAGCATTGGCAAAATCCGGCTTGGCAAAAAAAATAAAATGGGTCTCAACAGGCGGCGGAGCATCATTGGAATTTTTGGAGAATAAAGGCCATCTGCCCGGGATTGATGTGCTGAATTAGATTATATCTGGCTATTTTACTCCTAAAAGAGCCAGTTCTTTTTTGAGTTGCTCCGGGGTTTTAAATAATATTGCATTCATTCCTATTATTTTTGCGCCGTCAGTGCAGTTCTCCTTATCATCTATGAACACAGCAGATTTTGCTGCCACTCCAAGCCTTTCCAAAGCCAATTCATAAATTTTTCTTTCAGGCTTTATCACGCCCTCCATACAGGAAAACACGCAAATATCAAACATATCGTATTTTTGCTCGCAGAAATACTTCATGCTGGGCAGTTCAGTGTTGCTTAAAAGACCTATTTTGTATCCATTTTTATGCAAGGAAGAAGCTATAGAAATGACATCTTTTTTTTCAGAATAAACATGCCTACATGCATCAAGCCACAATGACCGGTTAGGAGGATCTACTTTAAGCTCCAAACAAATATTTTTCCAGAATGTCTCTTCTGAAATTATTCCTCGCCCGAAATCATGCTTGAATTTGTCGTAAACTCTTGCAAATTCACTTTTAGGCACTTTAAAGTATCTTGCGCAGTAAGAATTGCGCATATCTTCCGGTTCTTCAATCAATACACCGCCCCAGTCAAATATGATTGCTTCGATCATTTTTATTTAAAATACATTTCTCTTTATAAATCTAACTGCATCATTATTCCGATAAGAATATTTCTATCAATCAAATATTTAAATAAGAATAGTTCTGGGTTTGATTATGATCAATATCAGCAGCAAAAAAACAAATATAAATTCAATCCAGTCTGTTCTTAATACTTCTATGCTTATGCTGATGCGTTAAAGCATCTCATTGTTTTTATCTTTTTTCATGATTTTTATTTTCTTAAAAATATAAGCTTAAAAATTAACAAAGGTGATTAAAAAATGAATATCGAAACAATCGCAGTCCACGGCGCTGGCGGCCCTGATCCGTCAACAGGCGCAATCGCCACGCCAATTATAACAGCAAAGAACGGCGCATTCAAGGGCATAGGGGATCCGATAAAGATAGAATACTGCAGAACCCAGAATCCTACAAGGGAAACATTGGAGAAATTAGTTGCAGAATTAGAGGGCGGAGGCGATGCATTTGCATTTTCTTCAGGAATTGCAGCAATAAACTGCATATTCCAGACATTAAGCAGGGGAGATCATGTTATTCTGAGCAAAAAGCTCTATGCAGGAACAATAAGGCTGTGCGATTTGGTTTTATCAAAGTTTTTGGAGATTGATTTTGTTGATCCGCTTAATGCAAAAGCTCTGAAAAAAGCCATAAAGCAAAATACAAAATACATTTTCATTGAAACTCCGACTAATCCGCTGCTCGAGATTGTTGATCTTGAAGCAATCAGGAAAATCTCATCTTCAGCAGGAGTTCCTTTTATTGTTGACAACACATTTGCAACTCCGTGCTTATTGCAGCCCTTTGATTATGGCGCAGAAACAATAATCCACTCCACAAGCAAATATCTCGGAGGGCATAATGATCTTGTCGGCGGTGTCGTTGTAACAAGAAACAAAAGCTTTGCTGAAGCTCTTAAGCTTTATGCTAAAACACTCGGCGCAACTCCCTCACCCTATGATGTTTACAACACAATAAGAGGAATTAAGACTTTGGCGTTGAGAATAAAAAAGCACTGTGAAAATGCCCAGATAATCGCTGAATTCTTGGCTGCAGATCCTAATGTTTCAAAAGTTTATTTCCCCGGGCTGCAGTCCCATC
Organism: Candidatus Woesearchaeota archaeon; assembly: GCA_030651135.1. Lineage (NCBI taxonomy): Archaea > Nanobdellati > Candidatus Woesearchaeota > Candidatus Woesearchaeota archaeon. The sequence goes on from JAUSCS010000010.1 coordinate 4,600, forward strand.
CTGGCCACGAAATTGCAAAAAAACAGATGAAGGGCTTTGGCGGAGTTGTGTCTTTTGAAGTAAAAGGCGATTATAAAAAATTTGCAAAAAACATAGCAGATAATGCCCCCCCGATTTACCTTGCAGAATCTCTTGGCGGAGTTGAATCATTATTAACGCATCCAGCTACAATGAGCCATGCTTATTTGACAGAAAAGCAGAGGGCAGAAGTTGGGATCAAAGACAATCTGTTCAGGCTCTCGCCAGGCATAGAAAACAGCGAAGATATCGTTGCTAAATTAAAATCCGCGCTTTACAGCTCATGAACAACTCTCACATCCTCTCCAACAACCCTTTTTATTTCCTTTTCAAGATAATTCTTGAACCCCCCGATATCAATATCCTGCTCTTTTTCCTTAATCAGCGAATGCTCTTTCTGCAACTTCTGCAGCTCATATTGAAATTCATTTAAATTGTCTTTTAATTCAGCATGTTCTTTTATTATAGTTACTGCTTTTATCTTCTCCTCAAACATCTTTGCCGAGTTTTCAAGATCCTCAAGCCCAATCAAAAACTTTTCAAAGGAATCCCTGTCTAATTTTTTAATAAGCTCCAAAGTTCTTTTTTTCTTGTCTTCTTTAAGGTCCAGGCTGTCGATATTTTCCTCTAATCTCCCCAATAATTCCAACACCCCGAATTCCTTATCATTAATTAACGTGTTTATAGGATCAACTAAGTAACCGTGCACAACTGCCTCATCTACTGACATTCTCTCATATTTTTTAAGCGCTTTTTCAAATGCGCCGAATATATTCAGAAAATTAGCCTTATGCTCTTTTATTTTAATTAAAATACTGCCTTTTTCATTTTCGAGAGCTTTATATGATTTAAATTCATTGTTTTCTTCCTTTGCCTTTAATTCTTCCCCTGTATTTTTTATTTTGTTTTTTATATTCTCAATTTCGCTTTCAATTGCTTTTATTTTTTCATTCAGTTCCTTTTTAAGTTCAATCTTTTCTTTAATATTTTTCAACTCCCCTTTTATTCTTCCGAATCCAATTGGCCCCCTTTCCACCTGCTTTCTCAGGTCATCTACAATCAGCTCAAATTCCCTTATATTCTGGGCTATCTTTTTGACATCAGTTGCAAAAAACTCATTCAAAACATAAAAATTCTTTGAAGTGTTCTTTCCGAATTCATTCAGGCTGCTTGAGAAATTAGTGCTGAAATCCAGAATATTCTCATACGCCTTCTCATCAGGAAAGGAAAGCTGCTCAAGGAAATAGCCGAGCTTTCTTATGTAAGCTCCCCTGTTGCCTTCCATAACTTCTTTTGCCTTTAGCGGAATGTTCGGGTTCATCAGCTGGGCTTTTTCAAGCTCTGTCATGTTTGTTTTAAGATCGTCTTTCTTGCTTTTTATGTCTGAGAATAAGGCCATTATCGAATTATTGAAATTGCCGAATCTTTCGCTTATTTTTTGGTCTATCCAATTCTCAGCTTCTGCTAATCTGACTTCCTCAAGCTCAGCCTTCTTTCCGAAAGAAAACAGCCGTTGAAAAAACCCCATGCACGAGAGTAATAGCAAATTTATTAAATACTTTTCTGTTTTATACCGCAATATGGCTAAAAAAGACAAAAAACCGCGAGCAGAGGTAATAAAAGACATAGAAGAGATGTTCAAGGAAGCTGGAAATATCTTTAGAAAAGACAAGGGCAAGGCCAATGATCTCGTCAGGAAAGCCCGTAATCTTGCAATGAAATCAAGGTTAAAGATGCCTTCAAGGCTGCAAAAGAACTTCTGCAAGCACTGCTATTCTTTTCTTAAGCCAGGCATTAACTGCAGGATCAGGCTGCAAAGGGGAAAGGCGATCTATTACTGCCTTGAATGCAAGAAATATATGAGATTTCCATATAAATAAGATTATGTTACATGTGTTACATTAACGATATTACATATGTAACAACAAAAACCAAAAGGCTTATATATTACATATGTTACATCTACGATATTACAGGTGTAACATATGAAGCTTGAAAAACACATCGAAACTTTGATTAATCTGCTGAAGGATATCAGAAAAGAGCCAAGCCCGGCAGTTATTGGCTTTGCTTATTCCACAGCAGCCATTCACATCTTTAATATAGCATTCCATGATGAATTAGACCCTGGTAGAGCTATAAAGCATGGCGACTTCAGGTCTGAAAGCGGCATTAGCAAATTAAAAAGCCTGATAAGGGATTTTGATAAAAAGAATGAATTATTCCTTCTATGGAAAGAAATGGAAAACAAGAGAAACGAGCTTTGTTATGGTTATCCCAACGAAAAAGACATCAAAGAATATGCCGGTAAATTCTACAAAATAAAAGAAATCCTGGAAAGCATATCTGATTTAAAATTCGAGGTAGAATTTCTGGAAGAGCGCCTAGCCAGAATAAACGGTGAAAAACATGAATGATCTGGTTTCCTATGCTTATGATTTTATTTCATATCTTTCATTGCAGCCTTTCTTTAGAAAATATGCCCTTAATAAAATAATCTTATTCGGATCTGTAGCAAGAGGAGATTTTACAAAAAAAAGCGATATTGATATCTTTATTGATGTCCTCAGCACAAATAAGATTGATTTGTTTACAAGGGAAATAGAAAAGACAAAAACAAGCTTCTTTGAATCCGAAAGAATGAAAAAATGGAACAGGCTGAATATTTCAAATAATTTCAATGTAGTTGTTGGAAGCTTAAAAGATGAAAAATGGAGCGATCTTAGAAAAAGCATGCAAACCCACGCTATGTCGCTTTGGTCCGGCTTTTTTATTATGGAAAAAAAAGGCTTAAAATCTTATGCGCTTGTGAGATGGGTTACAGGTGCAAAAAACACAAATAAAAGGGTAAGTATTGCACGAAAACTATATGGTTATAAGCAAAAGGGCAAGAAGTATACAGGACTTTTAGAAGAGACCAGTTCAAAGACAGTTGGCAAGGGCGTTGCTTTAATTCCGATAGAGCATGTGAATAGGCTAAGAAAGTTGTTTGATGGGCTTGAAGTAAAGTACAGCCTTATGGATGTTTTCATAACCTAATATCCCTTAAATCATCTTTGGGCATAAACTGCAGGATCAGGTTTCAGAGGGGAAAATTGATCTATTACTGCCTCGAATGCAAGAGATATATGAGGTTTCCGTATAAATAACGTTACTAAACAATAGTTACAAAAACAAAAGGTTTAAATATAGATTAATACTTGCTTATCAAAATGATTGAAGAATTAAAACACAAACTAGAATCAATTGATTCAGTTTTGAATGAAGAATCGATGAAAAGCAGCAACGAGTTAGATATTAAACGCGGATTCAACCCTTCTCAAAGCTATACAGATAAAGAATTAGCAAAATTTTACCCATCTGGCATCGAATTGTTCAAGAAAAAAGGAGATGAATCTAAATATCTGCTTCTAGAAGTTAAAATTGAGAAAGGCGCTGACACATATGCTAAACAATATCTGAGAGGTTTTGATATGCCTCTGCCATCACATCCTGTTCTAGCTGAACAGTTTTTGAGAGAAGAATTAGAACCTGTTCTGGCTCCTAATTTTAAACTGCCAGATAGATGGCCGCAAATAGGAAAGCCAATAAATGATGAGTGGGAAAAAACAGTCATCAGCGAATATGATGGAATAAAATTATCAATTTCCGCTGTCGGTGGTGGAAAATTTGATTTGAAAAACAACAGCATTAATTTAAGAGAAAAGAGTAGATCTTTTGGTCCAGTTCCCCTAAAGTATCAAGACAGATTTAATGAGCTTATTAATCAATTAGTTCAAAGACCTGCTTATAACGGATTTAAGGTCAATTTTGAATAAATTTATAAAGTGTCAAATTTTTAGGAGGTCAAAAATGAACATTGAAACTAAATCGGGGATTGGTCATAAAGATGTAACTAATATAGCTGATATTCTAGCAGAGCCAGCCAATAACTCGGCAATGGAAGAAAAAGTAACTCCTGTTGGAAAAATAGGCGATTCTGAATTTGTCTGCGTTATGGGTGAGGAAGAGAACAGATACCCTGTTCCTAGAAATCTAACATACCCTGTAAATCACTGATATAGTAATTTAATAGTGGTAACAAAACCGAAAGATTTAAATACTAGCTCTTATCCTATTTTCTACGTTGAGGTGGATAAAATATGACAAAAGAACCAAAGATTGTTTTACCGCAGAATCCTGAAATAAGGAAAGCATTAGAAACTAAATTAAAAGAGTACGAAGGAAGGCTTAAAAAAATAGAAGAAGAAAATCCATGTGCTTCTCCAGAAGCACTTCATTGTACAAAGGATGCATATAAAATTGAAATTGTTGAAAGGTTGCTCAAAAAAGGCGAGGTTGATACATGGGAACTTTTAGGAGAGTTAGAGAAGACATATGGCACCTTTGATCGTGATGATTTTAACAAAGCTGCCAGTGTAATAGATGATTACTGCAAAACAGGCGGCAAGAATGTTGTTGATGGAACAGGGTTTATGAATAAAAAGGTGGATAAAATATGAATGAATCAAAAACAACAGTTATAGAAAATTATGTACACAAAGAACTAAATTTGCTAGGAAAATACCTTTTAGGTGCAGCTGTTTTTGTAGCAGTTGCAGCAGCGATACTTCCTGATATGGTACATAAACAGTCTTCTTCAACTCTTGATAGCATAGTCAGGAAAACACAAGCCAATCAACCCTCTGAGTGCAATATTTACAGAAACAAGTCAGGCAATTATGATTGTGTTGAAATAATGACTGCAACTGGGTCTCATTATTACCCTATTGTGCAAAAAAAGGCAAAAACATTTCTTGGGCTCGTTGATAGTTCTCTTACAGAAGGAAAAAAAGGTTACAGCCACGAAATGCTTGCTCAGTTAATTGAATACATAAATGGGGGCATTAATGTTGTCAGAGAAGACAGAGATTATTTGGGATTGGGTCCTGAAAGGTCAAAGCCAGCTTATTTAAAGTGATATAAAAAATGAAAGAAGAATCTGATTTCGAGGACGATGAAGATTTCATGTTCGATGAAGTTACTGGAGGCAGGTCCAAGAAGCCAGTAATGAGTGTCCTGAACAAAAAGAAGATAAGCAAATATGAATTGGATGACTTGTTCGCAGGAGATTAATGATGGGAAAAATAGAAGGAACATCAAAAGATAATCAAGGCGCTTATTTTGTAATGTTTGACCCAGAAAACAGATTGATGCAGGCCGATATAAACCTCCAATTTAAAGAACCCAATGTAAGTCTGGTCAGAAATCTCACTAATGGGTTTGAAGGAAATTTAAAGTCTCGATGTACTGATTATAATGAATCTGCATATAGCGCTAATTATGAAGGCGTACCTGATAAAAATGTAACTGTGGCGATTAACGCAGGCATAGATAATTATCTTATCAGAATCACACAAAGAAAACTAACAGTGTCATCACCTGTGTTAGATTCTTTTAAGAAAAATATTAAAGAAATTATAAAGATGATTCAAAAATATCATTCTGACTTTCATGAAGATTCTCTGGAAACCTTATTAGATGAAAAAATAAAGGAAGCAGAAACTAAAGTACCAAATAGCGGTTTTTAAAACAAAAAAACAAAAACCTTTTAAAAACCAGCTTTTTCTTTATTCGCTATGGATTACGATCTAGAATTGGATAGGGTAATAATCGAAATAAAAAAGCAGAAAGCCAAGCTGGTCTGCATTCAATTGCCAGACGGCCTAAAGCCAAGGGCAGATGAAATAAAGGAAGCAGTAGAAACAAACACAAAAGCAAAGGCATTGATCTGGCTCAACTCGTGCTTTGGCGCCTGTGATGTTCCTGAGCATGTTGAAAAGCTCGGAGTTGATCTTCTCATACAGTGGGGGCATTCAAAGTTCAGATGAGGGATCTGACAAACGGCAATATCCTGAAAAACCTGCTTTATCTTGCCTGGCCTACTTTCATAGGGATGATGCTGCAGACCCTGTACAATATTGTGGATACTATCTGGATTGGAAGATACAGCTCATTGGGGGTTGCTGCAATCTCAATGGTCTTTCCGGTGTTCTTCATAATAATTGCATTTGGCTCAGGCATTTCCATCGGCACATCATCATTGGTTGCGCGCTATCTTGGGGCAAATAAAAAGAAAGAAGCAGACAATGTTGCAGAGCATTCTGTTTTAATCGCGCTGTTATTTGGCATTCTTGTTACAATTATCGGAATAATATTTGCCGCTCCTTTATTCAGGCTGCTCGGCGCAACACCAGACATATTTGATATGACTTTGGATTATGCAAAAATAATTTTCCTCGGCTCTGTCTTTTCATTCCTCAACATGATGCTGAGCGCAGTGTTAAGGGCAGAAGGCGACACAAAAACCCCGACAAAAATACTGCTTTTCACAACAATACTCAACCTTGTGCTTGATCCTTTCCTTATTTTCGGCCTTGCCGGGCTTCCTGAAATGGGTGTTGCAGGAGCAGCAATAATCACAGTGTTTGCACAGTTAATAAGCGTTGTTCTCTTGTTCCGCCATATTCTGGCAAAAAGAAGCGAAATAAGATTAAACATCAGGGATTTTAAATTCAACTTTTCGATAATGTGGAAAACGCTTGCAATAGGCATTCCAAGCTCAGTTTCAAATATGTTCACATCGCTGGGATTTATGTTCTTGATGAAGAATGTGAGCATTTTCGGAAGCTATGCAATAGCTGCTTACGGGATCGGCATTAGGATGGACGCAATAGCGATAATGCCCGCCATCGCGCTGACAACTGCCGTATTGACAATGGTCGGCCAGAATATTGGCGCGAAAAAGCCGCACAGGGCGGAAAAAACAGCATGGGTTGCGGTTTTCCTGATCAGCGTTTTCATGCTCTTTATCGGTCTGCTCTTTTTTATAGCTCCGGAGATGTGGATAAGGATATTTACAGACGATCCTGAAATCATCAAAATCGGCTATTGGTATTTCCGCATTATTTCATTGTCTTATTTATTCAGGGGCTTCCAGTTCATAATGAACGGCGCATTTCAGGGAAGCGGGAAAATTGTAATGCCGACAATTGTCAATATAAGCGCATGGTTTGTATTCGCAGTCCCTTTGGCTTATATTTTTTCAATAAAGCTCGGATTCGGGCTGATCGGAATATGGTCGGCAATTTTGATATCCTCAGTTTACGGAGGCATAGCAAATATATTTTTATTCAGCAGAGGGCATTGGAAAGGGTAACTATTTAAATTAAAATAAACTTTTAATGAAAATGGACGCAATAATTTATTTTTCAACAATGGCGGTGGCTTTTTGCGGCATAATAGCTGGATTTATAATCGCGAACATGGCAAAAGAGGAGCTGAAGCCAGGAAGAAAATATTTTTCATTGATGCAGGATTTTCTGATTGTTTTGATGCTGTTTTTTTTGCTGGAATCTTATAAATTGAGTATTTTCATCATAGCGCCGGTATTATTGGCTGTCTTTTTACTGCTTTTTTACTTTAAAAATTCAATTAAAAATAGTAACATGATCATCCACTCATTGCTTGCTGTTATTTTCTATTTGTCCTCAAAAAGCATTAATCTGTTCTCTTTGGAAGCGTCTTTGATCTTCCTTTACGGCCTGCCAACAGGATCTTTGATAAGCAAGGAGAAGATAAAAAACATTCTGAAAATGGCAGTTTTCATTTTGATAGCCGGTGTTTTGTTTCTTATCTAATAGTGGTAACAAATAGAAAGATTTATAAATAAGCACCTTATTTAAATAATAATGGAAGGCGAACCGAACTTAGAGGAATTATGGAAATGGTTTAAAACACTGGATTTGACTAATTCTGAGAATATGGGTGAACTGGCAGCAAAAATGGGAAGAGCTATTGAACGCCTTGATGATAAGATAAAAGATGCGCTCACTTACGCAGAAAAAACAATAGTGGAAGGAAAAGAGCTTGACTTCAGCGAAAAAAGTCCCCTTGCCATTTATAATGCTATGATCAAAAATCCCTCGCCGTATCATCATTTTCTTCAACCCAGCTTAATGATGCTGGATAAAATTGTCAGAAGCGCAATGAAGCAAAGAAAACTGTTTGAGTTTTATGAAACAACATCTGATCAATCAGACTACGCAATCTGGGGACTCCCGGAAAAGCCAAAAGTGAAAGTGTTTATAAAAGAGAAAGATGACTTCTATATACAAACTATAGAGTTGCCTCTTTTAAGCATTAAGTTGGATGACAAAACAAATGTCGCCAAGATAAGTGGCCTTCCACTAGTTTATGAAAGCAAAAGAGCGCCATGGAAGAAAGATTATAGGCGTCTTGTAACCCTGCTAGAAAAGGAAGTTCAAACTTATTCTGTGATGCTGGCGCACTATCCTGAACCGATTCCTAGAATCACAAGAATGAAAGATACAACGGTCTTTTTCCTTGAAGCGTTTTTTATCCACAGAGAAAGACAGCAAGAGAACGCATAAGATAATTTTTCTCAAATAAGGTCGTTAAACAACAATCAAAGCAACAATAATCCCAATAACAATCCCAACCAATATATCTGATAAACTATGCCCGACTTTCTCGTTAAGTTTTTTCCCTTTATTTGATTTATTCAATATTTCAGCGTGCTTTCCGACTTCTCTCCTGACTCCGGCTGCATCTCTCAATACAATGATCGAAAATGCAAGAGAAACAGCAAAAAGGATTGAAACGCCCTGCAATAAAAATATTGCTGCTGTGATGGCAGAAACAAACGCAGAGTGGGCGCTTGGCATTCCCCCCAAGCTGATAAAAAATTCTGGCTTAAACTTTTTCTCCTTGACGGAAGCAATGATGACTTTAATTAAATGGGCTATAAACCAGGCAGCAATTCCTGCAATGATGATCTTAACAGCATTCACATCAATCATAAGCACATATTATCACTAAATATTTATAAACCTTGCCATTATTCTGAATGCATGATAACAATCTTGGACTGCTACACAGATGAGCCCTCCGGCTTAGGTGTTCCGCCTTATCTCGGGACTTATCCAAGGTATATTGCAGGCTATATCAATTCTGATGCCATATACATAACGATAGATGATCTGAGGTTTTTCAGATATTACAATTTAGACGAGAAGAAAAAAGAAGTCAACAGGAAAACCAATATAAAAATTTATAATTTAACAAAAAACCACACCAACATCAAAGATATCCTGGAAAATACAACAAAACTGATAATAATCCTTGGCGTCCACACACCTGGGAAATATCTCTCTGCGCTGCCAGGAACTTTAAAAGAAGTTTCTGATTTATTGAAAGATTATCGCTTTGAAAAAATCCTCACCGGGCCAGCAGTTTTTGGCACTCAATTAGAAGGAGGAAAATTCTCTGAAAAAGCAGATTTAAAAATTTTCAATAAAATAGAATCATTTGATTTCAAGTATGACGAAATAAAGGAGTATGCAGTTAAAGGAGCAGAAATAATAAAGCAGATTCCTGATTTAAGGATCATTGAAATCGAAACATCGCATGGCTGCCCGAGAAAAAAGGGCTGCTCGTTCTGCACAGAGCCCATAAAGCACAATTTAGAATTCAGAAACAAAGAAGACATTGTAAAAGAAATTGGGGCATTTTACAGCTTGGGGTGCAGATATTTCAGAATAGGAAAGCAAAGCTGCTTTTACAGCTATCCTTATGCAACTGAGCTGCTTAAAGAAATAAGGGATAAATTCCCGAGAATTGAAGTTCTGCATATTGATAATGTGAACCCAGTTATGGCATTGTCAAAAAAAGGCGGGGAGATAACAAAGGCAATAGCCAAATACTGCACAGCAGGCAATGTAGCGGCTTTTGGAGTTGAAAGCTTTGATCCAGTTGTTTATAGTGAAAACTGCCTGAACTGCACAGCAGAGCAGGCATTGGAGGCAATAAGGATTCTGAATAAATACGGCTCTGAAAAAGGAGATAATGGAATGCCGAAATTTCTGCCCGGGATAAACTTATTATTTGGCTTAAAAGGCGAGTCAAAAGAAACGCATGAAAAGAACATGTTTTATCTGAAGAAAATATTGGATGAAGGATTGCTGCTGAGAAGGATCAACATAAGGCAGGCCGCAATATTCGAGGGAACAGACTTATACAATACAGTAAAAAATAAATTCATGAAAAAGAACAAAAAATATTACTGGAAATGGCGCAATGAGATAAGGCAGAATATTGACTTTCCGATGCTGCAGAAGCTAGTGCCCACAGGAACAGTCTTAAAGGGCGTAAGAGCAGAGATCTATGACGGAAACACAACATTTGCAAGGCAGATCGGAACGTATCCTCTTATTGTAGGAATAAAAGGAAGGCTCGAATTAAACAAATTCTACAATGTAAGGATAACTGATCACATGCTGAGAAGCGTTGTTGGGGAGATTGTTGAATAAAAACGAAATGTTTATATATGTCATAGTCTAAAATAGTTAAAAATAGCAAAATATGATAAAATATAGTTAAAAATAGTAAAACATAGTTAAACTATGACTGAGCCAGAGCCGTTGAGTTTCATAAAAAGAGTAGCCAAGTCAGGAAGAGGCTTTCTTATCTGGATTCCTAAAGATGTTTCTGATTATATTGAAATTAAAGAGAACGATACAGTCGAGGTAAAGATAAGAAAATTGAAAAAATAAAAATGATGAACAAAAAACATATTAAAAACTACATAGTTTTCATTGCAAGTTTTCTAATATTCCTTATACTTACACTTCCCTTTTACATAGCAAATGTCTTTGCAACCGGAATAACTGTAAAGTCAATTTACGGCAGCAACGGAGTTCAGGGCTATAGAAAAGCAACAGACTCAACAAATGTTGATGTTGATGCGCAGATTGACGGCGACAGCTCCATAGCGCCATCTCAGGTCACATTTGGAGTTGGCGATGTTTTCAGCAGCTGCAGAAATATGGGCGCTTCTTTCAACTGCTCTTACCGCTCTTCAAGCTTCACAATAGATGCTAAAAGCTACAGCTACACAATTCATTTATATGACGATAATAGCACTGAAGTTATAACTGCTCCGGCAACAACAACTGTTGACAATATTGCGCCAACAGCGGCTATTGATGTACTGCAGAATGGAACAAATGCAAATTCAAACATCAGCGTAACTTATTCTGTCACTGACACAGCATGCGCAGATTCAAGCTGCACAGGAAAATGCTCAGGCATTAAAGAAATAAAGCTGTACAAGTATGACGCAGCAAACCTTATTGAAACAATCCCAGTTAATACAGCAGACTGCTCTAATGAAGCAACAATCTCGAGAGCAGCATCTCTTTTTAATTATGGAAATGGCTCAACCCAGGCATGTCTTGTTGCTTATGATAACATTGGCCAGTCATCTTCTCTTATGTGTGATGTATTTATAGTCGATAGTTCTGATCCACAGATAAGCTCTTTGCAGATACTGAGCAATGGAGAAGCTGTAACTTATGTCGGCAGTTCAGGAGTTATAGCAGATGTTTCTGTGCAAATAACTGATTCTGGAACTGGGATCAATGCTAATAGTGTAAGAGCGGGCTTTTCGCAGATTAATCCAAGCTATGCTTCGCTTGTTTATGCAACAGCAACTGGCGGAAGCTGCGAGTTAGTTTCAGGCATATATTACTGCACATGGAATAGCATTAACATAAATGCAACATCTGGCGTTTCAATAAATTTTTATGCTGAAGATAATGCTGGCAACAATGGAAGCGCAACTTTGACTTACTCTTTTATGGCAGACAGTTCAGCTCCTTCTGTTACATATATCGGAACAAACAGAAGCTATGGCAATCTAAGCTATGCTTCCGGCCTGTATACCGGAACTGTCAAAGCAGTAATAACCGAAAGCGGCTCTGGATTGGAAAAAGAAAATGTAAAGCTGAATTTCCAGGATATTGGCGGAGCAACTTCTGTTGCTGCAACAAACTGCTCATCATCTGCTTCAACATATACCTGCACATGGGATGATATTGATTTTTCAGCTGCTGACATTTCAACAGAAGATGAGAAGAAAATCTGGGTTGACAGCATAAAAGATAGCACAGAAAATGAAGCAGCTGGCTTGACTTACGGCAAAGTAAAGGTTGATAAAACTGCTCCAGTAATTTCAAATATATATAACATAAGCTCATCCGGAATCTGCGCAACAAGCAATGATGAACTTACATTTTATGCAGCTGTTGAAGACAATTCAGGCATTGCGCCTTCTTTTATAGTAAATGCCTCTCCAATAAGCTCATTAGGCGATATAATTGGAAGCTGCGTTAACATAAGCAGCAGCACATGGAATTGCTCTGCAGCTGTTCAAAGCCTGTACTCAACTGCAATTGAAACAACTGTAAATGTTTATGCAAAAGATTTTGCCGGCAATGATGCTTCAGCAATTGCACCAGTTACAATATGCCAGCTTACTGATACAACTTCTCCTCCTGAATTAGTCAGCTCTTCTGTTGGAACTTTGATCCCATCTGTTGGAATTGACAGAAGAATTGTTTCGCAGACTTATGCAACTATATTTGTTCCTCTTAGCTTGACATTGCAGCCGAATTCAGAGATTCTTTCAATGGACGTTGATGTTGGAAACTGCACTTCTGACTATTTAGCTGCAGATCCTTATGTGATGAATGAATTCTCCACAGAGCCTTATGTTGTGTTTAAGATCTCCGGCGATCTGAGTGATGTGGATTCTCCAATAAGCATAGACTGCAAACTGAATCTCAATATGAGGAACGGCAATCTGATCTATGCAAAGCCAGAAGTTGAGGAGTTTTCAGTTTCAATACCCTTATACAACAATGCCCTTGGCACAGTTGATGATAGCGTGCAGGATAAGCTGGATAGCATCAACAGTGAAATTGACGATCTGGAAAAAGACATTGAAAAATGGGAGCAATGGAACAAATGGCTCGGCATAATATACGGAATTGCAGGAATGCTGCAGAGAATTGATCAGATATTGCAGGCGATTAAAGCTATAGTGTGGGCGATTTTGGCAGTTCTTTATGCAATTTTTGGGTGGTGTTGTGCGACAGTTCTTGATGGAATTTGGACAGCTATCTGCAATCCCATAACGGGTTATCACTCCTTTATGCAGGTTATATGGCCAACTGGGTTTAAGAATATAGGTCCCCTGCAGGCTGCATTCAAAATAATAGGAATGATATACACATGCAAACTGTGCGACTTCGGAACATGGGTGAATATTGGATTGCAAAGTGTGCCTGCGTTGAAAGAGGGTGGAGGGGATGTAAACGTCGGAAATCAATTCAGAGAACAGGATCCAGTATCAACAAGGGGAACATCAGATGTAACTACTGCGTTCGGAAAGATATGGAGTGGAGGAGGAGCTGTAAGCAATACAGTAAACTACCCAGTCGAAACAGGCCAATGGCTTTATGACCCTTACAAGAGCATTCATTATGCTCAGGCTTGCTTGTGCCTTCCAGGCTATGTCTACAACCTTAAAAAAGACAGGCAGATCAAGTGCATGTACAGAAGCTGCATTGAAGATGCTGCTGCGCAAGGACTGCCGACAACAAACTGCGAATTGGCGTATTCAGAAAGGGAATGCCTGTATGTTGAAAGCGCAGCTTACAAGCTGCATGGCATTGCAAAGCAATTTTTCAGAAATTTCTTGGATCTGATATGGAACAATCTGCCATACATGATTTTGGGTGTTGCGCATTTCTTGGCATGCAGACATGCTGACTTTACATGCGGTACAATACCGACAGGTGGGTGGAATGTAGCATGCGGAATAAGCGGCGTTGCCTTGGCTATATTAGACTGGGAAGACGTATCAGATTCGCCTTTCAGCTTCGATAATTATAACCCTGACTTAGGAGGAACGGATTACTGCAGCAGCTAATTAGAAAAATAAATCTGCAAAAAACAAAAAGATTTGTAAAGTAGAGTTAACAAATTGTTAAGTAGGGTTAACAAAATACAAACAAGCATTAAAAAATGAAAAAAACAATTTCAATAACATTGGCCATAATGTTTTTATTAGCCATAATGCCGGCAACATTCTCAACTTATGAAATTTCAGACTGGTATGCTGTTGAAGACTGGGAGCTTGAAGTCTGCTCGAAATGGGGCGGAACAGATGAGGCGCAACGCGGATCAGCAACCTCGGATATTTACTTATCGCAGCTTACAGTAGCGTTGCAAGCGGAAAAAACAGCATTTCCTGACAACACAACATTATATGAAGTTTCATATTACATCCAGCCGTTCAGCGAAGATATACAATTCGCAATCAAGCTTGCCAATTCGCAGAATGACACGGATTACGATATTGTTACTGTCACAACAGCTTCAATCTCAGCAGGCGCTTCTGGGTTTACTGCCTTCTACTCTGATGAATTTTTTGATTTGGCAAAAATAGGCTATGGCGACTCAAGTTCATCAGGCCCGGAAAATATTTTAACTGTCCCCATATTGAACCAAACAGCAACTTACACAGGCGGACCTTCAGGATCAGGCGGAAGCACAGGAACCAGCACTGGAGGAGGAAGTGCATGGACAGATTGGTAAAAAAGAGGCAACAATGAAAAGCAGGATTATCAAAAAAATAGGGAAAAGCTCATTTATTGAAAGCTTTAGAAAGCCAAAAGCATTGCTTTACAATGTTCTGCTTGATATAGCCATTATAGTTGTCATACTTTTGCTTTTGAAGCTCCTCTCTGTTGTTTTAAGCAATCAGCTCTCTTTATCAAGCATCATAAATCCTACGCTTGAAAAAATACTGTCTTATGCTTCAGGCATTAACAGAGATGTTTCCTTTACAGACTTAGATTTGTTCAATTTGCAGTTTATTGTAAAATTATTTTTTAAGGCGCTGGCAACATTGTTTTTATTTTTCATAATTTTTGTGCTTGTAATTTCGGCATTTAAATCTGTTCAGTGGAGTAGGATATTAAAGCAGAAATTAAGCAGAGCATTTTTTATAAAATTTTTATCAACAGATTTAATCTGGCATCTGCTTTGGCTGATTCTGATCATCATCACAGCATTCATATTTAAAATCATGATTTCAGCTTACTTGATTATTATTGAAATTATTTTATTTTTATATTTCACAGCAATACTTCATTCAATTTTCAGCAAAGACAAAAAAATATTTGCAATGATGAAAGAAGCTGTTAAGATCGGAGTTTTAAAATTTTATTATTTCCTTCTGCCTGTATCAGCTATAATTGCAATTCCCCTGGCTTTGTCATATCTTTTTGGCTTTTTATATTCAATCAGCAGATGGAATTTTCTGATTCTTATTGCAATCTTAATCATCCTGTTTTATCTCTCATGGAGCAGAATATATTTTTCACTGGCTGCAGGAAAGGCGGCATCAAAATGCTGAACAAAAAATCCCAGATCACAGCATTCATGATAGTCGGGCTTATATTAGTTATTGCAGCAGGCACTTTAATCTATTTTATATCGCTGCAAGCCAAAGCCCCATCTCAAACTCAGGCTGAAAGGGTAATCGAGAAAGTGCCTGTTGAAATGCAGCCAATAAAAGAATATGTTGAAGCATGCATTGACAAGACTGCAACTGAAGCATTAACTAAATTAGGCGAGCATGGCGGATATATTGACCCCGCTGATTCAACGTTAAGCGGTGTAAATCTTGACTTGGACAAGGCGATGTCTGATCCAACAAGTTCAGATGCTGTCAGCTTATCATCCAATTCCCTAAACCCAGTTCCATACTGGTGGTATTTAGCTACTGATAATAAATGCGTAAACTGCACTGTTTCATCACTTGCGCCTTCTCTGGATAATGTAGCTTTGCAGCTGAGCAACTACATCAACAGGAATTTAAACCCATGCTTGCAGGATTTTGATGTCTTCAAGAAACAGGGCTTTACTTTTAATTTAAAAACCATTAAAACCGAGACAACAATAGCAAGAGACAATCTTGTTGTTTATGTCGAATATCCGATGGAGATTGCAAAAAACAATATAACAAGGCAGATAAAACAGTTTCAGACTAAAATAGATATTGACCTCAGAAAGATATTTACAATTGCAGCTTCTCTGGCGATAAATGAGGCGAACAACCAGAGCATTGAAAGTATTTTAAAGCTTTTAATAAGCTCTTATGGCGGCGCTGATTTCAATAAGCTGCCTCCAACATACTGGAGAGATGATAAGTTTTACACAGTAACATGGGACTTTACATCAGTTAATCAGAAAATACAGCAGTATGTTTTGCCATATACAAATCTAATCAGGGTAAATGGAACAGCAAATGCAACATTGATAACAAGCCCCGGCGAACAAGGCCTTTACAATGCCCTCTTCCTTGATGCGCTCGACCAAAAATATCCAAACATCAGCGTTGATTACTCGTACTTGAACTGGAACTATTATTTTGACATCAATCCGCAGCCATTAAAGCCCGTAGTGGACAAGCAAAGCTTTCCAATTACAGGCACAACGCAGACAAACACTTATGAATTCTTCTATGACATTTCATATCCTGTTGTGGTTACCATATTTGACAAAAATGCCCTGAGAAACAAAGGATACAGGTTTATGTTTGCATTGGAAGGCAATTTAAGGGACAATAAAGATTTGTTGGAATGGCATCTTGGCAAAGGCACAATTGGAATTTATGATTACAATTTAGTTGAATATGGCATAAATGAAAATAGAAGTTCAAGTTATGATGTTTTTGACCCAACCACAAATACAACATATACTGTAACAGTGCCTAATGTGACGAGAACATTGTTCTGCAATGAAAATCAAAGAATAAGCGGCGAGGTAAAAATAATTGCGTATAATAGCTCATCATACCAATCATTAGAGGGAGTTTCCATAACTTTTGGCTGCGGCGATTATTCTGCATGCCCTTATGATGCTACGCAGCGCAATCTGACAACGAATAAATCCTCTTGGGTAGGAAAATTGCCAGTATGTGATGGCGGCTACTTATTGCTCGAGAAAGACGGTTTTATCCCAAAAGCAACTCTCTTAACAACCCTGCCTAATAAAGGCGCTAATGTAACAGTTGAAATGGATGAATTCAAATACTTCAATGTGAGTGTAAAGAAAAAATTAGTCGATTTAGTTAATGGCACTGGCATTGGCCAAGCTCAGTCCCTCACTTCAGATGAGCTTCTTATAATGAGTATAAGCAAGGTAAAGGAAGATATTTTCGATCAGGAGCTTCAGCAAGTTATTATTGTTGATTACAGCAATGCAACAGTTACAACAGACACTCAGCAGATAAGGCTTGTTCCTGGAAAATACGAAGTTACAGCAACCTACCTTGACAAAAGAGGATTCATAATTCAAAAAGAATGCAAGCACATCTGCGAATGCTGGCACTGCCTCTGCGTTGATGAAAAAATACCTGACCGCGACATCAATGTAACTCCTGCTCCATTGGGCGGGTTGTACCTCAATAACAACACAGGCAGCTGGTATATTGGATCATGGAATCTCTACAACAACGATAATCTGGAAATGTATATTATTACAGTTCCAAAGCCAGGCTGCGTTGATGACATGGATGTATTGGGCAAGATAGAAGAATATTCAGAGACATACAGATCAGCTATTGAGCCGAAGTTTTCTTAACCGCCTTCTATCATAGTTTTTATCTCTTCGCTTGTCTTTCCTTCTGCAACTGCATTTCTTATCGCGTTCAGAACATTATTATAAGAAGGAGTAAGCTCTTCGTTTATTGCAGTCGCAATCTGCTCATTTGTCTTGCCTTCATCAACATAATCTATGATCCTGTCAAGCTTGCTTTTAGAAGTGGTTATTGTTATGTTATACATCTCCGCAATCTCGCTTGTCCTGTTCTCTGCGATCAGCTGCTGCGTCAATTCCAGCTTCTTCAATGTTTCACAGCTGTTTTTATAATAAGAATCAGTTATGTCTTCGCACATGCTGTAGTCGCCCATTAAAATGAATGCAACATAGCAGGAATCCTTTGAAAACACTTTAGCTATTCTGCTGCAATAAACGCTGCTGTTGGCTGTTTCAGCAACTGCCCTGTAGCAGTCATCAATATCCCTTGAATCCTCTAATTTTATGCAATTGTCAGCAGCATCATCAGGGCTTCTTTTTGCCATTTCTTTTATTTTCTCGATTGTAATGCCTGAAGTTGGTGTAGGTGTTGGCACAGGAGTCGGAGCAGGTGTTGGCGTAGGCGCAGGTGTTGTTGTCGGCGTAGTCGGTGGAGTTGTCGGAGTAGTTGTTGGCGGCGGTGTTGGCGTAGGCTGCGTTGGCGGAATATAGCCAGGCTGCTCAGAAATCGGCTGCTTTTCAAGCGTTGTAATTAAAAAATAGGCTGCAAGCCCAATTACAATAAGGACAGATATTATGATCAGCAGCGGCATAAAGTTCGGCTTTCTGCTGACTGCCTGATCAATCGCCTCGTTCACAGCATTTATGTTATAGCCGTAATTAAGAAGATAGCTTTTAACCTGATCTTCTGTATAACCTCTTTTTAACTGCTCTTTTATGTACTTTACAAGCTTTGCATCAGCCATTGGTTTTATTTTAGTGTCTGGATATTTAAACGTTTTTGTTTAAACCGGTTTTTATACCAATAACTATTTATACAATTTGCTTATTTTAATTAGTATGCTGGACAAAGTAAAGCAATTTGTTAATAAGGCGTTTAAGAAAAAGAATGTGGCCCATTTTGAAAGGACTATTTACTGGGTCAAATATTTGAAACCAGAAGCAGATGAAGCTATGTTGATTGCAGCATATGCCCACGATATTGAGAGAGCATTCAGAAAAGAAAACGCCGAAGAGAAAAGTTTTGCAAGCGGAGAAATTCTTGAAACTCATCAAAAAGAAGGCGGGAAGATAATATACGATTTTTTAATTAAAGAAGGCGCTGATGAAAAATTCGCAAAAAGGGTTGAAGAGCTCATCTCAAAGCACGAAAATGGCGGAACTGAAGACCAAAACATTATCAAAGACGCTGATTCTATAAGCTACTTTGAAAATAATGCAGAGAGGCATGTAAATTGGATTAAAACAAAAGGATTTACAAAAGAAGAAATCAAAAGAAAATTTGATTGGATGTATGGCAGAATTTCATCTAAAAAAGCTAAAAAAATTGTACTCCCGATGTATAAAAAGGCTATAAAATTGATGGGATCATATTAATTATTTAGTTTAAAACTATAAAAATAAAACTTATTTTAGAATAAACCCGCACTTTAAGCACACATGTGCTTTCTTTCCTTCAATGTATTCTGTATTTATTCCGTACTCTATCTTAACCATGCATTTCGGGCACTTCGGCTCCAGATGCTCCACGCTATTAAAGAAATTGAATTCCAACCCCATCAATTTAACTCTATAGTAAAATATGTATATAAAACTTTCGGAAAATTTGCTAAATCTTAAAAAGTATTTTATTCAGAGCAAGCAAGTTCACATGAGGGTCCGGTTACCATTCCCTCATCATCATGAAATTTTCTAGGTCCTAACTTAATTTGGCTATCACGGTATTCTTTATAGAATTTCAGTTTCGCTGGCTCTATAGCAGACAACATATCAGAAACAACATCGTCTATCCATTTAAACGGATTTTTTTCAGCATATTGAAGCTCTTTTTGTTTAAACTTACCGTTGCACCATTTTAGTATTTTATAAGATAAATCATCGATGATTGTATAATCATCACTATAACTTGGTCCTGTATCTCTGCTTGCAAGTTGTTCCATAACATAATAATGCAAAGCACTTGCTATGTCTGATGAATTATATGGTCTAAAACATCTGTTATCATCTGTTTCATGATGCAGGCTTTCAACAATTGCAACCTTGTTGTCTGCTATAATGCAATGTAGCTTTTTTGGCCGCCTTGTGTAACAGAAAAAATATAAGTTACCAAATAATTGTATATCATGATGTCTTTCTCCGATAAGAGATGGTAGTGTCTCAGAAGCAGGCTTGCCTTTTCTTTCAACCACATACTTCTGAGTCAGAAATATTGTCTTTACACCATCTCTTGCCTTTTGTTGAACCATTTTAACAAATTCGTCTCTTCCATAAATATTCAAATTAAGCCACCCATCATGTACTATAAAAGAAACCTTTGCATCCTTAAGACACGTGTCTACCAAAGAACAGTATGAGTCTAGCGAAACACCTTTCTTTTCAGCCACCGCCCTCATATTTAAAGAGAATAATCATGAAATTAATAAGCTTTTCGGAAAAAGGCCAATGAATTTAGAGGTTGCTATAAGGAATGACTTGACACAGGGGCGTTAATTTTTAATTTGCTTCCTTCATAAGCAGTTTTAATGCGCTTCAGGTAATCCAAGTAAGACTTGTTCAGATTGAGCCATCTGCGGATTATCACCTTGCCAAGCAGCGTTGTATCGCAGTTTTTCGGAGCATACTTTTTCAGCCCTCCGAGGGCAGAAGAAACGCGGTTTATTGTTTGGTCATAAAACACATTTAATGCGCCTTTCAGCAGCTTTGTTGATGTGTAAAACTTTTTGTAAGAATCAATTATTCCCTGCTGCAATTCCATGGGAGAAAGCAGTTTGGGCCTGAAAACAACATGCATTCCGTCATAATATTCCCATACCCTGTGCAGCAGCCTTTTTTGCGCTGCAAGCATATTATAGACCGGAGTGCCTGGCAGCGGCGTAAGGATCGAGTATTGGACAGAGTCTATGTCCTGGGCATTGGAAAAGTCATTTGTAGCGTTGAATATGGACTTATCATCCTCGTCAGAGCCAAGCACAAACATGCCATGAATCTTTATTCCGTACTCGTGAAACCTTTTAATTGCGAGCACAATATCATCCAGAGATTGATTTTTTTTATATCCTTTTAATGTCCTTGAATTGACTGATTCAAACCCGATAAAGACCCTGTCGCACCCTGCATCTGCCATTCTTTTAAGCAGCCTGTTGTCCTGTGCAGCATCGCATCTTACCTGAGCTGACCATTTAATTCCAAGGTTCTCTTTTGCAATGATGTTGAAAATTTCATAAGACCTTTGCTTGTCCGCGCAAAGATTATCATCATAAAAGAATGCAGTTTTTGTTTTGATGTTTCTGAATTCTTTGATAACCTGCTCAGCGCTGTTCGTCCTGTACTTTCTGCCGAACATTGCAGTCACAGAGCAAAAATTGCATCCAAATGGGCATCCTCTTGATGTCATTATGGGAGTCATGCTCATTCCCTGATAATTTTTAAGAACTGTGAAATCCGGCGCTGGCAAGCTGCTCAAATCACTTAACTGCCTGGAATGAATGAATTTTTCTGATGAGCCATTTTTAATCAAATCCAGTATTACATCCTCGCCTTCCCCGATAACAACATTATCAGCATACTTGGCAGCCTCTTCTTTCATGAATGACGCATGTATGCCGCCTATTATCACTTTTCCCTCTGGCCTTGATGCCTTGAAATCCTTTGCAATCTCATAGCCTCTCTCAATTGTTGATGTTAATCCGGTAATGCATAAGATATCAGCATCAAGCTCGTGCATGGCTACATCTCTTCCAAGAAGATTCTCATTGTATACTCTTGCATTATATCCTTCATTCTTAAGCATTGTTGCAAGATATACCGGGCCGAGCAGCGGAAGCGTCATCTGGCTCGAGAACACATTTGCAGCTGATCCGCGGGGCTCTACAAATATTATTTTTTTGCTTTCTGTTTTTTCCATCTTTTTTGTTAAAGATTGAAATTCGCATATATAAATATTGTGAACGAGTGTCGATAAAAATAAAAGAAATCCGATAAATTCAGATGATGCAATAAAGAAAACTCAAATATAAGTCAATGGTTCAGATCGTTAATTAAAAGAAAAAAAATAAAAAAAGCCCTTCATTAGCACTTATTTCCCACAAAACCCGTTGAATTGGTTTGATTATAGCCCAGATAATAATTTGTGACTAATAAGGCATCTCCTGGTGTAATTTTTCCGTCTTTATTTGCATCAGCACAGCATTTATTGGGGGGTGTTGGTATTTTGCCAAGATACATGTTAAATATCATCGCGGCGTCTGTAGAGCTAATTACTTTATCAGAATTTACATCGCCAATTGTCGAATTTTTTATGCAACTCACTCTCTGTCCGCTTAAATAAGCGGCCTCTCCTGTTGTACTGCAAGCAGCAACAAAAAAAACAGCAAGAATCAGCGCTGCCATCAAAAACAAAGCGTTCCATTTCATATTCATCACCTTTTTTAATTGATATCTTGTATTCTGGAAGAGGACATATATATACATTTCTGTTTTTCTAGAAAAACCTATCTAATTTATGACAATGCTTCCAATGGTTTAACTAATGCCATTTTTCGGAAAAGTTTAAATAAAAATCAAACTACTCCGCCTTGATGAACATCCTTATAGCGGGCGCAACAGGCTTTCTTGGAGGCGAACTGTTAAAACAGCTGTCTAAGACAAAGCACAGTATAAGGTGCCTCGTGAGAAAAAAAGAGGACTCATCACGTTTTTCAGCCAAATGCTATATTGCTGTCGGCGATCTGCTTGATTTGGATTCACTGTATGCTGCAGCAAAAAACATAGATATTGTTTACTGCCTCGTCCACACAATGGGCATTCAAAAAAACAGGGGAAATTTGCTCGCAACTGAAAAAACAGCTGCCCTTAACCTTGCCAAAGCATGCAGAAAGAACAACGTCAAGAGAATAATCTACATGAGCGGCCTGATGGCGGCAAAGGATGCAAAATCAGAGCATCTCAAAGGAAGATGGATTTTTGAAAACGAAATAATAAACAGCGGCATTCAATACACTATTTTCAGAGCAGGCATGATTATCGGCATGAAAAGCCTTCCGTTCAGGACTTTGTATTTGACTGCAAAATACTTTCCAATCATTTTTCTTCCAAAATGGGCGAAAACAAAAATGGAGCCTGTTGCCTTAGATGATGTTTTGTTTTATTTGATTGATTCATTAAAAAATAAAAAAACAATTAATAAAATCATTGAGATTGGTGTTGGAAAAGGGTATGCTTATGAAGAAATACTGGGAGAAATAGAAAAAGCCATTAAAAAAAGAAGGCCGCACATCATTCTTCCCTTTTATTTGCTGAGATCAACTGCGCTTTACATATCTATTCTGGCAAATACGCCATATAAAGAAACAATCGAGCTTGCAAAGAGCCTGAAGATAGATATGTATTGCAGGGAAAGAAAGATCAAAGATATTTTTAAGAGAGAGCCTTTGGATTTTGGGAGCGCAATAAGGAATGCATTATCTTTATAGAAAGATATTTATACTAAACCCTAATATATTCGGGTTATGTGGATCGCAAAGATAAAGCTAAAGCACGACTGCATCATAGGAAGCAGGTGCAAGGATTTTAATGTTGTTGACACTGGAATTTCCTTTAACATTTATCAGGAAAAAGGCATTACTTATTCTCCGCAGATACATACTGTTCATGGCGATGAAGAAAGCATTAAAAAATTTTTAAAAGACTTAAAAAAAGACAAAAGAATAAAAAATCTTGAAATAGAAGGGAATTCGTTCTTTTGCATTGAGGTGAGAAAAGAGAAAGTTCCCTCAACATTTAAAACAGAAAAGCTAATTTTTGTTAAGCCTGTTTTTGTTGATAAAAGCGGCTATGAAACATGGGAAGTTGCCTCTTGGAGAAAAGACATATTGATGGAATTCATTAACAATGTTAAAGAAGAAATAAAAAATACTGAAATCCTGAAGATCCAGCAGACAAAATTAACTGATGTGTATTACCCTCATCTGATGCCTAAGCTGACTCCTAACCAGAAAAGAGCAATTGAGCTTGCCTTTGAAAACGGATTTTATGATTTTCCCAAAAGAACGAACATGGAGAAGCTAGCTGAGATCATGAAAGTATCCGCTCCTACATTCTGCGAGCATATTAAGAAGGCCGAGAAAAAGCTGATGCCCGACATAATAAAGGCAATAGAATAGCTAAATGGCAATTATGGCCTTAAATACCCAAATATATTAGGGTAAAATTAGATATAGTAACTGTTTCTTACTTAATAGTAATTAAATAATATGGAGGCAAAGAAAATGGATGTCGCATATATAGCACGAACGCAATTTAATAAATATCACCCGCCAGCTGGTATCGGTATCCAATTTATAGAGAATCAATTTAGTTATGGTCTTTTCAGAACATCCATCAGGCATAAGAGTAATTGGCAAAATATAGATATCATGTATAGGGTACAAAAGATAGCGAATCGTTATGTGATAAAAAGAGGGCAATCATCAGGATTCAACATATATCCTGTGGAATTAAGGAAAAAATTAGAAACCAATAAATCAAAATTGAAATATTGGAGTCCTATTTGGTACGAGCAAAAAATCAAGACTCAAGAACCATTTAAAACAAAAGGAGAAGCAATGATTAAATGTCTGAAACTGCTAAGAGAAGAATTAGATTTAGAAGGTTATCTGATGTTAGAAGAGATATATAAAGATAAGGTCAAGGTTCAACCAAAAAATTTGAAAGAATTTGAAAAAGCACTAGAGAATACCCAATATGGTGAAGATACTTTAGGATTATTTGGAAGTGTATGGGATACAGAGATAATGTCAGACTATATTAAGAAACAGTGTCGGTTGTCAAGAATAACTTTGTAATATATTGATATCATTACAACGAAAATAGTAATCAAATAATATAGAGGCATGAAATGAAAAATAATAATGGAAGAATAATTAAATCAACTCAATTAAAAAAACCTATCTAATTTATGCTGCTCCTTGCTTTCAAGAAAATCCTCTTTTCTATAGCCCAGAACCTCAAAGATCTTCTCAACTGAGGGAACAACCTGGTTTTTGATATAGTAATCTGGATCGTAATCCTCTTCTGTCACTTCTTCAGGCAGCCTTGCCCTCTCGCTTATCGATTCCTTTGAAGAGTTCTCTTTGCTTTTCGCAATAACATACTTTATCATTGAGCCAGCTCCGACAGGAATGCCTTTCTGCTCCATTCTTTTCGCAACAGCAACATGCGGGCCAATTGAATCATAACCTTTAATCTCCTTCTGCATCTGCGTATAAATGACAACCTTATAGAGAGGAACCTTTTTAGCTTTTAAATCAGCTATAACGCCCTGCACATAATTGAATGCCTTCTCCTTATTGTTCTCTTTCAAAATAATATTGAGGACATTCTCCTGCGTTTCCTTTGCAACAACACTCCAGTTCCTCCTGACTGTTTCAAATCCTTTTATCTTTATTTTTCCGTCTTCAGGCAGCAATGCATATTTCTTCTTCGCCCCATACCCCGTCATCTTTGCAGAAACAAAAATTCCAGCAGGGTAATATCCTTCATACCCGAGCTCCATCAATCCTGGAAGATCTACATTTATCCTTTCTGAAAATTGTTCAGCATCATTTTTAGTTTTTCCATCCAATGTTAAAAACACCGAGTCTGTATCGGAATAAATAACATTAAAACCGTCTTTTTTTGCTTTGTCAATGACCTTATGGATGTAATATCTGCCCCATGCTGTTACAGACTGAGCGCATTCAAGATTATACCATCGCGCTCCAAAAAATCCCAGATAGCCGTAAAAAGAATTGCTCAGCACTTTTAATGCTTCAGACCTGGCATCCAGCAGAATATGTTTGCCCTTGTTTTTTATCAGCTCTTTGATTCTCATTCTTCTTGTTATCAGGTCTTCCATTATTGAAGGAATAAATCCTTTCCTGTTTTTGCAGAACCAGTGTTTTTGCTCGCTTCCTTCTGTTGGAGTCGGCTCGGCTTTTCCCTCGCAGCAGTCGCAGTCCATCATTCCAGGATCAATATTGTGGCTGCTTATTATTGTTGGATAAAGGCTGCGGTAATCAAAAACAACAATGTCTTTGTACAATCCAGGAGTCGGCTCATAAACAAATCCACCCTTATAGCTATGCGTTTTCCTCTCCACAATATCGTCATGAGTTGGCCTGTTCATTATTATTTCATTGAAGTTCTTGCTCTGCTTCATCATATAAGCTTCAACCAAAAGAGAGAAAGGCATCCTTTCAACATCAAAAATCGGAAAGCCTGTTATCTTGACAAGCTCAATAAGATTCGGAAGCACCTTTTCGCATATGCTGTAAGTTAAAAAAGAATCCCTTAAGTTGTATTTGCAGAATTCCTCAAGCTTTTCATGGTCTTTGTCCCATGCCTCGGCAAGCTTGTCAAGCTCAACATCCTTTTTTCCCTCTCCCAGAAGCTCATTCGCAACAGAATCAAGATCATAATAATCAGTTTCCATTGCCCTGCCGATAACCTTCAGCACAAATTTAAAAATATCAATATGAACCAGGCCAGTTATCTGCGCCAGTGTTTTTCTTCCCACTGTTATCTTGATGCCTGAATGATCCATTCCAAGATCGAGCTTTATCTTATATTTTCTGGCTCTTGCTTCAAGATAAGGCAGGTCAAACCCGTCAGAATAATAGCCCACTAAAAGCTCTGGCTTGTATCTTTCAATTGTGTCCCTGAAGCGCTCAATCAGCTCAAGCTCGCTGTCAACAAATTCAATGTACTTTTCCTCTGTCCTGAACCTTCTCCACGTTATCACTTTCTGAAAATCCTTTCCGTAAAAGCTAACCATTATTATCGGGTTTTTTTCCATATCAACATTCTTGCCGTATGGATTGTATGTTTCAATGTCAAACGCTAAAATTTTGAAATCTGCAACAGACTCCTCGCCAAACTGCGCAATATTTTTCGCTTCCAGAACAGGGACTTTGATTCTTTCTGTTACAAATTCACCCTCAACCTTGACCAGAGCAAGCGGCGTGATTCCCTTGTCTATAAGATATCTCTTTGTAAAAAGTATGTCTGCTTCATAAACTCCTTCAACATCATCCCATATCTTTATTTGTTCCCTGATAACAGATACTGCGGCAGGAATATTTGTATAAACTTTTATTGCCTCAATTTCCTTTCCAAGCAGCTTTTTATTGATCAGCTCTGTTTTAGTTATCCTGTATTTTCTTTCTTCTCCCTCAATCTCTATTTGCTCAAGCTTCTTCCTCAAACTATCTTTGTTTGTTCCCCGTTTTGCAATAATCAGAAAGTAAGGCTCAAAATTGCTGTCTTTGACGCAGATCGATGCCCCCTCAATTGTTCTTCCGAATATGTAAATGACAGGCTTCTCATTGACAACCTTGTATTCTATGTCGATCGGAAAAAACTGCACTGTAACCATATTACCCCCTTATAACATATGTTAATCGACAGAGATTTATAAAGATAGTGGAAAAACAGACATATCGGTATCGGTTATTTTATTAGTTATCCGATACTTAGGTTTTTTGGAAATTTATGAAGATAATGGAAAAAATAGAAACACTAAATTTAAAAATACAAGTCTATTCCTGAGGCTATGAATAAAAAATCTTCAAAACAAACCGAAAGAAAATATTCGAGAGGAGATTTAATTCTTGCTGGAGGAATTGGAGGTATTGGGGGGTTAGTTATGGGCTACATAGAAGGCACCATCGGAAACTTAGCTATACCGACATCGTTGAGATGCATAAATGATAAGTTAGACGAAAATCTTGATAGCATTTTGAGAGATGACATCGATAGGGATGACAGAATTATGAACTTATTTTATCATGCTACGCGGCTTCCAATTAGGCTCTATGCCCATGCAACTTTGTTATACAAAGCATTTGCGAATATTGCTGAGGTGATAAACAAACAGGATATTAATGAATTAGACTCTGCTGTACTTTTAATCCCGAGCATTATAAGTTTAGGTTACGAAATTTATAGGGCAAAAACAGGCAAAACTTTCAAAGAAGCTTTATATGCTTTTTGGGTTTGGGGGCATACATCTCACGAGCGGTATAAAAACTAATAAAGAAAATCACCTAAATATTGCTATAAGCAACCATCTTGTTAGGCCATATATAAGAGTTAAGAAATTAACATTATTAATTAGACACACTCATATGGTAAGTTTTAAAAACAAAGCCACTTTACCCCTTTCTTATGTACGATCTAATAATAATCGGAGGCGGGCCAGCTGGCCTGAGCGCAGCGATCTATGCAGCCAGATTCATGCTAAAGACCCTGATCATAACAAAAGAAGTTGGCGGCGCAATAGTCGAAGCCCACAAAATAGAGAACTGGCCTGGCTATAAATCCATTTCCGGCATTGATCTGATGAAAAATTTCAAGGATCAAGTTACTGCTCTTGGCGTTGAAATTGTTGAAAATGAAGTTGTTGATGTTGAAAACAAAAAGGGCTTTTTCAAAATAAAAACCAATGAAAATAAAACTTATGAATCGAAAAACACGCTCTTTGCATGCGGCACAGTGAGAAGGAAACTTGATGTAAAGGGCGAGAAAGAATTCACAGGCAAGGGCGTAAGCTACTGCGCAACATGCGATGCTGCATTCTTCAGAAACAAGGCTGTTGCTGTTGTCGGCGGGAATAATTCAGCTGCAAGAGCTGCCCAGTTATTGGCGGAATACGCAAAGGAAGTTCATATCATTTACAGAAAGGAAAAACTAAGGGCAGACCCGATTTTAGTCGCCCAAATATCAAAAAACAAAAAAATAAAGATAATAAACAATGCAAACATTGCAGAAATAAAGGGAGATAAATTTGTCACAAGTGTTATTTTTGATAATGGAAAAGACCTTAAGGTTGACGGGGTGTTTGTTGAGATCGGATCAGAGCCGTGCTCTGCATTTGCATCAAAACTCGGCGTTGCATTAGACAGCACCAATCACATGATTGTTGATAAGGCCCAAAAAACAAGCATAAAAGGCATCTATGCAGCAGGCGATGTGACAAACAACCAGATGAAGCAGATAATAACAGCCTGCGCTGAAGGCGCTGTTGCTGCGAATTCTGTTTATGAAGAGATGAAATAACACGCTGCAGCTTCTCAAACATTTCCTGTTTCTGCTTTTTCCCATAGCACATCAAAGTAGTTTTTAAAGTTTCTGTAAAGAATATCTGATTCTATCTCTATGCATCTCAATTCATCCCCCCAAAGAAAAATAAGCACCTTGTTGTTTTTGTAGAGGTTAATCTGCATGGGGCTTGTAAGTTCAGGTGGAAGCCTTCTTATCTCCGAAATTTTAAGTTCTGGATCGCCTGACTGCGTGAACTCCTTAGCAATATCTGAATAGTCTTCATGCGAGCTTAACACTTTCAGCCCAATATTTCTTTTTATCCTAACTTTGTGATATTTGAAAAACCATTTCTTTAATTTCTCGCCTCCTTTTCCGTATGATGCGCCGAGGACATAATATTTTTCTCCTGACTTCAGATGGTCTAGCATGGAACTGAATTTTTCAGTCACTTCTTCAAATCCCCTGTAAACATATATATCCTGATTCCATAATGCATTGAACTGCTCTTTGAAAGAATCTGCCAGTTCCTTGTTCTCAATCATCACGCAAACGACATTAGTTGAATTGCCCATCCTCAGTATGACCTTATTGCCGTATATATTCGCAGTTGCTGGCGAACTCATTGCCTCTGCAAGAATTTTTCCTTCGAAGGCAACTATCTTTTTTCTCGTTTCATAATATTTTTTTCCGGCATCTGAAAATATTGTTTTCGAGTTTATCTTATTCTTTGCCCTTAATTCGTAATGTTTTTGGAAGAATTGGCCCAGTTTTTCATCCTGCTCCCCAACTACGAATGCATAAACAATATCTCCTTTTTTCAAAGTTTTGAATATGTCGTTAAATGCAGTCTCCAGGCCTTTCATTCCCCTGAACAGAGTTGCTTCTGTCCTGTATTTTGCAAGGGTCTGCTTTAGCTGCAGTTCGGGAAGAATCTTCCTCACATTATTTTCAGATTCCTCAAGCCTTAACTTCTTTTCTTTCAGATAATCCAATATCCTTTCTGGAGGTGCTGCTTCAAAATGTTTTATCCCCCTTTCGACAACAACACTCGCTAATCCTTTTTGCATTAATCTTTCCAGGATCTCATATATTTTTGAACTCGAAGCCCCCGATTTATCAACTATCTTTCCGGTTGTACAGCTACCTAACTCAAGCAATGCCAAATAAACGCTTATTTCCGACTTTGTCAGCCCTATTTCCTCCAGCAGCCCGATGTCCATCGCAGTACAAAAGCAGATCTTATATATAAACTTTATTATTTCTCCCCCCTAAGGGTGAGGTAATGTTTATATACTTATTACTACTCTAAGATGGTTATAATAAATAAAAAGGGAGGCAAATAAAATGAAAACATTAAAAAATGCGGTTCGTGCGGCATCGGCAGGTTTAGGGCTGTTATGCCTTGCTTCAATGCTTTGCGCTGATGAAACAGAATATAGGGCAATAACACAAACATCCGCTAAAATAACAGACAAAGTTGGAGTCTGGGTTCGCACGGAAGACAGGTGGAAGAAAGGCGATAATTATTATGATGAAGAAAAGATTGGCTTTGACTTCACAGTTGGCAAGTATCTGGCATTATCGCCTGCTGTTTGCAACAGAAGAGTGGGCAGCAGCGACAGTGATATTGCTTTTTTAACAGTTTCCACTTCCAAGAAGATGGGCAATACTGCATTAGTTGGCGCTCTGACCGAAGAATACAATCTTGATGCAAAGACATCATTGACAGAGCCTTTT
The DNA here is from genome assembly GCA_030651135.1 of Candidatus Woesearchaeota archaeon. NCBI lineage: Archaea > Nanobdellati > Candidatus Woesearchaeota > Candidatus Woesearchaeota archaeon. The sequence continues at coordinate 35,164 of JAUSCS010000010.1, forward strand.
GTTAAGATAGCAAGACCTGTAAAGCTTGGCGATATAAGGATGGCGCCGTATGCTTACGATCTGGCTTTCATATCTAATGCAGATGGAAGTTTGAGGGAGAACAGAATCGGAGTTGGCATTGAGCTTCCTCTGGCTGAAAAGATCAAATTGGCTGTAGAATATGCTATAAGGGACATGGATCCTGCAGTAGGGAAGAACAGCAATATGTATACAGTCAGCGTTAATGGTAAATTTTAAACACTGAAAATTCCACCATTCTCTGAATGGTGGTTTACTCCGTAAACCACAGATCAATATGTGAAATTTTGGTGTGCTCAAATGTCAAAAATGTCTGCATTTTTGAGCAAATTGGAAATGTGAGCATTTCCAATTAACCGCCTGATTTGGTGGATCGCAGCGACATGCCATCCATCTGTGATGGGTGGTTTTTGACATTATTTTTTTATTTCTTTAATTTTAAACTATGGCATAAGACATTAATGATTGTACCTTTTCATCTAATCTCATGATGTTTTATAAAGTCAATTATCCTGCCTAGAGTTTCTTGTTCCCCTTTGTATAAATTATACTCGTCTGCCAGCGTATCGCCTTTTAAAGGAAGATCAGAAACATAGCCCGCAAACCCAAAGTTTATGTCAAGAAACCTGTGAAACCATCTTCTTGCGTCATTTACTGCTTCTGCGCTTTCCCTGCTTTCCAGCTCCACACATATGCAGCCATTTTTCCTTGCCTCTTCAAGCTGTTCAATAGACTCATCTACTAGAGTGGGCACATTGAAATTTAACTCGCTCTTGCCTTGAGCTAAAACATTATGCATCGGATACTCAAATCTTTTTCCGTTTTTTAGGTCAACATCATCAATGATTGCTGTCGGATAAACCAGATCATTCCTTTGCATATTCTCCTCTAAGCCGCCTACACGACCAAACATAAATAAATCAATTTCCAGTTTTTTGCCTTCATTTTCCGCTAGTGCTGCATATTCCCTAAGCATCTTATATATTATGTGTTTTGCCTGATCAGCATAAACAGGGCCTATGTTCAATATCTTCTCACCTTTTATTTCAGTTATCTGAGCATCCAGATATTCGCTTTGGCCCTTTGCAATAATCTTGGTTGCTTTTGCTACGGCATCTATTGAGCCAAAAATAATTTTTCTTATATCCTTGATATCACAACTCGGGAATACTCTTCTGTCCTTGTATTTTTCTGAAGGAACAAACAAGCCGGCTACAAAATCATAGGCGTGGTTTTCATAGTAAATGTTTGCATCTCTTTCGTTATTGTTTAAATGGCGAATTTCAAATTCCATATTTTTTCCGCTAACTGCAATATACTCTTCAATCAGCCGCCTGTACCTCTCTCCTCTTCCAAATCCGCTGTATTGAGGTATAAGCAATGTTCCTTTTCCGAAAGGAGGCCCGTAAAAATAGATAGGTTCACGCCCATTCTCCTGTACAACTCTTTCAAAATCACCATGCTCCCTGCGAATGATCTGTTCCAGTGACGAAGGCAGACTTCCGTTATAAAGCTCGATTTTTCCGATATCCTCAGGAGCCAAGTTTCTGCCAAAAAGCCTTGTTTCAGCATACTTGATCAGTTTTCCTTTTGTGAATATTGAGATCATTTTATTGTTTTGCCTCTTCAAAATATGTTCTTAAAGCCTCTTCAATCACATGGCTTTTGCTCCTGAAAAGCCTGTTTTTGGCCATAGCATCATTTATTCCAAGAATCAGATCCTGCTCTATTGTTACGCTTAACTTATGCCTCATAGGGTAGTATGATGCACTCATCATTTATAAATCTTTCTATTTTTAACTACTTTATGGTAGTTTCATTATTGGGATTAAGTTTAAATATTACTGTATTTATTACACTATCGATGGAGGAATTTAAAAAAGACAGGTTCTATATTGCAGTAGATGCTGTAGTCTTTACCATATTGGATAAAGAGCTCAAGATCCTCCTGATAAAAAGAAAAAACGATCCTTCTAAAGGCAGATACGCCCTGCCTGGCGGGTTTGCAGAGCTAGATGAAAATCTTGAAGATGCCGCAAGGCGTGAGCTGGAAGAAGAAACGGGCGTAAAGAATATTTTCCTGAAAAAGCTTCATGCTTTTGGCGATGTTGGCAGGGATCTCCGCGGCAGGGTTATTACAATCCCTTTTCTCGCTTTAATAGATGGCGATAAAATAAAGCTTAATTCGACATCTGATGCGGAATTGGCAAGATGGTATCCTATTGACCGGCTTCCGGAGCTGGCATTCGACCATAAAAAAATTATTGACGATGCGCTGCAGCATTTAAGATTTGAAATGCAGAATACAAACATTGCATTCCAGATGATGCCTGAGAAGTTCACATTGACAGAACTGCAGCAGGCGCATGAAATAGTGCTGGATAAAAAGATAGATAAGAGGAATTTCAGGAAGAAGATCGGTGAATTAGGGATATTAAAGGGGCTGACGGAAACAAAAATGGAAGGAGCTCATCGCCCGGCAAAGCTTTATTCTTTTAAATCTAAAACATACAAAATGCTGTGATTTTTTGACATATATTCTGCAGTATAGAAATATTTATATACTTGTTAGTGTATATAATACACTAAGAGATAAAAGCTCAGTTATTTTTTCATCATAGTAAGTGTATAAAATACAATAAGTAAATGAGAAAAAATGAAAGAAAACAAAACAATGCTTACGGACCTGTACCAGCTGACAATGAATGCAGCCTATTTTGATAACGATAAAGATGATGCTGCAACATTTGACCTGTTTATAAGAAAACTTCCAAAGGACTGGGGGTATTTCATAGCCAATGGAATTGAAGATGCTGTTGACTATTTAACAAACCTAAGATTCGAGGAAGATGATATAGCTTACTTAAGAGAACAAGGGATCTTCAATGAAGATTTTCTGGAGTTCTTGAAGGATTTCAAATTTGAAGGAGATGTTTATGCAATAAAAGAAGGAACTCCGATATTCCCAAATGAGCCAATATTACGGGTAACTGCAAAAAGAACCCAGGTGCAGTTTGTTGAAAGCGCCTTATTGAATATTATAAATTTTCAAACAATGATCGCAGCCAAAACAAACAGGGTTGTAAATGCCGCTAATGGTGCAGGGGTTGTTGATTTTGGCTTAAGAAGGGCGCAAGAAGAAGATGCTGCAATAAAGGGAGCAAGAGCCGCTTATATCGCCGGAGCAATAGCAACTTCAAATGTTAAAGCCGGAAAGGAATATGGAATCCCGATAAATGGCACTCAGGCGCATAGCTTTGTAATGGGCTTTCCTACTGAATTAGAATCATTCAGAGCTTATGCTAAAACATTTCCGAACAATCCAACTTTGCTGATTGATACTTATGATACGCTGCAAGGAGCAAGAAATGCCGCAGTTGTTGCAAAGGAACTAGAGCAGCAAGGCAGGAAGCTTGGGGCAGTAAGGCTTGACAGCGGGGATTTGGCAGATTTATCAAAAAAAGTAAGAGCAATCCTTGATGAGCAGGGCCTTAATTATGCCAGAATAGTTGCAAGCAATGATCTCAATGAATACAAGATAGATGACTTAGTGAAAGCAGGAGCTCCAATTAATGGCTATGGTGTTGGCACAGAGATGATAACAGCCAAGCCAGTTGCCGCGATTCCTGGCGTCTATAAGCTAGTAGAAGATGATGATGGGGCAAAGATCAAATTAAGCAATGAAAAAAGAACATTGCCTGGCAAAAAACAAGTTTACAGAATAGAAAATAAGGGAAAATATGAAAAAGACATAATTGCTTTAGAAACCGAACAAATAGAAGGAAAACCCCTGCTGGAAAAAGCAGTTCTTAATGGCCAGAGAGTCAGAGAAAGAAGAGAGCTAAAAGAAACAAGGCAATACTGCTTGGAAGAAGTTGCAAAACTTCCTGATGAATTAAAACAGCTTAGAGTTGATCAACAATACACTATCGAGTTAGCTCCAGCTTTAAACAATTTAGTGGAGCAATTAACAAAACAATATGGAGGCGGGTAAAATGGACCAAGAACGAGCGAGAGCAGTTGTTAAAGATGCGCAGGGCAGAATGCATCTCTTGCTGCAGGAAAGGAAATATGCGGAAGACGAGCAAATCAGACAATTTGATGCCGTAACTGTAGACGTGCCTTTAGGAGATCGGCAAGCAAAGCCCCAGTACTATATTTTGAGGATAATCGAGCAAAAGAAAGAGCAGGATTACCAGAGGAGGTGGGTGAGATGAGGATATTCTACGATGTAGACACGCAAAACGACTTCATGAACAAGAATGGAGCATTGTATGTGCCTGATGCAGAATTAATAAAGCCAAATTTAGCGAAACTAACATGTTTTGCTAAAGAGAAGAATATTCTTATTGCAGGAAGTGTTGACAGGCATTTTGGCACTGAAGAATATAAATGCAGAGAAGGAGAACTGCAAAGATGGGGCGGGCCTTTCCCAGACCATTGTATGAATGGAAGCAAAGGAGAATTGAAAATTTATGATACCGCTCTTCATGTCTACCCAACCAGATCAGGAGGTCCAGTAACAGACAGGGACTTTGATGCAGGAAGATATATTGCCCATGAGAGGGAAACAAGTTCAATAAAAGAAAAACTGAGATGGGCTAACAATATAATGGATGTTAATGGGAATCTGATTCTTCTTTACAGAGACCCAAAGAAAGAAAATCTTCCAGTATATTTTGAAAAACAGAATTATGATGTTTTTACAAACCCTGCTGCAGATTATTTTTTCCAAAGACTGCTGAAAGCCAGAAGATTTGACAAAGAAGCAGTAGTCTACGGCGTGGCAACAGATTATTGTGTCAAGGCAGCAGTTCTAGGAATGCAGCAAAGAGGAGTTCAATGCTATGTTGTAGAAGATGCAATCAAGGGGGTTGATCCAAAAACAACTGAAGCAGCTATTGAAGAAATGAAAAAAGCAGGAGCCAAATTTATCAATACTAAAAAAGTTTTGGAGGAAATAATAAAATAAAGGTGTTTCATATGGAAGTGCAAACATACAGCATCGTCATAGGAACTGAGGCATGCAATGCAAGCTGCCCTTATTGCGTATCTAAAATGACCCCCCAGTTAGGTGTTGAAAATAAGCATGTAGATGTTAACTGGAGAAATTTTGACATAGCAGCAAGATACGCTAAAGATTGCGGTGCATCTACTGTGCTTTTAACAGGTAAAGGAGAGCCAACCTTGTTTCCAAATCTTATAACAGACTATATGAAACATTTGAAAGATTATAAATTTCCTTTTATCGAGCTTCAAACAAACGGCATAACTTTGGCAGAATCAGCCTATGACAAATACCTCAAAGAATGGTGCGATCACGGCATGACCTTAGTAGCGATTTCAATAGCGCATTATGATGCAGAGAAAAACAGAGAGATCTACCTGCCAAAAAGAAAACAATATTTTGATTTGGAAGGTCTGATAAGCAAACTTCATTCGCAAAAATTCAGTGTAAGATTGTCATGCACGATGCTTAAAGACTACATTGATGATATTGCGGGAATAGAAAAATTGGTGGAGTTCGCAAAAAAGAACGATGTAGAGCAGCTGACAATAAGGCCGGTAAGAAAACCAGAGTCAAGCAGGAACGATGAAATTTTTGATTGGGTTGACAAGCATGCTGTTGATAATGATGCCCTTAAACGCATAAAAGATCATCTTGATGCAAATGCCACTCTGCTCATGGAGCTTGCGCATGGCGCTGCAGTGTATGATCTTGGCGGCCAGAACATATGCTTTACTGATGCACTAACAATTGATCCAAAATCAAGCCAGATCAGGCAGTTAATATTTTTTCCTGACGGCCATCTCAGATATGATTGGCAGTACAAGGGGGCGATCTTGCTATGAAACAATTAAAGGCAATGAATGCAGTCTACAGTTATTATTTTCCAGAAGTTAGAAAGTTAATAGATGATTTAATTAAAGATTATCCGCACGAAATATTTTTAACATCAAGCAATGTAAACTTAGACCAGTTTCATGAGCCAGTACTTGAAAAACTATTGAAGTTTTATGCAGGCGCTGTTCCTGATCTAAAAAATTTCAGATTTGCATATCCGACATCCGGCTCAAGTGAAGGCATCAGGGAGTATTTAACTTTATTGCAATCTAGAGGAGTTAATCAGATTTATGTGCTGAAAGGCGAGTATGAAGGCTTTAAAGAAACTGCCAAAACCAGAAATATTGCTGCTGTTGAAATTGATTTAGAAAAAACATCACCATCTAAACTAGAAAAAGGATTATGGTTCATATCCAACCCTTCAGCTAGGGATGGCAATATAATTCCTAACGAAACAATAATGGATATATGCGAGTCAGGGCACAGAATATTTTACGACATGGCGTATGTGGGCTCCACTACGCAGTATAAATTTGATGTCAATCATAAAAATATAGAAGCCGCCGTGATATCATTGAGCAAGCCATTTGGGTTATTCCGTTATAGAGTGGGGTTTACTTTCAGTAGAAATGATGTTCCTTCACTTTACTCTAATAAATGGTTCAAAAGTATTCCTGCCCTTTTAATCGCAGAAAAGATTTTTGATAATATGGAGGTTGATGAATTATACGCTAAATACAGGCCAGTTCAGAAAAAAATTATTGAAGAGATCAATGATGAGTTTAAGCTAGCTATACAACCTAGCGATGCGATACTTTTAGGTTACTTGCCAAAAGATGACGCAGCCAAGCTTGACAAAAGTTTGCAGGAATTAATAGCTCCGTTTGAGAGAGGAGATAACTATAGGTTTTGTTTAACACCTTATTACGAACAAAAAGAAAAGGAGAAACCAAAATGAACCTCGAAAAAAGAATAAAATTAGCACAAATGGACCCAGAACTTGTAGCAGGCGAAATTGGGAATTTCATAGTCGAAAGAGTGCTTAAATTCAAAAAAACAGGCGGCGTGATTGGATTGTCCGGCGGTGTGGATTCAACAGTAGCGGCAGCATTGGCAAAAAGGGCCTTTGATGCTTACAATAAAAATCACCTAGAAAATCCACTGGAATTAGTTGGTTATATCTTGCCTTCTAAAACAAACGATCCAAAAGACGCAGAAGATGGAATTAAAGTTGCAAAAAGGCTCTGCATAAGATACGAGATCAGAAGCATTGAAGATATTGTGGAAGCTTACAAAGTAACAAATCCAGAAGCCCTTAATGATAGATATCACAGAGGGAATTTAACTTCTGAAATGAGAGCAGTAGTTCTTCATGGAAAAGCTGCCACAGAAAATAAATCAGTTATTGGAACAGGCAATCGCGATGAAGATTATGGATTGGCTTATTACACTCTCTTCGGAGATGGAGCAGTGCATATGAGCCCACTAGGCAGGTTGCCGAAAAGATTAGTGCGGCAAATGGCGGTTTATGTTGGATTTGGAGATCTAGCATATAGAATTTCAACTCCTGGATTAGAGCACGGCCAAACTTCTTTCAAGGATCTTGGCTATGACTATGAATTTTCCGAAGTGGTGTTGGAAGGGCTTGATCAGGGAATTAAGCCTGAAGATCTTACTGCGCATTGCCAAATTATCCCATATGCAAAAGAGCAGATAAAAAAATACACACAATTGCACGGCAAGCCCAAGTTCACCAAAGTCGAGGAATTTATTGATGATATTATTATTAGGCATAAAGTTGCTCTTGAAAAATCAAAGCTTGTAAGCCCGAAGATTGCAAAAATCACCTTGAGGTGCGATTAAAATGAAAGATGTGCTAATGCCCGGTAAAAATGATGAACTTGTTTATGAGGGCCACGTAAAGCTGGTAAGAAGAAAATATGACGGCCGCTATTATGATGTTATTGTTTCAAAAAACGCCTGCGCCATAATGTACATTGACCAGGAAGATTTTGTTTGGCTTGTTAAACAATATAGGATTCCTATAGCTAAAGAAATAATTGAGCTTCCAGCAGAGACCATGGACAAACCAGGCAAATCCTCTTTGGAGGTTATTGTTGAAGGATTAGAAGAGGAATGCGGAATAAGGATAGACCAAAAACAAGCCCATTTTTTTGCAACAATTGGCTCAAGTGAAGGCCACGATACTGAAATGGTTGATTTGTATTATGCCTATGGCCCGCATACAAAAACAAATCAAAGGCTAGAGGATACAGAAAAGATTGAGGTTGTTAGGATTCCGTTTTATCAGGCGTATAAGATGATCAGCACAGGCGAAATTCAGGGATCAAAAACTGTCGCCTTACTTCAAAATGAATATATAAAAAGACTGGAGAAAACGTAGAATACTTGCAAAACCTTCTTTTTTAAATTATAATATGTGCAAAAAAATCCGAAACATTTATATAATAGTAAGTGTATTGTATACACTAATATATGCTAATGAGAAGAATAAAATGAGAGCTGCAATAGTAGACAAAGCAAGTGCACTGGAAGAGCATAAAAACACGATTTCTCTAATTGAAAGGCTGTTGAAAAAATACAGCTCTTCATATGAAATAATAGCTAAAGAAGACCTAAATAAAGCACTGGATGATTTTGATTTGGTAATAGCTGCCGGAGGAGACGGAACCTTGCTTTACACTGCCTCTTTTGTTGATTCAGCTTTAGTATTAGCTGTTAACTCTGCGCCGCAGCATAGTGTTGGCAACCTGACATCTGCTAATGCATCTGATTTAGAAGAGAAATTAGGCAGATTTTACAAAGGCTATTTTTCTGTATTGAACAGGACAAGGCTGAATGTTGAAATTGATTCAAAACACGTGGGATTGGCGCTAAATGAGATATATATGGGAAGCATAAAGCCTTTTGGGATAGCTGCAAGATATGCAATAAAGGTTGATGATAAAGAAGAAGAGCAAAAAAGCTCAGGCATCATTGTTTCAACCGGAACTGGATCAACAGCAATGTTCAAGCATTTTGGAAAAGCATTTAAAGCAAATGCCGATTATGCCAAATATGCCGCCGTATTTCCTATTGGAAACTATAAGCTTATCGGCGGGAAAGTAAGGGAAATAACAGTAATTTCAGGCATGACTAAAAACGATTTGTTGACAATTGATGGATGGCAAGATTTTAATTATGGCCATAAAACCATAATAAGAGTTAGCATTGCAGACAAGCCATTAAGAACAATAGAGTTTGGTTAAAATGGATGAAAAAATATTAATCCAAAAAATAAACAACCTGAAGAAAGAGAAAGATGCAGTCATATTGGTCCATAATTACCAAAGGCCCGAAATCTACAAGGTAGCTGATTTTATTGGCGATTCGCTTGAGCTCAGCAGAAAAGCAGCTGAGACTAATGCAAAGATCATTGTATTCTGCGGCGTTGATTTCATGGCAGAATCTGCAAAGATACTGAATCCTGAAAAGAAAGTGCTGCTGCCTGCCTTGGAAGCAAAATGCCCGATGGCTGCAATGGTAACAGCAGAGGAATTGCTTAAGGAAAGGAAGAAATACAAGGATGTGGCTGTTGTTTCTTACATAAATACAACCGCAGATGTAAAGGCAGTCTCGGATATTTGCTGCACTTCTTCAAATGCAGTCAAGGTTGTTAATTCGCTTAAAGAAAAAAACATTATTTTTGTTCCAGACAGGAATCTTGCGGATTATGTTGCCAGATTCACAAGCAAAAAGATAATCCCCTGGCAGGGATATTGCTATGTTCATGCGCGGTTTTTGGCTGAACAAATAAGAGAAGCAAAAAAACAGCACCCTGCTGCAGTTGTTATTGCTCATCCAGAATGCCCCGCTGATGTAATAGATGAAGCAGATTCTGTATGCTCGACATCTGGGATGATTGAGCTTGCCAAAAGCTCAGATTCCAAGGAATTCCTAATATGCACGGAGGCAGGAATGGTTGAAAGGCTCAAGATTGAAGTGCCAAATAAAACATTTTATACATTGGGAACAATCTGCCTGCAGCAGAAAAAGAACAATCTGCAGAAGGTTTATGACTGCCTGAATAATGAAACAAATGAAGTTGATGTGCCTGCGAAGATAAGAAAAAATGCAAAGAAGGCATTGGACAGGATGCTGAGAGTAAAATGAGCGGTGCAAGAGATCTGATAAAAACAGATTGCGGAGTTATAGGCGGCGGCTTTAGCGGCTGCGCAGTTGCGCTCGAACTGGCAGAAGCTGGCAAAATGGTTGACTTATTTGTCAAGGGCAAATTAATAGAAGACTGCAACAGCTATTTGACAGCTGGCGGCCTGGCAGCAGTTCCATTAGTGGGTGGAAAGCCTCTTAATGGAGATTCCTTTGAAAAGCATATCACAGAAACATTAATTGCAGGAAAAGGCCTTAATGATGTTAAGATTGTTAAATTCTGCGTTGAGCATTTCTACAGCGATGTTATAGAATGGCTGATTGACAAAGGCGTTAAATTTAATCTGTCTGAAAAAGGCTATGAATACGATCTGCACAGGGAAGGCGGACATTCAAGGAACAGGATCTTCCATGCTAATGACACAACAGGCGTGCAAATAATGAAGACGCTTGGCAGATTAGTGAAAAACAACCGCAACATAAGGATTCATGAAGAGCATGTTGCAATTGACTTAATAACGAAGAACAAGTTAGAAAAAAGAAAAGAAATTAAGACAAAAGCAAAGGATGCCTGCCTGGGGTTTTATGTTTATGACGCTAAAAAAAATTGTGTTAAGGCAGTTTCGTGCAAAGGAACATTCATTGCAACAGGCGGCCTTGGAAAAGTTTTTCTTTACACAACCAACTCAGATGTTGCGACAGGCAATGGCTTTGCAATGTGCTACAGGGCAGGCCTGCCGTTGGCGAACATGGAATTCATACAATTTCACCCGACTGTGTTTTATGACCCGTCTGCTGTCAATGAATACAGCAGAAGATTCCTGCTTACAGAGGCGCTTAGGGGAGCAGGCGCAATACTAAAGCTAAGAAAAAATTCAAAAAAAGATTTTGTTTTGAAATATCATCCACTTGGATCAAAAGCAACAAGGGACGTTGTTACAAGAGCAGAAGATATTGAGATGAGGAAAAATGGCCTGGCGCATTTATGGCTGGACTGCGCAAAAATAGACAAAAAAAGATTAAAAGAGGATTTCAGGAATTCTTACGAATTCTGCTTAGCCAAGGGAATTGACATAACAAAAGAGCCCGTGCCTGTCATCTATGCTGTTCATTATTCAAATGGGGGTGTGCTTGTCGGCCCGAATTCAGAAACAAAAATGAGAGGATGTTATGTCATAGGTGAAACTTCTTATACTGGCCTGCATGGAGCAACAAGACTGGCAAGCAATTCTGCGCCAGAATGCATTCTATTCGGCAGGCTGGCTGCAAAGCATTTTTTAAAGCTCAGGAATCATGCAAATATAAATGTCCCATTATGGGATGCAGGCTCTGCAAACGATATAAAAGACAAGACCGCCATAGCCTATTATTGGGAAACTGTCAGAAGAACAATGACTTCATTGTGCGGAATATCAAGGAATAAAGAGAGGCTGAATGCCGCAAAGCAGGTATTATCCGCGCTCAGAAAAAACATAAATGACTTTTATTGGTCTTATTACATAACCAAAGATTTCCTGGATGTGAGAAATATAGCGGATGTTGCCAGCATAATTGTAGACAGCGCCCTTGTAAGGGAAGAATCCAGGGCATGCCATTTCAGGGAAGATTTTCCAAAGCAGAACGACAAGAAATTCAAAAAATTAACAATAGTGAAAAAATCTCAACCTTGATCTTTAAAAGTGTTTGGTCTAAAATAACGAAAAATGCACTAATGGTTTTCGGGAAACTACCAGCTATATGTCTTGTGCACCTTTATTATGCTTCCTCTATCTATGCCATTTTCAGTCACGCTGTTCTTGATTATCTGGCATCCAGATAAATATGCTGCATCAATAAGCTTAGAAAGCCGGTCTATATTGTAGCGGCTGCTGATTTTACTTATTTTTTCATCACAATCTGCTCCAAATTCTTTGCTTCCGAAATAACTGATATCATAATTTTTTTTCATTAGTACTTCAAGCGGAACCAGGAATATCTTCAATAAAGCGGTGGCTGTTAGTGAATGCACGGAGTTTTCTTGCAATACATTAATATAAGGATTTACTTTTATTTCTTTAATGGGCTTTGGCTCCCTCTCTAACTCCATCTTCAGTTTACTCTCCGGCTCTATTTTCGGTTCTTCATCCTTAGTTTGAAACGATTTTGAAAATTTTATATCAATATACACTAAGTCTGGCGGATAAAGAAGATTTTGTATGCCTTCCTTTGTTTTCTTTTGCACCATTTTTCCTTTGCAGTAATTAGACAATTCATCGTCTGTTAAACCGATGATTGATGCCATTAATGAAGAATCTAAATGGCCAAATGAATCGTAACTTATTTCGTGCGCATTCATTACGTGGCCGATAATATAGGCTCCTAATATTCCTTCATTATCTTTTTCATCCCTTCTGAACAAAGAAGGTTTTATTCTTAAAATATCCTCAACCCAGCAGACATCCAGCAAGTTCTTTGCTTCTCCAATTTCATACCATCTATAGAATCTTATTTTTTTTAGAGCACTTATTATTACGTCATCTATATTTTCTGTCATTCCGCACAGCTCTTTAAGTTACTTTCCCTCTCCTTCTTTTGCCAGCATATATGCAAAATAAGATGGCCTAGCAATTCCGCCTTTAACTTTAACTAGCTGCCCTTCCTTCAATGCGCGGTCTACTTCTCCATCATTTTTTATGGCAGATCTAACGGAAGCCTCTGATATCACTGAACTCGCTAAATTTTTGACATTTCCAAATAAATACATGCCTTCACCATCGCCTTTTACGGGCACTATTTCTCCTTCTTTCTTTAATTGTTCAATTTTTCCCTCGTCAAAACAGCCATAAATTCCAATCTCCTTTTCCGTCAGCAAACGATTATCTTCAATAGCAGGAATTTTTTTTACAACACCAACATCTGCAGTTCTTGTTTTCTTTCCGGAAACAAGCTCCTCCAGCCTGGCCAGATACTCGTCTTTTCTCTTTGCATTATATCCTTTTTTTAAAGAGTCGATATACTTTTTTAATGCATCATTGGTGATTTCAGTGGTGTCTATTCCTGTCTTTCTTATCTTGCCAAGAAGACTGTATACAGAATGTTTGTCAATATCAAATACATAAGCAATCTTTTTTTCATCAAGATGCGCTTTATCGCTTTGAGCAGGCCCTTTGATTTCTTTTTCTGCAGCTTTTATTATTGCTGTCAGTTCTTTTACAGCCGGTTTAGGGAAAAAAGCATCATAAACTTCTGCCGCACTCCTAGATCCTATTTTTCCATCCTTTACTTTTAACCCCATTTCCTCTATTTTTTCCTCCACCTCTTTTTTAGGCATCTTTAATTTTGAAGCTAACTTTTCAAAAGTATATTCTTCTCCTTGCTTAGGCCTGTTAGCCCATCTTTGCAGTTCATCTACTGTTGTAAATAGATCGCCCTTAAAATCTATAGCAATAAAAGCTTTCATTACAGAATGAGCACTATAAATCTGTTTTTGGGCGAATTCAACATACTTATGCCCTTCGCTTAAAGGTATAACTTTATACTCTGCTTCTTTTCCTGTCTTTTCTTTTGTTTCTGTTATCGCTTCCCTTTTTTTGTAATGTCTTTTTTCCACAACTCCGGGTTTCTCAGTTTCAGTTGCTAAAGAAGTTGGCGCCGGTATTATCTCTTTTACATTGAAATACCCCAGAATTTGAGTTAATGTTATTTTTCCTTTAAGCTTCTCTATCTCTGCCGTGTCCAAAAACGAAACAGCGCAATTATTATTGAATATAAAAACAAGATTTCTATCACTTTGGCCATTGCTCATATACCTGTAACCTACATAGAATCCTTCCTTGTCCTTAGTTATATTTTTTAATTCTTCAAATATTGTTCGATCCATAGAATAGGCTGTTGTATACAGGTGATTTCTTTTTTCGTTTTCTTTCGACCATATTTCAACATATACGGAATTGCCTGAAAAACTAAGATCGACTTCTGCAGGCACTGCACATAAGCCAATCTTCTCTTTATCTGTTCGTATCAAAAACTCATCCAATGCTAAACTCAATTTATCATCATGGCTGTCCTTGACTTTTGCAGAAGTCATAAACAATTGTTCGGGGTAAAATCCAAGTGGCATAGAAGCAAAGACGCCTTCTTTTGATTTTCTAATCAAAGCATTCGTTGTATCCCTTTCTTTTTTATCGATTCCTACAATAATAGCAGCCAATGTCATATTTATCCCCCCTTTAATGCTAAGCTTATGTTTCTACTTGAAAGTTTAAATATAATATAAAAACCTTTCTATTCTTGTCCGCTCATCATAGAAACCTTTTTAAAACACCCCATATTCACCCTTTATCGAGGTGGCAGAATTGAGATTTTACAAGGGATCTTTTATAAGCACTGCATCCAGCATCTTTAATTTTACTAACAGCATGTTCAGCCTCATAGTTGTTTATTTCATCTATCATTTTGCAAATGAAAAAGGATGGGCTTTGCTGGCATTTGTTTCAAAGCTTTATTTAATCGTGATAGTCGGGGTTTTCGCCGTATTGTTCATAGTGATGCTTACTGCTTTCCTTTTTTCGATCTCAACATGGCTTTCATTGGTTTTTAGAAGATAAAAAGGTGATAAAATGTACAAGCATAAAGGGCAAAGAGTGGGTGTTTTCATAGATGTGCAGAATATGTATTACTCTGCAAAGCAGATGTATGGCGCAAAGGTAAACTTCAAGGAAATCCTGAAGGAAGCAGTTAAAGGGAGAAATCTAGTCAGGGCACTCGCCTACGTGATAAAGGCAGACATAAAGGAAGAGCAGGGATTTTTCGAAGCATTGAAAAATATCGGATTTGAAGTCAGGGCAAAAGACCTGCAGATTTTCTACGGTGGCCAGAAAAAAGGAGACTGGGACATCGGCATTGCAATGGACACAATTGAGCTTGCCCATAAGCTTGATACAATAATTCTTGTAAGCGGCGACGGGGATTTTGCTCCATTAGTCCAGCATCTTAAAAGGGCAATTGGCTGCAGGGTTGAGATCATAGCATTCGGCAAAAGCGCTTCAGCTAAATTAATAGAAGAAGCAGATGAATTCACCAATCTGGATGAAGCTCCAAAAAAGTTTTTAATAGAAAAATAAAACAAAATCTAAAATGCCGATTATAACAAAAAAGCAGAAGCTAGCTGAAAACATATTTCTGATGAATGTTAAGGCTCCAAATATTGCGAAAAAGGCAAAGCCCGGGCAGTTTGTAATCCTGAGGATAGACGAAGAAGGTGAGAGGATTCCTCTGACAATTGCAGACTCAAATCAAAACGAAATAACGCTTGTGTTTCAGGCAATAGGTAAAACAACAAAGCAGCTTTCAGAATTGAAGAAAGGCGATAATATGCTTGACCTGATCGGTCCATTGGGAAACCCGTCTGATATAAGGGAATACGGAACAGTCTGCCTTGTTGGCGGCGGAATTGGCGCAGCAGAATTGCTGCCGTTGGCAAAAGCGCTGAAAAAAGCAAAGAATAAAATAATCACAATAATCGGCGCTAAAAATAAAAAATCATTGATATTTGTTGACGAGCTTAAGAAGCTCTCCAAGCAGCTCATAATTTGCACAGATGATGGCAGCAGGGGAATGAAGGGGTTTGTTACGGCAGCATTGGAAGCATTGCTGAAAAAAGAAAGGTTAAACTTAGTTTATGCAGTCGGCCCAACAATAATGATGAAGTCTGTTTCTGCATTGACAATGGACAAGGCAAGGACAACAGTTTCATTGAACCCAATAATGATTGATGGAATAGGAATGTGCGGCGGCTGCAGGGTTATTGTTGATGATCAGGTCAGATTTGCATGCGTTGACGGCCCTGAGTTCAATGGGCATCAGGTTGACTGGGATGATCTGCTCAACAGGACAAGCCATTATCTTGAAGAGGAAAAGCACGTTTGCAATTTAAGAAAAATAAAATGAAAACCTCAATGCCGCAGCAAAAACCTGAAGAGAGAATTAAAAATTTTGATGAAGTTAATCTCGGTTATGATGAAAAATCTGCAATCAAAGAAGCATCCCGCTGCCTGCAGTGCAAGAAGCCAGTCTGCATCGATGGATGCCCTGTCAAAATAAACATTCCGAAGTTTATAAAGCAGATAAAAGACAAGAAATTTAATGACGCGATAAAGACAATAAAAGAGCAGAATTTTCTTCCAAAAGTTTGCGGCAGGGTTTGCCCCCAGGAAACGCAGTGCGAGGAAAAATGCATACTTGCAAAGAAAAAACAGGCAGTTGCAATCGGATACTTGGAAAGGTTTGCAGGAGATAATGAAAAAAGTTTTGATATTCCTAAAATCAAAAAAATAAGCAAAAAAATTGCTGTTGTTGGCTCAGGCCCTTCTTCTCTTACGTGCGCAGCAAAGCTTGCTTTGATGGGCCATAATGTAAAGCTATTTGAAGCATTGCACAAGACAGGCGGTGTTTTGCGCTACGGCATCCCGGAATTCAGGCTGCCCAAGAAGATTGTTGA
The DNA here is from genome assembly GCA_030651135.1 of Candidatus Woesearchaeota archaeon. Lineage (NCBI taxonomy): Archaea > Nanobdellati > Candidatus Woesearchaeota > Candidatus Woesearchaeota archaeon. The sequence goes on from JAUSCS010000010.1 coordinate 51,675, forward strand.
TGATGAAATAAATTATATCAAAAAACTTGGTGTTGAAATCGAGATTAATGCTGTGATTGGCAGGACTATCTCGCTTGATGAGCTTTCAAATGAATACGATGCGATATTTATCGGAACAGGCGCTGGCTTGCCTTATTTCATGCACATTCCAGGAGAAAATCTCAATGGAGTTTATTCTGCGAATGAATTTTTGACAAGAATAAACCTGATGAAAGCAAATGAATTTCCAAAAACAAAAACCCCAATTAAAAAAGCAAAAAAAACCATAGTTGTCGGAGGTGGAAATGTTGCAATTGACGCTGCAAGAACAGCCAGGCGCCTCGGCTCTGATGTGACTGTTGTTTACAGGCGCTCTTTTGATGAAATGCCTGGCCGAATTGAAGAAATCGAGCATGCCAGGGAAGAAGGAATTAACTTTTTAATGCTGACAAATCCTACAAAAATATTGGGTGAGAAAATTGTCACAGGCATAGAATGCCAGCAGATGATGCTTGGCGAAATGGACTCATCAGGAAGGAGAACTCCCTTGCCAATAGAAGATTCCGAGTTCAGCCTGGAATGCGACCAGGTTATTATTGCGATCGGCCAGGGCATAAATCCATTATTGGCAAGAAATTCCGAGCTGAGAACAGGCATGCGTGGCTCAATAGATGTAAATGAAAAATATCAAACATCAAATCCGAAGATATTTGCAGGCGGCGATGTTATTGGCCAGGAAGCCACAGTCATAAAAGCAATGGCTGACGGAAAAAATGCAGCATCAGCAATAGACGCTTTTTTGAGGGGTGAACTTAAAGATGATGGCAGTAATAGAGCTGAATAAAGATAATTTCAAGGAAGAAATTCTGGACAGCGATAAGGTTGTGCTAGTGGATTTCTGGGCAGAATGGTGCATGCCCTGCAAAATGCTGGCGCCAGCTTACGAAGAGCTTTCAAAAAAAATGGCGATGCTGAAGTTCTGCAAGCTAAATGTTGATAGTGCTTCAGACATTTCCGAAGAATATGGCGTAAGAGGTATTCCGTGCATTGTTGTTTTCAAATCAGGCAGGGAAATCGGAAGGATTGTCGGAAATATAAATAAAAACGAGCTTGAAAACAAGATTAAAGGGATTATAGGAGAAAAATAGGCATTTCCGACATGTTGAAATTCAGCATCATCAACTAAAATAATCTTCATAGCAGAAACTTTTATTCTTTCCTTCAAATGTGCAGCTGCCTTTTTCATCAATTATGTTGCCGTCTAAGAATTCTCTATACTCGTTGATCAGGGAGTTACAGTCGCTGCACCTCTTAAAATCAGTGCCTATCTCAATTTCAAACTGCTTTTCATTGAGCTTCTTCATTTTATGCGGAACAGCCGACCTTTCTTTAAAATAATTATAAATGGTGTCTATGAATCTGTTATCGGCAAAAGCTTCTGAAAGAGTTATGTGAAGGACGCATTTTTTTGGAGCAGTGAAGCTTACTATCTCTCTTTTTATTTTAATGCATCTCTGAGATCTTAATTTTTCCTTATTTTCTTCGTTCTTTCTTGCAAGCTGTTCTGGAAGCTTAATGCTGCCGTCTGGATTGAATTCAACCATGAAAAAATGGAATTGAAGCTGTTTAAATTGTTTTCGTTTTAATGGTGAATGAAAATAAGAAAACTATATAAACCGAATAAAACCAATAATTTCACTATGAGAAAGCCAATAATCGCAGGAAACTGGAAGATGAACAAGGTCAATTCAGAGTCAGTTGCTTTTGCCAGGGAATTAAGGCTGCGGTTAATTGATGTCAAGGATGTTGAGATTGTTGTATGCCCTCCATTCACTGCGCTGCATGATGCTGCAAAGGAAATAAGGAATTCCAACATCAAGCTAGGCGCCCAAAATATGCATTTTGAGGATTCCGGCGCATTTACAGGCGAAGTATCGCCGCTAATGTTAAAAGAGTTGGGAGTTAAGTATGTGATTCTGGGCCATTCTGAAAGAAGGCAGTACTTTAACGAAACTGATGATCTGATAAATAAGAAAATAAAAAAGGCATTGCAGCATAACATCATTCCGATACTTTGTGTTGGAGAAAAGCTTGAAGAACGAGAAAAAGGCGAAACAAAAAAGATTGTTGAAGATCAGATCAAAAATTGTTTAAAGGATATTGATGCTTCTAAGATTGTCATCGCTTACGAGCCAGTATGGGCAATAGGGACTGGGAAAAATGCAACACCAGAGCAGGCTGAAGAGGTTCATTTGTTTATAAGAGAATTGGTTAAAAGCCTATACGATGAAAAAATTGCAAACAATATAAGGATACAATACGGCGGCTCTGTGAAGCCAGACAATATAAAGGCTTTAATGGACCAAAAAGACATTGACGGCGCATTAGTTGGCGGGGCTTCCCTGAAAGTTGATGATTTTGTGAAGATTGTGAAGTACAGGCAGTAATAACTATTTCTTAGTGGTCAAAACAGAAAGATTTATAAAGCTGGAAAGAAATGTATACCTGAAAGACATATGAGGTGATTGGGGTGAGGCCATGAAGAAAGCGCGTATGTTTTTGGTGTTGCTGGTAATTGCCGTATTTGTTATTTCCACTGCATTTGCTGAAAACAGCCTGAATGAAAAAAGCGCAGATGGAAAGCTTAAGAAAGAAAAAGACATAAAGATTTTTGATAGCAAGATTATTGAAAAAGAGGGAAAAGGCAGAATAAATTTCAGGAATTCTTTTGATGTTGAAGTGGAGGATGTTGATGGCAATCCCAATATCTACATCGGAAATAATATAATTGCTGTAAACACAGAAGAGCTGCCTGAATTAAACCAGTCTGCTATAATAACTTTTTATAATGTTTCTTTTGAAAACACGCCTGTAATATATTACAGCGAAGAGTTTACAACTAACCCGAGCCAGATAAACAGGCCTTGCCCTAAGGATATCTGCACTAATATAAATTATGATGATGCGACAGGAACCTTGACTTTTGATGTTAGCCATTTCTCATCATATGCTGCTTACCAGTGGGCAGTAGGGTACAACCCCGCTAAGCCTGGCGGATGTTCTGTTGATGCTGACTGCGTGCCAGCAGCATTTTGCGCCAAGTATCTTGATTGCTGGACAGGAAAAGACTATGTTACCAGCGGAGGTTATGCTTTTGGTTGGGGTGATTTCCATTCGTGTTCTTATCGCCCGCCTGCAGGAACAGAGAACAAAACATGCAGCGCATACGACGGCCGTATCATAAAATATAATGAACCTTGCCCGGCTAATTTTACGCAGGGATGGGCTTCTGATTATTATGATTTAAAAATTTGCAGCAAAACTGAAACATGCAGTACATGTGAGGGCACTACAGCCTGCGATAAACATTATTGCACTGCCAGCTCTTTCAATTCCTGCTGGAATACATGCTCGTCAGGAGATTGCTGGAGTTATTGCCAAACGAGTGCAGCTAATTCCTGTGACACCACATTTCAAGGAGGGTGGGGTATATTAGGAATCGATTATGGCACGCCTGAGAATTATTACTGCCAGCCAAAAACCTGCTCAAGCCCGACAGGAGAGCTCGGAAAATGCTTTGACACACAAACTGTTGGAAATATCACTACAAACTATTCTTTCAATATAGGAGGTATAAACTGTTTAGGTTCAGACAGGAATATAAAAGTCTGCAGCAATCTAAACAATGACCCCTGCGGAGAATGGGAACAGACAAGCATAGGGTGCAATGCTGAAAGGAACGAAACTACGGAAGGGAACGAGACTAAGAAAGAATGCTATGACAACACAGGAACAAAACTGGATTATTGTCAAGACAAGGAGATATTGATTAAGTACGATCCAATCTTTCCAGAACAGGTTTATAGAGTTAATATAACTGATATGTATGGATACAGCAATTATTCTAATCCGTGGTGGTGGGGTCTGAGGGGGGCTCCGAGCACGACATTCTTGGGGGTAAACATTCGAGAGCATATCTGCGATGCAACTCAGGTGAACTGCACCCAATCTGGTATGGTTTGCAATTCAATAAAGAGGGCATGCAATACACTGCCAACTGCTTCTGTAAGCTTGCTTCCTAAAGATCCAGATATGAATGACTCGACACCTTATGTAGGCAGTGGAGGTCCTTATAGTAATGCTGATTTGAATTGCACAGCTACGCTATCAGATGCTGATACCGAAGATAAAGAACTTCATGGTAAGTACAAGGTTATAGGCTCAGGCCAAACTGCGATAATGAGCGGAACAGAAACCTGCACTAAAGAGCAAGGTAAAAACTCATGTAAGATCCAAATACCAATAATATCAAATACTTACACAAAAGTAAACGACACTATAAATTGTACCGTGGTGCCTAATGACAATTATGATGATGGTAAAATGAGTTATAATATTATATGGATTGCGCCTGATTCAGATTTGTATATAATGGATATTAAGCCAATACAGGTTATAGAAGATGCGCCTTTAGTTAAAAACAAAGAAACAATGGTAAGGGTTTTCGCAAATTTCACTTCTTTTATTAATCTTAACCAGATCGACAATGTTGTTGTTAATCTTACGATCGATTATTATGATGCATCTGGAAATAAATATTACACGAAGACATATACATCAAACCCAAAAACAATAAAAAAAGGATATACTACTCAAGAAAAATTTGCTGCTGACGACACTTTTAATTTTAATAATGTACAACCTCCTTTTTTTGAAGGAAAAATCAAGCTTACAGCTCAAGTAGATGGCAGTAATATGTTGATAGAGACAAATGAAAACAATATCAAAACAATAGAAAAGGTTAAGGTAGCTGGCCTAAAAAAAACATATTATCATGAATATATCCCTCTTAGTATTGGTAACTGGGCAGGACAAAATATGATAGATATTTCTAATGTGTGCAATCAAAATGCAGAATTTCTATTAAGTGTATACCCTCTTTCTAAAAGTCATTTTTCATATCATTGTGAAGATGTTAGTATGTCGCGTTCTTATCAGAACACTCCTATATTCTCGGAGTTTTTTGATAAAGCATATTTCGCAAGATGGGTTCTTGACTTATCTTATTATGCTGAACTTTATTCAAATGCTGATAGAGAAATTGGTGTTGTTCCAAATGGGATTCTTAATGGACTAGAAGGATTAAAAGTACCTGGCATAGATCGTGCAGTATTAATTGAAGAGGATTCTCTTGAGTATACAGCTGCACATGAAATTGGTCATACTTATGGTTTTTGTGATGAATATGAAACTGGGAATATATTATTTGGGTGGTTAGGAGAATGTGGTATTGACTGGAATGAGCAAGAATGGCCTTTGGGTTATATTGCTGCAAACGGTTGGGATGTTGTAAATAATATGCCAAAGATTAGCGTTAATCCTGTGGATCATAATGATCTTTCTAATAATTACTATTCTTTTATGGGCGATGGATTCGTATCCCCTTGGATTACCTATAAAAATTATGCTAGATTATTAAGCGCGCTTACAAATATTCCAGAAGATCCAAAGTTGCTTTTGGTAGGTGGAATCATAAGCGAAGAGGGTTTGTTTGAAATGTTGCCCTGGTATGAATTAGGTGATGGCTACCCAGATGAAATAGAGGTGGGAAATTATACCTTAGAATTGTTCTCTGCTGATAATGAAATTTTAGAGCGTATTAGCTTTAACCCCTCATTTGTTGGAGAAGATTCTATTTATTATTTATTCTTATTTTCAATTCCATATCCTGAAGGCGTTGAAAAAGCAAGAATCAAAAATAAAGAGATTACTTTGGTAGAGATAAGTAAAGGACAACCCCCGATTATTAATATTAAGCCAATAAAAAAGAATAATGGAATATATGAAGTGGAATGGGATGTAGCAGATAAAAATACATCCAATTTATACTACAGTCTTGGTTATTCCTGTGATAATGTCAACTGGAAACCATTAGCTATAAATATACAAAATACATCATTTTCATTTAGTAAGTTATTAATACCTCAGAATAGTATGTGTAATTTAAAATTAATTGCAACAGCTGGTTTAAATTCTGTTGCTGTAAATAAAACATTTTCAGGATGTGATGATAATGGAATACATTTAGGAAATGATAAATCAGATTGTCACACAGATCAAGGTCAGTATAAATCAGAAAATAAAGAAAAGATTCAAAACAAATAATGAAAATGGAAAAAAATAAAAAATCAAAATTTAGAAAGATTTACTTAATTCCTCTTATTTTAGCTGGAGTTCTCTATACATATTTGTTATCTACTCCACCACATCATCCACGGGCTCCACCAAGGAATCTATCAAACTACGAAAAGGCAAGGTGGCTATCTAATACAAGGCAAAAAGATAAATATGGCGAGGCAATTGAGCTTTGTAAATCTGCTGTAAAAGACAACAACCCGGCTGATGACATTGCCGCATATAAATTGTGGGTGGGGCTGGCCGGTTACGAACGAATGCATGAATTGGTTAAGGAAAAGAAAAGCCCATTAGAACGGCAGATAGGCGGGTTGGAGGCAGCATTGGGAGTGTATGAAGAGGCCGCTAAAGCATATCCTGAAAATAGCCATTTCAAAGATATGACTGGGTTTTATCAAGAAAGGATAAATTATCTGAAAACTAAAGAAACTGAAAAGGCAACTGAGACATACAAATAAAGGACAAAACTCTCTAACAGACGATGCCTATTCTGAAAGTTAAAAACCCAAAATAGAACCCATCATCACTTCAAGAAACATAAACATAAATCTTGTGGATCTGCTGGTCATAAGCCTGAGTTGGTGCATTTGATGGATCCGCTATGCAATTTCCAACAAGAACCTCTGGTTTGCAGACCATCACATCATAAATATAAGTCCCCGCTTTCGCTCCGCCAGGAATATTGAACGCAACCCCTACAGCATCCCTTTCAAATTTTTTAATTGTTTTAGTAGTTGGATAGATAAACCATTTAGTTGTGCCTTCTGTTGCAGTTGAAATTGTTTCACCTTGTTCATCAATAGCAGCACTCCATTTAACGCTTATGCTGAATGTATCCCCGGAATCCAGAATATTTCTTATGCCAATCCCAACAATATCGCTCTTTCCAGTCCTTATGTTAATGGACTCCGGAATAACAGCAACTTTAGCTCCTGTATCGAGCGCATCTAATATCTGCGCTCTTGTTTGCTGGTCAAGCTCTCTTTGCGTTGTATAAGCCTGCTGCATAAACTTATATGTCAATGTTACTGCAAGCCCGAACACAACAATAGCTAAGATAAGCATCACTATAAAATTTATGCTCAACTCCATTCCTTTCTTGTTTTTAGTTGACATCTGACTTTATCAAGGTTACTTTTTCTTTTAACGCCTGCTCAAATGAATCTGCATAAGCGGTTATTGCTCCATAGCTGGTTTTTCCAAATTCATAGTCTATTTTTATATTGAAGTAAATATCTTTCTGGTAGCCTTCAAATTCATAGCTGCTCACCGGGATCTCAATGCTGTCTGTCTGGCCTACAGTTGAAAAAACCAGCACATCTGTTTTTTGCCCAAGTACAACGGTCTTGTCATTTATCTGGACTTTCTTTATCATCAGCGGCAGAACAGCATTCTTTTCGTCGAATTTGTTCAGTGTGAAATCTATCTTGACTGTATTATTTTTTATATTCAGCGGTTGCTTAAGAAAAACATCAAAGTCTAATGTAAAATAAGATGCAGTTTTTGTGTTAGGATATGTCTTTGACAACTGGCTGCCTTCTTTTACAGCAACTTGGCATTCATCTTCAAAGCAGCCATACTGCATGTAGCTTCCAACATCTCCTTCGCAAGGCCCGCAGTCTGTTGGAGCATTGCATTTTGTCTCGCCAGTTTCGCAGATCCAGTTTCCATTGCAATCAGATAGCATATCATGCCTGCAGAAGTTATTTGTTTGTTCATTGCAATAATCATTTGTGCATCTGTTGCCGTCATCGCACGAATCTGGGCATAATGTTTCAGGCCCTCTGACAAAAGTTACAGGGGTTTTTATCTGCTCGGCATAGCTTCCGCTGCTGCTTATTCCCTTGTCTTTATACTCATAAAATATTCTTAGGGATATCTGCTTATCCGCTTTATCAGCGCCAAAATCATAATCAATCATTATATCATCGCTTATTACATCGCTGATTTTCCACAATGTCCTTTCGAGCGATTTTTCCCCCAACAAGACAGTCGAACTACTGATTGATGATTCAACCATCACCTTGTTTATCTTTACATCAGTTACGCCTGCATCAAGCTGAACAAGCATTATGCCCAATCCGAGAATGGAGCGCCTTGTATCAAATGGCTTATCCAGTGTTGTGCTCAACTGGAGCTTGAATTTCCCAACATCCTTTTCTGAAGAGAATGTTTGCGCAGTTGTTGTTGGAACGCATTCGTCCTTTTCATTGCAGGCGTAAGTTATTCCTTCTTTTGTTTTTGCTGCGCACTGGCCATAATCTGCAGGGCAGCTGCACTCAGTTTCTCCAGCTTCCTTTATCTTGTTTCCGCAGCAGTTCATTTCAGCAATATAGCTGCATTTTCCCTTAACGCAGCTTGAATCATAGCATGTTTTTGCTGCGCAGTCAGAATCAGATTTGCATTTTTCAGCAGTATCTTTTTTTCCGCAAGCGCTTATTAAAAAAACAAGAACAATTATTGATATTAAAAATAAATAATGACTTTTTTTCATTTATTCTCACTTTATGAAAGATTATGAAACTTAAAAAACAAAATCAAACCCTTTTTATTTCATATTCCTTGGCTATTATTATCATGAAGATTACAAGGATCACTGCTCCAATCAAAATAATGTAGATCGGGTTGATTGCCGCTTCCTGGAATAATTGATACAGGCCGAACAGCATAATAATTACGCCAACCCACAAAAACTTGTCAAATGTGATCTTCATAATCTCGAATTCTTCTGCCTGCGTTAAGCGTCTTTTGATTTTCATCTTGGCCTCATGTGACTGTTATGAAAAGATCAATTACAGCTGATTCCCCTGCACCTGTTGTTTGAGGTTCTGCAGCAACCTTAAATATAAAGGTTGTTCTTACAGCATTTGAATCCACTTTTACCAAAACAGGTATAACTGCTACTTCGCCATCTTCTATAAACATGTCTTTAACTGTTTCGATAGAAATAGAATCGCAAGTAGCACTATCATCTATATGCTGACAATCGAGAGTTTGTCCTGTAGGAAGAGTACAGCCAGTAGCAGCTCCATTATCCTCGGTGCATATATCAAACTTTTGGGCGCTATCGTAGTCGTTCTTCACAGCAAGATAAACTGTTTTTTGATCGCTTGTTTTCATATCAAATATGTTGGCATCAACATCTATCTTCTTTCCTGATTCTTTTAACCTCTCAGTCATATCTTTTCTCATCTGATCAGAAACCTCTCCGAACTGTTCTGTAACCCCTCCAAATGTCTTCTTCATGAATCCAAGCCCAAGGCCGAGCATTGTTATTGCAAGGATCAAGATCACGATCGCATTTATAGAAAGCTCCAAAGCGCCCTTTTTTCTCATCCTCATTTTCACACCTCTTTTTAACATATATGAACTAAAATATGCAATACAGCTATATTGAAATAACTAATTTATAAAGCTTTCTATGAATTTAAGCTTATTCTTTTATTATCCCGTAGCCGATAAGCCTAAATCTTGTCTTAATTAATCTGGAAATCGTAACCCTTGACCCTTTTTCAGCGCATACTGGGAGCTTCAGCCTGCACTCTGCCTTGTTTTTGCCTATCTTTGTGACAATGCCGACAGTTGCTGCTGAGTTTACATTGAGCATTAAGGATTCTCCTAATTTTATAGGCTCAACATTCAGCTCGTCTTTAGATCCTACAACCCTTTCAAGCAGATGCGTTTCCAAGTTAAGGTTATACCACACATTAGGCAGCTTTCCCGGAAGTCCAACTATGGCGCCGCCCAAGGAATCTGCTTTTATGATGGCAGGATCCAATAATGTAAGCACTCCAATCGAGCCGCCTGGCTTGACAGCATCTACTTTTTCAGAGCCAGTCATCAATCCTGCAATTTTTGTCTTTAATGGTTTCCATATCTTTTTATTTGCTTCTGTCACTTCATAACCCGGCCTTATTTCTATTTCATCATTTACTTTAAGCATGCCTTGCTTCAATGAGCCGCCCAAAACTCCTCCGATAAGCTTCTCAGGCAGATCACCTGGCTTGTTGATGTCAAATGACCTTGCGACAAACATAATAGGGTCCTTGGTTGAATCTCGCGCAGGAGTTGTTATAATTTTCTGTATTGCCTCTATCAATGCTCCGATATTGACCTTGTGCTGCGCGCTTATCGGGATTATCGGGGCATCTTTGAACTTTGTATTTTCCAAAAACTTCTTTATCTGATTATAATTCTGGAGCGCGCCTTCCCTTGAAACAGCATCCACCTTGTTCTGCACCACAACAACCTTATCGATGCCTATTATTTCCAGCGCCATCAAATGCTCTCTTGTCTGCGGCTGCGGGCATTCCTCATTTGCAGCAACAAGCAGCAAAGCTCCGTCCATTATAGTTGCTCCGGAAAGCATTGTCGCCATCAGGGATTCATGGCCAGGAGCATCAACAAAGCTGACATTTCTCAAAAATTCCGCCTTGCCGCCGCATTTCTTGCAGACCGGCTGCGTTGTATAAGCGTCTGTTCCTTCGCACTTATTGCATTTGTAGAACGATGCATCAGCATAGCCCAATCTTATTGTTATTCCTTTTTTGATCTCTTCAGAATGAGTGTCAGTCCACTTGCCTGTCATGGCCATTGTTAAAGTTGTTTTGCCGTGATCAACATGCCCGACCATCCCTATATTTATTTCCGGCTGTACTTTTTCTTCTTTGCTATTTTTTTTTATTGCAATTTCTTCTTTTTCTTCTATTTTTTCAGATTCTTCTGGTTTCTTCCTTGGCATGTTAAGTTTTTATTTTTTTATTCAGCTTTTTCTTCTTTCTTATGCTCGGCTTTCTTTTATATCTGCTGGCTTTTCTTCTTTTTTAGATTCTTCCTTAGGCTCTTCTTGTTTCTCTTTCTTTGTTTCAGCAGGTTTTTCTTCCTTTGCCGCTTCTTCGCCTTCTTTCTTTTCTTCAGCAAACTTTTCTTTCCCTTCTTTTGTAATCTTTAAATTCACCTGAGAAGTTTTTATTCCGATTGTGTTGCCGGCAACTGTTTTTCTCAGCTTAATGCCCTTTTCCGCAATCCTGATTCCTTTGCTTTTTACAGTGTAGATCTTTCTTTTGGTAATACCTTCAACATCTCTCCTCATCGGAAATCCGCAGTCATCTGAGCCGCCAGTCACCTGGAACTCATAGCCGCTAAAGCCCATATTGTCGCCCTTTACAATGTCGCCGATCTTCTTCCCAATCAGCACCTTAGAATCCTGTCCTTTCAGCTCTCTCTTGTAAGACTTTCCTGTCTTAGAGTCGCTTATTGTTAGTTTTATGTCCATTTTTCCTCCCGAGGACTTAAGCTTTGCAGCAAGCCTCAGCAATAGTGAGAAGTGGGTGTTTGTTTATAAAGATTATGGGAACAATCTCTCCCTCATGCTTGCTGGCTGTGTCGGATGCTGGAAATACGGGTTAGTGGGCATTAAAGGATTCATATTTGGCTTTTCCCTGCCCATCTGCGGCAATTCTTCTTTTTCAAAGCCCTCCATTTTTGCTTCCTCTTTAATTGATTCGGGGTTAGGGGTTATTTTATCTATCAGCTCAATCAAATAATAGAATGCCGGGAAAAATATAAATATTGCAAGAAAAACCTGCCATGTCGGCTTTACTTTATCGTAGAATATCGGCGTGAAAGCAAGCGCAAAATACGTTACAACACGGACCCTTCCGATAAAATGCACCATTTTCTTTGCCTTTATTCCTTCAATTATTATCCAGATTCCGTATGCAAACATGAGCGCTGCCAAAAATAATTTAAGGAAGAAATAAATTCCGAAAAGTATTTTTCCTGATTCAAGCATTACAAAAACAGTTCTTGCCCAGTCTATTCCCACCCATAAAGGTATGATTCCGTTGGAAATAGCATTTCCCAAAGATGTTCCCTTCTTCTCTTGAAAAAATTCTGCAAAAAACCAGCTCAAAAACACAGGGATGCCGATCCAGATCAGGCTGAAGCTTGTGAAATAGCTGCCGAATATGCCGAGCCATACCAGAAAGAAATGCCAGACCCATGTTAAAAAGATCAATGCTGCGTTCAAAACAGGTAAAATGAAGCTGTACCATGCCATATTGAAAATACTAAATAATTGACTTAATAAACATTTCGAATTCCACAACATTTAAAAACTTCAAAATTGTGAGGTGTGTAATGCATGACTTAATAATAATCGGCGCCGGGCCGGCAGGAATGAGTGCTGCTGTCTATGCAGCCCGAAACAAGCTGGATTTTCTTGTTATTTCAAAAGACATTGGAGGCCAGGCGGCATGGTCATCAGATGTTGAAAATTATATTGGCTACCAGTTCATAACAGGAGCAGAGCTTACGCAAAAGTTTGAAGAGCATGTTAAAAAGTATAATGTCAAGATTATTAATGATGAAATTGTTGAGCTAAGAAAGCCAAACAGCATTTTTGAAATTAAAACAAAAAATAACAAAACATACCTGACAAAAACAATAATCATCGCTTCAGGCAAAAAGCCCAAAATGCTCAATATTCCAGGTGAAAAGGAATTCAGGGGGAAAGGCGTAACTTATTGCGCAGTATGCGATGCCCCTTTATTTGCCGGAAAAGATGTTGCTGTCATTGGCGGAGGAAACTCTGCTCTTGATGCGGCATTGCAGCTTACAAAGTATGCAAATAAGATTTATGTGATCAATATAGCCGGCAAGCTTGGCGGAGAGAAAGTATTAATGCAAAAGGTTGAAAAAAATAGAAAAGTAATTGTTTTAAACAACTCAAAAATAGTTGAAATATCGGGAGATAAGTTTGTAACAGGAATCAAGGCAGAGCAGGATAAAAAAATAAAAACTCTGAATGTTCAGGGCATTTTCATTGAAATTGGCCTTGTTCCCGAAACAGATTTTGCGGATATTGCCAAAAAGAATGAATTCGGCGAAATAATAATAGATCAGTCAGCAAGGACAAATATTCCAGGGATCTTTGCAGCAGGCGACGTGACAAATACGCCGGAAAAGCAGATCGTTGTAGCAGCAGGAGAAGGAGCAAAGGCTGCATTGGGAGTTATAAAGTATTTGGGTGGGTTGAAATAGATTTTCTTTTCAAGTTTTTATTTTGATATAAGGTTAGTCTCTTGGGGGAAAATATTCAAAATCGGTAATATGACCTTTCAATTGATTAAATGATTCTTTTAATCCTTTTAATTTATAATATATTTTTTTTAATTGATTGTCAATTGGGAAGAATGTTAATTCTACTAATTCTCCTCCTAAGTTAATTCCTCGTTTTGCCATTACATCCTCTAAGTCTAATTTATAGCGAGGTTTGTAATTAGGTTTCTCTGGGTATAATTTATCGCGCGTATCCTCATCAAAGAGAGCAGTATGCCCAAAATCTTTTATTAATACATCCGACTCTGATTCCTTTGTGCTTATAGACCAACTTAAAAAGTTAAGATCGGCTAATTCAAGATAAATAGATTCAAGTTTTCCATTAACAATCATAAGCCTTTTTTTGTTACCTTTTGGTCTTCTAATATCATGCAGTTCTAATCTAGCATTCCCTATTAGACCAATCCCATCCAAAGCAATATCATAAACAATTCCTCTTAAAGCAAAACAATACCTGACCTCTCCATAATCAAAATGCCCTTGCTCAAAACCTATTTCGTTGACTATATAAGGTATTTCAACCTCTTTTTCAAGATTTTCAATTCTATTTTTTATTTCTTCAAGGTCAACTTTATTTTCCATTTGTTCTCATTATTTATCTCTTACAATTTGTTAATAAATCGAGTTTTCAATTACTAGATTGTCTTTAATTCTATGTGGTTTTATTTCATGTGTTCTTAAGACATAACGCATGCACTCTGAGAATTTCTCATCAATATCTGAAAATTTATCAGAGTGAATAGTTGATGTCCTTCTCAAGAATACAAATTCAAATCTTTCTCTTAAAATGGGATTGTGCTTATCTTTAGCATATATTTTAAGTTGTTCTTTGTATTCTTCCACTTCGACTTTTGAAAAATCAAGAGCGTCTACAAACACGTTAAAAGTCTTTATAATGCCATATAGAGGTGCGCCATCAACTGCCATGTTGCATTTGTGGGTATATACATGTGCATCTCCTCTTCCTTTCCAAATATTATTTTTAACAGGGGATCCGGCATGACAAATATACAGGTTTATCGTATAATCTTGTCCTGGCTTCAATTTAATGAGTTCGCCATGAGGAAGTCCAAGGGCTTTTGAAACTTCAATGTCATGGTTATAAATACTGTCTAATTCCACAATCTCCCCATAAAAGCCCATCTTTACACGATGCGTTTTATTAATTATGCTTTCCAGCTTTTCTAGAGCTGATTCTAGTTCCCCAATTGTTCCATGGAATTTGATTTGATTTAAAACATCATCCATCGTTTCATCTTCCATTTTAATCACCATAAAGTAGAATAACAGATCTTATATTTTTAATTTTACCCTAACCTGTGGGGTAGTTAGAAATCACATGTTTTCTGTCAAAAACGGAAGAATCTTTGATTCTGCCTTAGCTAAATGCTCAAAGAAAGTTTCCTTGGAGATCTTTACCTCTTTTGCTAAATTTCTCAAATCAATTTGTTTAGGAAACTTGTAATATCCACGCTTGATCGCCAACTTTATTGCTTGGAGTTGTTTGTCTGTGATATCCGGGGTTATGTGCGGCAGGAAGATTTTGTCTATTTTAGTCTCTTTTATTTCCAATAAGTCTGAACTTCCAAAATGTTTAGAGGCATTAAAGGCTTTTATCAACGTACTTCTATTCCAAGCAGCCAAACACCAGTATTCAAATCTATCCGGTTTTATCATTATTGGCCTTATATAAAAAAGCTCTTTTGAAAATAAAGAAGAAAAGATTTTATATCGTTTTAAATTTTCTTCTTCTATGGTTATTAAATAATTCTTATACGCCTCTACTTTTTTAACAATTTTATTCTTTCTTAGATCATCAATAAACTTCTCAATTGATTCTTTTGCCCCTTCTAGAATGTGCATATTGGTCCATTGGAATTTATTATGGGTTGAAACAAATCCTAACAAATAAACCAAATCAACAACATTGTGTTTTTTGCACAACGGGCTGAATGCGCAATCCTTATGAAAAACCTTGAATTTAATGACCCACATATGTTAGGCATTAAAAAACCATTACTATTTAAACCTAATGTTTACTTTTAAGTTTTTCGAATTCACAACATTTAAAAACTATAAAACTTCTTTTTTTACCCTGAATGATTGAAATAAGAATTCACTCCAGAGCAGGCCAGGGCGCAAAATCAGCTGCCCAGTTTATAGCAGAGGCTGCAATGGAAAAAGGAAAGTTTGTGCAGGCATTCCCTGAATACGGAGCAGAAAGAATGGGCGCCCCAATGAAAGTATATGTAAGAATATCCGATAAAAAAATAAGAAATTATTCCTCAATAGTTGCGCCTGATGTCGTCATGGTTATAGATCCTTACTTTATCGAGCAGATTGATGTTGCTGAAGGCTTGAAAGAAAGCGGCATTTTAATTGTGAACACAAATAAGGATCCTGCCGAAGTGAAAAAAATAACAAACTTTAACGGAAAAATATTTGCATTGGACGCAACAAAGATAGCTTTTGAAACAATAAAGGCAAACAAGCCAAATACGCCCTTATTGGGTGCGTTGATAAAGGCAACGAATGTGGTTGATTTAGAAGAGATCAACAAAAAAATAAAAGATTATTTTTTAAAAAAGCTTGGCGAAGAAAAAACTAATGCAAACATAAATGCTGTGGCAAGGGGCTTTAATGAAACCAAAAGCTAAATTAATGTCGAGCAAGGAAATGCCAATTGGCGGCGTAATCATAGAGCCAGGCTCAACTTCAAAGGAAGAAACTGGATCCTGGAGGGCAGAAAGGCCTGTTTATGATGCAACTAAATGCAACCAGGATATGATCTGCGTGCAGCACTGCCCTGACATGTGCATAATTGTTGTTAAGGATGAAAAACTAGGGGCAAAGCGCCTCGGCACAGATTTCAGATATTGCAAGGGATGCGGAATATGTGCGCAAGTATGCCCGGTAAAAGCAATCACAATGAAGCCAGAAGGGGAGTTTAAAAAATAAAAATGCCTAAAACAAATAAAAAAACAATTGCGCTAACAGGAGATGAAGCAGCTGCAGAGGCAATGCGGCAGATTGACCCGGATGTAATTCCCTCTTATCCCATAACGCCCCAAACATTCATCATTGAAACCTTTGCTCAGTTTTATGCAGATGGAAAAGTTTCAGGGGAAACAGTTGACGCTGAATCAGAGCACAGTGCAATGAGCATTGCTGTTGGCGCAAGCGCAGCTGGTGCAAGGGTTATGACTGCATCTTCGTCGCAGGGAATCGCATTGATGTTTGAGGTGCTTCCGGTTGCTTCCGGCTTAAGGCTTCCGATTGTCATGAATGTTGTCAACAGGGCATTGTCAGCTCCATTAAATATACATTGCGACCATTCAGATTCAATGGCGTGCAGAGACACAGGATGGATACAGATTTACAGCGAGGATGCGCAGGAAGCTTATGATAACAATTTGATTGCGATTAAACTGGCAGAATCAAAAAATGTTTTATTGCCAGTCATGGTCTGCCAGGATGGCTTTATAACTTCACACTGCGTTGCAAATGTTGAAATTTTAGACGATAATATCGTTAAAAATTTTGTCGGGGAATACAAGGCAAAGTACTCATTGCTTGATGTTGATCATCCAATAACTTATGGCCCGATACAATTGCAAAATTATTATTTTGAAACAAAAAGCCAGCTTGATGATGCGATGCAGAACGCAAAAAATGAATTTTTGAAAATAGGCAGTGAAGTCTCAAAATTAACAGGCAGGGAATATGGCTATTTTGAGGAATATAAATCAAAGGATGCGAAAGCAATTATTGTTGTGCTAAACTCAACTGCAGGAGTTGTGAAAGATGTTGTTGATGAATTAAGAAGCAAAGGAAAGAAAGTGGGATTGTTAAAAATAAGGCTGTTCAGGCCTTTCCCATATGAAGAAATAAAAGAAGCATTAAAGAATGCAGAAAAAATTGCTGTTCTGGACAGGGCAGAATCTTACGGCGCGAATGCCCCGCTTTATTCAGAGATCTTAAATTCATTATTTTCATTAGATAAAAAGCCGGATGTTTCAAGCATAGTATTCGGATTGGGCGGAAGGGAGATTTTCAAGAAAGATATTGAAAATATTTTTGAAAATTTGTTAGAAAATAAAAAACAGGAAAAATATGTTGGACTAAGAAAATGAACCTAAAAGAATTATCGCTGAAAGAGAACAGGTTTGCATCCGGACATAGGGCTTGTGCTGGATGTGGTTTTCCTCAGATAATAAATACTGTGTTAAAAGCAACAGACAATGTTGTTGCATCATGCGCAACTGGCTGCCTTGAAGTAACTTCAACAGTTTATCCTCATACAGCATGGAAAGTTCCCTGGATCCACTCTTTGTTTGAAAACGCTGCTGCAACAATTTCAGGAGTTGAAACAGCATATAATGTTCTGAAGAGAAAAGGCAAGGTAAAAAAAGACATCAAGTTTGTTGCATTCGGCGGAGATGGCGGTACTTATGATATTGGCTTGCAAAGCCTGTCTGGAGCATTGGAAAGAGGCCATAAATTTGTTTATGTTTTATATGATAATGAAGCATATGAAAATACAGGAGTTCAAAGAAGCTCTGCAACTCCATTAGGAGCAGCTACAACAACATCGCCAGAAGGAAAAGTGCATCATGGCAAGGAACAGTTTAAAAAAGACATTACAAAGATCATGGTTGCTCATAATATCCCTTATGTTGCGCAGACAACTGTTGCCCATTGGAATGACCTCTATGCAAAAACAGAGAAAGCGTTTAATGCAAACGGTCCTGCATTTCTGGCTGTTCTGCAGCCCTGCACTCTTGGCTGGAAGTTTCCAGGAAATATGACAATGGAGATCGCAAAGCTTGCAGTTGAAAGCAGGTTCTGGCCATTGTATGAAGTTGAGAATGGAGTTTACAAGCTAAATTATGATCCTGCAAAGCCAATTCCAGTAGCAGACTATTTGAAGACTCAGGGAAGATTTGCGCATTTATTCAAGCCCGAGAACAAGGAAATTCTTGAAAAGATCCAGAAGAATGTTGATGAAGAGTGGGAAAAGCTTTTGAAGCTGTGCGGGAAATAGATTCAAGTCGCCTCGTCTTATCTAAACGCAACATCTACGAGCCCCAAAAAATCTGTCGGAAGATTTATATACTTTTAATTCAAAATTATCTTTGTATGAAAAAAGACTCTACTACTTTACGTAACTGGATTCTATTCTTTGCTCTCATAACATTTATTCTTTCATTTTCTATCGGCTTTAGAGGGTTATTCTTTTTAAGTCTAACAATAGGCTTATTTTTTCTAGCAATATTCATGAAGAAAAGAGAAACTGATAATTGGAGTGATGGTTTTAACTGGTTCATTAATTTTTTTAAAGAAATTTCTGTTTATTTCTTTGGTACTTTTATAATTGCCATAGTAGTTGGATTATTTTTTGAAATGTTGGGTTTAAAATTGTCTGACCTTGAAACAGTTTTCAAATTTTTTCCTCCTACCTACTTGCTGTTTTTTGGACTTCTAGCAGGTCCACTCGAAGAATTAGTTTTTAGATGGGGAATTTTAAATTGGACTAAAAAGATTATCTCTAAGTGGACAGAACACGCTGAAGTAATCTCTTTGGTTTTTTCTTCTCTATTGTTTGGCTTATCCCATCTATATTTTGGAAGCGGACCAGCAATTTATACAATTTTATACCTTATTCCTACATTTATTATTGGCTTAATTTTTGGTAAAATATATTTAAGAAAAGGGTTAATCACGGTAATGTGGCTGCATTCGCTATACAATATGTTCGTTATTTTTTTAAATTATGCTTTGATTCATGGCTGGTGGTTTTGACAATGTTTAATAAATTCAATATTCGAAGATTTGGAACATTCTTCCTAGTGCTTCTTTTAGTCGTGTTCTTATATTGCTATATTTATCTTCAAATAGGATATCCTAAAGCTGTGGCTATTGAAGAATATGACAAGACAAACCCCATAATTAATGAAAAAACCGAAATTTTAGATTATAGAATTTTTAACTATCCCATTCAATATATTCATATCTATTTTACTCACGCCACAAAAGAAGGCTTACCACCAAAAGTTAAGTCTGTATATATTGAAACAAGTCAAGAAAAGTCCGAAATATTTTTCCTCAACAGTATTCGTTTGATACAAAAGGGATGGGATGACGAATTTCTTAAAGTGATGTACCCTTCAGATTATGAGGTTAAGAGTCGTGAAAGATATGAGAGATCTAATAGATTTATTCAACAATTTATGAATAAAAGAGACAAGATATGCTTATACGAGTTTGATAATTATTTAGTTTTTAATAAGACCATTAATTCAAGGTGTTATAGTCTCCAAGATAAAAATATACTGAATTCAATAACAAAAGAACAAAAGAATTTCTTGTATAGTTCATTTCCAACAGACAATTTAACAGAAATTTATAATTATATTACTCCTGAATTTAGGGATAATCTTCTTTCAGATATTGGTGATTTGACACCCATCGCCACTACTTTTTATATGTACTATTCAATCACAGACTATGCCAATCTCAAATTAAAACCAGAGGATAGAATAACTTATACAGTTTACAAAATGCCTTTACAAAAAAACTGGACAGTCTATACTTTGTTTAGCGATAGTAAAATCCCCGTACAAGGAAAAAATTTTTACTATTTTAATCTTAGTACGCATTTAGATGAATCAAAAATTAATGCTGATTTAAGACCCGAAATTAACAATTGGTTCGTTGAAAACAAATATACGCTAGTCATGGATAAAAGAAGATATGATTTTGTTAAAATCAAGGATAAAAATTGCTATCCTTTGATAGATGCAGAAAATGAAAGAATTGAGAGTATATATTGCATCACTGATAAAAATAATACTGTCGAAACAACACTGTTTATTGTGAGTTGTAAAAAGTTTATGTTCTGCGATAGATTAAATAATGACGAGTTAAAACAATCATACTACTCATTTATCGAACAATATTAAATTTTCTGGGGCTCTAACTAAATTTACTAATTCTAACTCGGTGACTTGAACTTTTCGGACGAAATTGCTAATTCCAAATAAAACGAAATCTTTTTATAATCCCCACTTTATTTATTAACATATGGCAAAACAAGTATGTCCGAGATGCGGTAGTAAAAAGATTGTAATTGCAGAAGGTTTCTCAAAACTAGGAAACCCTATATTAACTCAAGGTTTGGTTGGGTGGAAATGTCTTGATTGTGGATATGTTGGAAAAGATTTCTTTATAATTTCAAAAACAAAACCAAAAAAATAATATTTTGGAATTAGCTATTGACCTTTATTATATTGTAAATCTAATCGATTCTACTATTTTATCAAATAGTAATTTATATTCTTCAAAATGCTCTTCGTCTGTCTCCATAACAATTTGTATGGTCTGCTGGTTGTCATAGTATCCTGTTAATATCAAACCAAATCTCTGATATATAGACACATCATTAATTTTTACGATACGATTAGAAATCAACCATTTATGAGTATTTATTACTTTTATTTCCTCATCTAAGATTGTGAATTCTACATCGGGGTCTTCAGGAAACATCTGTAAAAGTTGGGAGTGGAACGTTTCTAAATTTATGATTTTATCATAAATATATACGCCAATATCAAACCCGGCTATTCTGTCTGGTGATGAAAAACTTGCTACCGCTCTATCTTCGCTAACTTCAAAACTCCAATCTTCCGGATAAATAATAGACTTTATGGCTATGTCGGTATTTTTATATTCCTTAAAACCACTTTCAGACTTTTCAATAGACGTATTATAGTTTGATAACTTAAAAGATTCTAGTACTTTAGATATTGTTTTAATAAACATTTTATCTGATGACGTAGCAATAGCAATACTATATATGCGATTATTAACGAGGTATCCTCTTTGCCTAATGCCCCCTCCTTTTACAGCAATAGTTATGTACCTTCCAGGGTTTCCATTGATAGATATTATCTCTTCTTTAACAAGGGTTCCAAAAGAATTTGCAACAGATCCATCACGAGCATTATCTAGTATTTGTTCAGCAGTTAAATTCGCAATTGCTTCTTCAGGATAATCCGTATACATTACAGCATACGCTACTCCATTAGCCTCAACAACATAAATATTTGTAGTTAAATAACCCGCTTCTGTGTTGATGGTTTTAGTTTCAAATTTAGGTTTTCCAGGTAACATAATTGAGAAACCGCCTTCTTCCGATACAAGTTCTTCAAGTTGAGGTGGTTCTTGTGTGGTACACCCGCTAATTAACAACATTACGAATACAAATAAAATTATATGTCTTTTCATAATCTCCTTTCTCGTTATTGAATTTATAATCCTACTATATAAATTTTTGTTCATTTTCATTTAATTCCCTTTAAAGAGTCATAAATTGATGAAAACTAAGCTTTTTAGCTGGTAAAACATGTAAACTCCCAGGCCAGCAACTATTGTGCTTAAGGTAGCTATTAGATTGGTTGTGTTTATTATTTGGTCTATGGGCGCATTGGCTTCTGCAATTGACCCGCTGACAGCTGCCGCAGTTATTCTGTTTACTTCATTATTTAAGTTATCAGGCATTTTAGCCTTTTCAAAGAGATTTACAACTTCTTCTTTTGTTTCTTCTTTTTTCGTTTCCTCTTTAGCTGGAGCAAGTTCTGCATAAGTGCATGATTCTGTTGTTGCGGGTTTAGTTCCAGTGCAGCTGTTTAAGTTCATGCAGCTTCTGCTTCTGGTGCCTTCTTTAGAGCAAGGCACCCAATCAGTACATTGCCAGTTCGGTTTGCATGGTATGACTATAGGAGGAGAGCCTCCGCTATTATCATCTGTGTTGGAGGTCGTTGGCTGCGCAGGCAATGCAATCTGGACTTCTATTGGCGTGCTGTTTAATAATCCAAATTCGCCTATTTTCTGAGTAGGAGGCGCCTCAACATAAATGCTGTAGTTTTTGTAATAGTTTGAATAATTGAACACTAATGTAATATTTATGTATCCTTCGTTTGTGTTTCCTTCATAGATCACGCTGTCGTTTTCATCTCTTATTTCTATTTTTTTGTTATTGACCGGGCTGCCATGTTGATCATATACATAGATTGGGAATACTCTGGTGATATTTGTACGGTCATGGAAATCCGTTATGTCTTTTGCGGTTATATTGATATGCCCCCTTATCGTTACAGTCGAATCTTTTGTATAAACATCAAACTCATTAGTTGTGCTTAGAGGCGCATCAAAATTAATGGTTGAATTCCCTCTTAAAATGATATAGCTGAACGTGGAGTTTTGGATGTAATTTACCGAATTAAGATGTGAGCTGAATTTTATCTCGCTTACATTTGTATTGCTGAAATTTATCTTGAATCGTTCTGTTGAGTTTATGTAATTATTGATCAGGCCGGGTTGCAAGCCATTTATAGTTAAAATTCCATAATATGGCTGGATAAATACAGAACTGATGTTCGAGTCTTCAATTGTGTTGTCTGAGCTGTCAGCCAGATATAGGGAAGAGTCGCCAAGATGGTGCGCTTCAAAATTTCTCAGCCTGTTTGTGCTGTTGCCTTCAAGCAGGGTTACATTTATTCTTGAATTTGTCAAATAATTTGTTGAATTGCCCCTTGCACCAAATCCCAGATAAGCTATATCAACATTGCTGAGATTTATGGCAAAGTTTGTTGTGGTTGATCTTATATCATTCGTTGCAATTCCTGTTTTCAAGCCATCTATTGTCAGGTTGTTTGTCGAGTCGGAATAAATTACTAAATAATCAATATGGCCGCCGTTGATTTTGTTATTTGATTTTTCGCTTATAGACGCTGTAGCATTTATTGTTGTATTCATAAATGTATTATTTGATTCGCCATTGATAATCACATTCCCGCCCATAATTGAATCATCAATGGAGTTTATTGAAGAGCCGTTAAAGCTGGTTTCACTATAGAATATAGTTGATTCGTTTATTCTGTTGTTGCTGTTTCCATCAAAGCTGGTTGTTGAGTAGAATGTTGTTCTGTTTATCTTGTTGGTTGTATTTCCCAAGAATCTGGCATAATCCTTGAATGTTGCATTCTTGATTGTGTTATTCGAGTAATTGTAAAATCTGGCTTCTAAATTAAATGTCGAATTTATTATCGTGTTATTCGAATAATCAAAGAACTCTGCCGTATCGTTAAAAATAGAATCGATTATCTCATTTGCTGAATTTCCAAAGAACTCAGTCTTTCCAAAGAAAGAATTTTCAATTCTGCCTCTTGCATTGAAATAAAATCTTACCGGTTGAGCACCTAATCTTATGAACGTTGCATTCTTTAATGTGGCATTCGCGTTATCCAATACATCAAGGCCTGTTTTATTTATTATAGAATTTTCAATATATATTGAAGAACTGCTAAATAGGTCAATAATCGATAACTCGGTAGCATGAATCTTTGAGCCTATAATTGTGAAATTAGCGCCATTGTAGAGATCTATGTTATTTAGCGTGAAACTTCCATTTAATGTAAGCTCGCTTTTATTCAAGAACAGGGTTGCTTTGTCTCTTATAATTATTTCTCCGCCAAATGTTATATTCTCATTTTCACATTTGACATACATTGTTCCGTTTATTGTCCAGTTTCCAGTAGCAGGCCATGTGCAGTTTATAGAGCCGCCTACACTTCCAGCGGCAACTCCGACAGTTGTAAAATTATAATCCGAGCTGTTTGCGCAATTGCCTGCAGTATCGCAGCTTTCAACCGCATAATGGTATAAAACGTTGCCAGTTGCCAAGCCCGTTAATAAAACAGAGTGGTTTACTGTAAGATTTGTATCATTTTTTGCTTTTGAGCCATATGCTGTTGTAAGACCGTAATAAACAGTGCTGTTTGAATTTTCATTTGTGTTCCAGATGATTGTTACGTTATTAGTTGGCGGTGTTGAATTTCCAACATTTGAGATTGCTGGCGGGGTTGTGTCTATGTATGTATATAGCTTTGCGTAATGAAACCCATCCCTTGTCTTGACAACATATGTGTGTCCAATTACAACAGATGTATTTTGAGAGTTATAACCTGCATCGGGAGCTGTAGTAACGCTATTCAGCAAGACAGCGCCCATATCTATTACGCCCCCATTTCCGTTGTTTGCCCAAAAAGACATTGGATTATCGTTACTATCGCTGAAGTATATATCGGCAACAGGATTTGTTATTGTGCTTGTGTTGAAGATAAAACCCTTTTTGTCATCTATTGCAGAAAATAAGGTCACACTGCCTGTTTGCAAACCACTAGTCAAATTTTTTGAAGCATTTACAGGCTGGTAAGCCCATTCAAAACTTATATTTTTATTCGAATTTAACCATAAATCCCCAAGGGTATATGTCTGTCCAGCTACTATCTCTGGAAGGTTTACCCCGCCATCTGAATATGTTGTTTTATGCGCCCAAGTAAAATAATAATTAGCTGCTGCAGGAGTAACATTATACAATGTGTAAGAGCCGTTAGTTGCTGTTGTTCCATAGTTGCCTGTTGGACCCGCCCCATTTATGCCAAGATCTACAGTTATCCCGCTATGGTCTGTTTGGCCCTCTAAAAATGCATATCCTCTTATTGTTGCTGTTGCATCTGTTATGTTAGCTGTAGCATTGACACTAAATGTATGGTGCACGCCAACATCATTTATGCCGCTGGATGAATTGCATTTATAATAGAAGTTATAAGTATTGCCGCTGGCTACATTCCATGTCAAATTATGCACACTTAAGTTTAGAAGGGTTTCCAATATCCGAGTAGAACTATTTTCGTAACTGAAATTTGCAGTTGTGGTGTTATATCTGCATTCCAATGCTGACTCATTTGTGTAAATCCTTAAATCAACAGATGTTGTTGAATTAGGGAGTATTGTGTTGTTCACCGGGCTAACTATTGTTATAGAGGGGCCTAATGCAAAAGCCAAGCTGATCAAAGCTAAAAGCAGCAAAGGCATTATCAACAGCATTTTTTTATTCATATTTTATCACCTTTGTCAGTATTCAAAGTTAGTGTAAATATCTTACTGCGGGAACAATCGCTTGTTTTTGTCAAAATAGGCATCATATTTCTGCACCTTTCTCATTATTGTTCATAAAATGCTCTCTTAGGCTAACGATGTTTTTTTTGCCGCTTTTTTCTTTATGCACCACTTTTCTGGCTTCTAATTCCGAAAGAAGCTTGCTTAGGCTCGCTTTTGGCATCCCGGTAATAACCCTCAATGTGCCCTGTGTTGTTCTGCCTTCTTTCATTCTTAATATATTGATGATCTGGCTTTCATCCTCCTTGAGATGCTCATCAATGCTGAATTTTTTGCTGAGTTTCCTTTCAAGCTTTTTCATCCTTGTTTTCTTGTAAACTATTAAAAATGTGATTTGGGCCATTATGATTGCAACCAATACAGAAAGCACTATGTTCATTTTTTTGTCAGAAAAGATGCCTGATCTTTCTCCAATATTAAATACGGCCAGGCCAGTCATTTTAGAATTTTTTGAAACATTGAAATTTTCCCAGACAAGCATTGAGCTTTGACCATTGCTTTCAATCCGTGTTGGCTTTGCATTTGCTTCTTCTACTGGATCCATCAAGATAGAGTGCTGCGGCAGCGTTAAAGTGGCCTTGAATAACTTAGAATCAAAAGGAGCGATGAATTCTGTGAAAAAAACAGCCATTGGCGAATTATAGTTCAGCATTTCCCTTGTGTAAAAGCTCAATCTTACTTTTTTTGTAGAAGTTTGCAGGGGTATTGTTGTTTTGTTGTTTGAAGCATTAAGAATTAAATTCACACCATCAATGGTGAGCGAAACGTTCCACGCATCAGGTGGCAAAACAACTGCGAGGTTCTTATTGGAAGAATAATTAAAATTATATTCGATCGCTGATAAAATATAGTATCTGCTATTGATGTCTTTGACTTGCAGGTCTATATTGTAGGCTTCGAGTGTTTCTGCCATTACAATCGAGGGCAGTAAAAACAACAGCAATAACAAGGCTGTTTTATTGTGCATGTTTCACCTGGTTCAGTATTGGATTCAGTATTGTATGGTTCAATTTGCCAGCTAACATATATTTTTTACTGATGGCCGATCTGCTCTTTTTTATCTTTAAAGCTTTATGCTACCTACCTCTTATCTGTAATTGTTCCTAAAGCCCCCTCTTTTTTTAAATGAACTTTTTTATGCTTATTCTGACATTATTGGGTTAATTTAACCTTATTTTAACCAAAACACGATTTTTCAATCTTTTGATTAAAACTACCTTGGTTCTATTTTTATGAAGAAAATGCTTCTCACTATTTAAATATTTCCATTAATTAACCATTTATTAGTAATAACTTATAATTTAGAAATCTTAGCAACAAAGAACCCCTCTGTATCATTATCCTGCGGCCAGATCCTCAGGCATTTTTTGATTTCTTCATTGTATTTTTTATTTTCAAATTTTAAAATCGGCTCGCTTCTTTTGATGTTTAATTCTATTTCTTCCAAATTGGCATTATCGTATTTATTTAATAAGAAATCAACAACCTCTTCATTTTCCTCAGGCTCCAGCGAACAAGTTGAATAAACTAAAGTTCCGCCATCTTTTAAATTATTGAATGCAGTCTCGATCAGGTTCTTCTGCGTTGTTGACAGCCTTTTCACCATGTTCGGATTCCACATCAACAGTGTTTTGAAACTCTTCCGTATTGTTCCTGTTCCTGAGCAGGGGGCATCAACAAGGATCCTGTCAAATTTCATTTCCTTGAGCCACTCTCCGTGCATCCTTGTTATGATGCAGTTTGCTGCCCCGCATCTCTGCATATTTATCTCAAGCGGCACAATCCTCTCTCCCTTGTAATCATTCGCAACCAATATTCCTTTGTTATCCATATACTGCGCTATCTGCGTTGTCTTTGATCCGGGAGAAGCGCACATGTCCAATACAATTTCGCCGGGCTTAGGATCCAAAACTATGGGCGGGATCATTGAAGCAGCTTCCTGAACATAAATATAGCCGAGAAAATGCTCAATCGCATTTCCAATATCCCTTCTTCCCTGCTTATGCTCAACCCAGAATCCTTCCTTGCACCAGGGAACAGAAGTCAATATCCAGTCTTTCTCCATTCTTTTTTTTATTTCTTCAATTGCAGCCTTCAAGGTGTTTATTCTGATTGATCGTCTTAAAAATTTCAGGGAATATTCTTTGAATTCACTGAAATCTGTTAATCCAGAATATCTTTTTATGAATTCAGGCTTGAATTTGATGCTTTCAATGTTTTTTACCATTTTATTCAACCGCCTTTTATTTCTTCAATCATCTTCTTCTCAATAAGCCTGGACATGTTTATGTTCCTTTTTTCACAGTATGATCTGAAATTTCTTAATGTATTTTCATCTATTGTGATGTTGAGCCGTTTTCTCCTATAAAGCTTCGGCAGCTTTTTAGTCCTCTCAAATTCAACTAAGCTCTCAAACACTTCAGGATATTCTGCGATTATCTGCTTCGCCCTTAGCACATTACTTGATTGCATCTTTTATGCACCTCTCAATTTCTGTTAAGCTTGTTATGTTCTTTTTCAGTATTTTAACTACAACTTTTGGGATCTCTTCTGGATTAAACTGGATATCATTCAGATCCATCAAAAGCATTATTGCCGCTGCTGCTGTCCTTTTATTGCCGTCTTCAAAAGCATGATCAATTAAAATTGACCTTGCAAGCAGTGCTGCAGACCGCAGCCAGTTCCTGCTCCTTGCAGTGGTCT
This sequence comes from Candidatus Woesearchaeota archaeon, assembly GCA_030651135.1. Classification (NCBI taxonomy): domain Archaea; kingdom Nanobdellati; phylum Candidatus Woesearchaeota; species Candidatus Woesearchaeota archaeon. The sequence continues at coordinate 79,695 of JAUSCS010000010.1, forward strand.
TTACTGCATAGTCAAGGCTGCTTTCATTCATCAGCTTGCCTGTTGAAAATCCCTTATTTATCTCGACAACATCCTTTTTGCTTAACATTTTTATACGTATAAATACGTATGATTATTTAAATGTTTCGGTTTACCAATACACATTATATAAAGGAGTGCCTGCAATGTATTTAGTATTAGCTAAGAATCAAGTTCTGTACCTATACAGGTTCAAAAACCCATCTATCTGGTTTCTTATAAGGCTGACATCGCCGAGAAGGTTCTTTTTGAATTCATCAACATACTGCTTTAAAAAAAACTTGTCAAACAATGTCCTTATGAAGAAGAACATGGGCTTCTGCTCCCACCTGTTCTCATAGTCTGTTGTAAGATAGCCGTAGAAAACGATCTTTAAGGATCCTTGGTTTAATTTGACCTTAACTCCGTTCTTCTCAACTTCAACTTCCTTCAGGTTTTCAATTATGATGCGCATCCATATTTCATTCTTTGCATAATCAGTTACTTTCTTCCAGGGCATCATCTCAACTTCAATGAATTTGCCTTCAGGTGTAACCTTTTCAGAATTTTTTATTTCCCTCTTGTCATAGCCTTTTTCCCTGAAAAAAGCGTCAATAAGCCTGTAAAGCTCCTTAACGCTGAACAGCCCTTCATAGCCAACCTTGTTCTCAACCAGCAGTTCTCTTTCAGCCATCTATCTCACCACATATCAGCATAAGTATCGCTTAATGTTTCCATCTCCAAATGCTCTTTTATTTCACTATGCAGCTTCATAGCAACATACATCAGCCTGTCACCCCATACTGAGCTTCCTATCTTGTCCCTTGTCATGAAAAAATATTGGTCCATAAATTTTCTTACATTTTCTAAAAACTTTGAGCCCTGCCATCTCTTCTGCCAATCCCATTCCATCGTGCCCCACACTTCAATATAGACCCTTGCCCGGATCATTTTCTTCTTCTTGCCGTCTTTGATAATCTCCACTTCTTTCATCTCATAGAAATGCATATAAGCCAAAATCCAATATTTCACATAATCATTCATCTTTCTCCAGCCAAACCATTCAAACTCCTCTTCTGCGCCTGCTGGGCTGGGTACTTTATGCTTGTATGTGGGCTCTTCAAAATAATAATTTCTGTCAACATACCACCTGTGCATGAGCCTGTAAAGGCCGTCCAGATCAACGATTCCGACCTTTTTAATTTTATAATGCGGAGTTTCCCATTGCGTATCTTCAGACATATTATAAATCTACAATTCCTTAGTTTATATAATTTATGTTTTTACACATCGCCGAGCCCGCCAGTTGGGAAATACACGCCCATTTCCTCAGGCTCCGGATACCATCTCTTTAATTTAAGATAAGTCTTTACAGCATCCTGCAGCCTATATGCTTCCCTGTAAAGCTCTAATTTCAGCTTATCAGCTTCTTCTTTAAGCAGCCTTCCCCTGAAAATATTTATCCAGTTTTTCAAAAAAGGATGCTTATCCCATTCTCCTTCCGGGTCAAGATACTGGTCTGCCCATATCTTCATCTCAACTTCGCCTGAATTTGTCTTGAATTTCTGGCCTTGGTGCATTACTTCTATGTCTTTCAAAAGAATGATGTGGAAGTCTATTCTTATCCGCCATTCCCAAAATTTACTCTCGCCATGCGGAGCTCTTCCGCGAAAAGGATCTTTCTTGAACCTCCAGAAAATCCATAACTCTGTCCCGCCCTGCGCAGCCTCATTCTGCAGATATGTCTTTTCAGGAAAATCCTCATCTCTCTTTGCCCACTCCTGCTCCACAAGCCACTCATACATCATGATGTAAAGGCTCTTCATATGAAAGACATCTTTGTGCTTTATTCGCCAGTAGGCGGCATTCATTCTCTTGTTTGCTTCCAGAGCAGCCATGAATTTATGATGGCGTATTTAGTTTATTAATCTTTCTTTTTTAAAACGCAGTCCTTATGACAAACCATATCACCCTTAAAAAAACAAGAACAGGCAAAGGCCTTGATTTAACAATGATCTTCCCTTTCTTTATCGCTGCAATAACAGAGTTAATGTCTTTTTTGGAATCAATCATGGAATAAGTGTAATTCATCTGCCACAGCCTGTGAAGATCAGAATTGCCGACTAAAGGCAGCTTAAACTTATGCGCGAATCTTACTGCTCTCTTGTTTGAATTGAAAAACTTAGCGTAAAAATGGCAGAATTCAATGCCGTCAAAACATTTTCTGTTTTTTACAAGCTTTGAAAAGAGCGAGATGAAATGATGGTGCGGCAGGAATGGATGCGGCGCAATCACAAGATTATTTTTTCTTTTTGATCTTTTCAGATCCTCAAACGTTTTTATTTTCCTGATTTCGCTGTCTTTAAAATTATACAGTAAAACCTCTTTTCCTTCAATTAAAATCTCTGCGCCAGGCATCAATAAAATCCCTTTTTTGGCAGCATAATCTGCGATTTCTTTGTTATAATAAAGCTGTCTGTGATGCGTTATAGCTAGAACATCAAATCCGAGTTTAGAAGCATAATCAATCAATTCTTTCGGAGAATATTTTATATAACAGCGGTCAATGGGATCCTTGTTTGTATGAAGATGCAAATCCGCTTTCAGCATTTAGGCAGAAAAAAAGAAAAAGTTATTAAATGTTGGCTTTTTTACATGCATCATGCTAGTCGGGGTAGTTGGAAAGGCCAACGTTGGAAAGAGCACTTTTTTCAAGGCTGCTACTTTGGCAGAGGTTGAAATAGCCAATTATCCTTTTGCAACAATAAAGCCGAACAGCGGAGTCGGCTATGTGAAAATAGACTGCGCAGATAAGTTTTTTAACACACAATGCAATCCAAGAGACGGGTTCTGCATCGAACATAATCGGTTCGTTCCTGTGCAGTTGATTGATGTTGCTGGATTAGTTCCAGGAGCGCATGAAGGCAAAGGCATGGGCAATCAGTTTTTGGATGATTTAAGGCAGGCAGATGTCTTAATACACGTTGTGGATATTGCCGGCACAACAAATGAAAAAGGAGAGCCAATAGAGCCTTTGTCATATGATCCTGCAAAAGACATAAGATTTCTTGAAGAAGAGCTGGATTTCTGGATTTTAAGATTAATAAAAAAAGGATGGGATAAATTTGCAAGGGCAACGCAGCAGACCCATGGAGAGCTTAACAAGGCAATAACAAGCCATCTTTCAGGGCTTAATGTCAAGGAAGAATTGGTTAAGGAAATAGTCAATGAATTTGGGTTAACTGATAAGAAATTAGTGGAATGGGGCGAGGAAGATTTGGTGAGAATCGCTTCTGAAATCAGAAGAAAGACAAAGCCGATGATCATTGCCTGCAACAAGATAGATATTCCTGGCGCAGAGGAGAATTTCAAGAGAATGCAGCAGGAATTCCCGGACAGGATGCTTGTGAGATGCAGCGCAGACTCTGAGCTTGCATTGAGGGAAGCTGCAAAGCATGGCCTGATCAATTACATTCCCGGAGAAAAAAAATTCGAAATGAAAGAAGGCGCAAATCTGTCTGAAAAGCAGAAAGCTGCCCTTAATTTTATAAAATCAAATGTCCTTGATAAATACGGCTCAACAGGAGTGCAGGATGTTCTGGATAAAGCCGTGTTTGATGTTCTGAAATATATCCCGATCTTCCCCGGAGGGATTAATAAGCTCGCAGACCAGAAAGGAAATATCATGCCGGACTGCTTTCTGCTCCCGGGAAATTCAACAGCGCTTGACTTCGCCTACAGGCTGCATACAGATTTCGGAAACAAGTTTATACGAGCAATAGATGTGAAGACAAAGCTGACTGTCGGCAAGGATCACAGGCTCAAGCCAGGAGATGTCATAGAGATTGTGGCGGATAAGTGAATTGGATTCGGTGCAAGATTTAGCCAGGTATACTAAATATACGTAGTATAACGATGCTAAAGACTTTATTTCTTCTTCTCAAACTTGCTTCTCAGTCTTTTAAAGCTTTCCATGACATCAATCATATACTTCCCTTCTTCAAGCTTGAAGATCAAAGGCTCGCCCTTGAACAAATGCACCAGATCCAGCTCGTATTTTCCGGGCTTTACAATCCTTATGCTTTCAAGGTCAAGGACAACAGGTTGGTCCTTGTCAATCTCGCTTCCGACAAGATCAAAGACATCTCTTTCGATCTGCATCTTCTCATCTGTGGACAAATGCACGCTGCTCGTCATCTTTTTAACTTCATCAAGCTTTTCTTTCTTGATGTAAAAGAATAATCTTCCGCCGCATTTGCAGCCTTTCAGGATCTCAGCAGCGCCGTCTTCATAGAATGTGTTGCATCTTACGCATTGATGGGGCATCTTTATCTTTTCTTTTTCTTCAGATCCTGTGTGAACAGCTGTATCTTGTCAGGATCTTTTTTAATCTCTTTTACAATATTCGCCGGGCCTATGACAGTCAATCCCTGCCTGTCGCCAAGCAAAACATTTGCCAGGCCAAGCTTAACCTTATCGAGCATTGCAGCTTTCTTTTCTTCCGGATTGATAACAGCAAGCTCTATTCCCTTGAAATCAGCGTTTATCTCCTCCATTGTGGCTTTGATTAGCTCGGCTTCCTCTTCTTTTTTTAATCTTCCCTGCAGCAGAACAATCTTGTTTTCTTTTGCAATATTCAACAGCTTCCTAATTCTGCCTAGTGAACTTAAGTTTGCTATTTCGCCGTAAGGCACAATTTGTAATGTTAGCATTCAACCTCTTTTTTATCCTGCTATTTTAAACAATGCTTCATAAAACTCATCTAAGTTGTTTCCATATTTTGCAGATATGCCCACAATGCCGTACTGCGGGAATGCCGCCTGTATCTTCTTGACATTTGCTTTCTTCAGATCAATCTTATTGGCAACAAGCAGCACAGGAATATCCCTTGCCTGCAAGTTTCCGATGATTGTGATATTCACTTGGCTGTAAGGGTCTATTGTTGAATCCAGAACAACAATCACAATATCCATTTCATCGAGCCATTTTATGGAGTCTATAACGCCTTTTGTAGCTTCTTTAGCCCTTTGCTTTGCCTCAGTTTCCTTTAACCCTGCTTTCATAAAATCTTCATAATCTATTTTGGTTGCAATTCCCGGCGTGTCAACAAGATTGAAGCTTAACTCCTTGCCTTTTGACTTAATGTTGATCTGCTCCTTTATCTGTATCTCTCTTGTTTCATGGGCGATGTTAGAAACAGTTCCCATATCTTCGCCAAGCCAGTCCTGGCAGATCTTGTTTGCTAAAGTTGTCTTGCCGCTGTTCGGCGGGCCATAAAGCCCAAGCTTTACATGCTTCTTTTTCTTGAACAAGCTATTAAGAACCCTGTTTATGAACCTCTTTATTGCACCTATCATTGAGCACCGCTTTTTATTATGATTTATTTTAATTTATTTGTTTAATTTATATACTTTTCGTTTGTTTTATTATTTTACTTTCAAACTATCAATCAAAATATCTCTCACTTTCTCAAGATCTTCCTCATTGACAGCCCTTCTGAGCTGCATTCTTGCCGATGCCTTTGCAAGCCTCATCAACCCGGCGATCAATCTTGGCGAAACATCCATTACAAAGCTTCTTTCCCGCTCTTTCATATCGCCTGCAAATTCAACAATCTTCTTCTGAAGCTCCATGGGAAATTCAACATCTATCTTCTTGCAATAGCTGATGTATTCCTTTATAAAAGAAATGTCTGATGAGCTTAATTCCTTTGTTTTCTGCTTTACCATTTTTTTAGCAATATCAATGAAGCGCCTTAATGACGGCTTTCTGATGATAAAGACAATATGAAACCTTGTCAGCAGCGCAGCATCAAGAGGAATCTGCTTTCTTAACAGTTCAATATCTGTGCTTGTAAACCTGTCTTTAAGGGGATTTGCAGTTGCCAAAACTTTTACATCAGCATTCAGCTGGATGCTTTTTCCGGCTTTGTCGTAGCTTATGAAGCCTTTTTCCATTGCATTGTAAAGATAGCCAAGATCATCTTTCCTTATAAGATTAAGCTCGTCTATGCAGCAGATGCCGCCATTGGATTTCGGCAATAATCCCATGATCAGTTCATCGCCTTTGAACATCAACCCTAATCCTGCTCCTGAAATGCCTGATCCCAATCCAAAGCTTGCAGCAGGGCTTAATTCTGCAGCTGCTCTTACTATGTCTGTTTTGCCAGTTGCCGGATCGCCTAAAAGAAGAATGTGCACTCTTTCATCAGCAAAGAGCTGCAAAGAAACAGCTTCCTTTATTCTGTGCAATCCGACAATATTTGGGGCAATAAGCTCAATCATCACATCCGGCGCATTCTCTGAAAATTCCTTGAATGCCTTCTTTTTGATCTGGCTGACGATTTTTTCATTTATTTCCTTGATAAATTCATCCTGGGAATCCTGCAGGATTGTAAAATGCCGGCGCTTTAATATCGAGTCAGAAACTCCCAGCGTGAGGCTGGAAAAAGCTGCTTTCTTTAATTTAACCAGTCTTTTCAGTTTCTTGGCCTCATTGGCATAAAGAAATTCTTCAAGCTCTTCTATCTTTTCTTTTTCCTTTTTTGATAAAGGCCTTAATAGTTTGAATAAGTCGATGAACCACATAAAGAGAGCAAACATATTGCTCATTATAAATATTTCTATTCTGGAGTGGCAATAAGTGTTTTTTTGAGAAAGATTTATATATTCAAGCATATAAGACGATAGTATGGACTTCAATAGACTATTGAAAAAGCTGATGTTCTGGAAGAAAGAGCCTGAAAAGATCATAATTCTTAAAGTGCCTGAAAAGCAGAAGCCAAAGCTGATTGATCCGAGAAAACTAAGGATCCATTACATCTGCGCAAGATGCAAGTACAAGTTCAGCAGGAATCCCAACATGGATGTTGATGTCTGCCCGTATTGCGGGAGAAAGGGCACGGTTGAAGAGCAATAAGCATTAAAAGATCAAAACTGCTTCTTCTGGATTTAAAATCCTGATTTTATTGTATTCTTTCAATTTCAGAAGATGTTTATCCTGGCTTACAATAAAATCTGCTTCTCCATAAATAGCTGCTTCTACAAACTTATCATCTTCAGGGTCGTCATTTACCGCTTTTATTGCTGTTGTTGGATCAACCATTACTGAATTTTCTATGATGAGATTTTTCCATTCTTCAATTAACTCTTCATCCATGGAAATCTTGAAGCTTCGGAGAGCTTTTACGAACTCTTCAACAAGTTTAGGGGAACTCACTAATTGAAATCTTCCCTTTCTCCATTTGTCTATGATTTGAGAGCAAAAATTGCCTTCCCAAAATATGCCTGAGATAAAGACATTTGTGTCTAAAACTACTCTCATTTTTTTCTAACTTCTCTTATGGCTTCTTCTACATCTGTTTCTTTTACGCCTTTCTTTTTTGCAAACTCTCTTGTTTTTTTAAGTAGTTTATCTATTCCGTTAAAAGAAGGCATCTCCAGCTTTTTGAGAACAATGGTGTTGTCTTCCCCGATTACTATAAACTTCTCTCCTTCGTGTATCTTAAGCTTATCCCTTAAACTTTGTGGGATGACTACCTGCCCTCTTGAGCTCACACTTGTTATTTCGATATTTTCCATTTTTAACCTCCTATAAGTTTATACTATTGGTAAGATTATCTTATTTATAAGCTTTTCGGTCGTTTTTTGTAGAGATGATAAATAATCTTAAAATCCGCAGATTTTCAGCTATATGTTGCATAAGCAATCAAGCATGCGTCCCCAATTATAGACTATGCAGGCAATTGGATAGAACTAGCTCTTTTCCAGAATAATTATCTTCCCATTATACGCGACATAAATAACTTCATCGCCTTCTGAAAGCTCAAGATCAGACGCAGAATCAAATGTTTCAAAGCTCACAGAGTCCATGATCTGCATTTTATTGTCCTGCTTTGATATTACCTGGGCTCTTTTCCTCGGTATGTCAACTTCCTCAAGATTCTCATGCGAAGCAAAAACAGCAACCTGGCTGTCCTTTTCTATAATGCCTTCCATCTCAACTTTGTTTTTGGTATGGCAGTGGGTGCCTACTGTAACGAGCTCCATTCTCTTGACCTTGTAGGGCTTGTTCCTGTAAAGAATGCACGTTCCAGGCCTTAATTCCTTGACATTGACCATAAAAAGTGGTAATCTTGGTTTGTTTAAAAAGATTTCTGAAAACAAAAATAAGAGTGCAGCAAAAGCGCCATTTGTGGCGGTGCGACGGACAAAATTTCTGTGAAATTTTGTCCTTGCTCGGCATCCCGTAGGGAGCGTCCCCAGCCTCGCCGCACGCCACCATGGCGCTGACGAGCCGGGGGTTGTCCCTTACGGGGTGGCTCGTAGCACAAGCGAACGAAGTGAGCTTGGGCGTCAGCCGCCAAAGTGGTGGCGTGCGAGAAAGAATATTTGACATACTTTAGACTAATCCGAAACATTTAATAACCTCTTATTTTAAAGATAACTTAAAAAGGTGATATTATGCTCGTCTCGATGAAAAGCCTTCTGGATAAGGCAAACAAGGGGAAATACGCAGTCGGAGCCTTCAATATAAACAATCTGGAGATAATACAGGCGATTGTAGCTGCTGCAGTAAAGCTGAATGCCCCGGTTATTCTCCAGACATCAGAATCAGCGATTGCATATGCCGGAGTGGAGAATCTTGTTGCCTTAGTTAGGACTTTTGCAAGCTTAAACAAAATCCCTATTGCATTACACTTAGATCACGGAAAGAATCCGGATGTCATAAAGAAAGCCATCAATTCAGGCTACACTTCTGTTATGATAGACGCTTCTGACAAAGACTTCGATGAAAATATTAAGCTCACAAAGCAGGTTGTAAGCTGGGCAAAGAAGAAAGTTACAGTTGAAGCTGAGCTTGGAACTTTGGGCGGCAAAGAAGACTATGTTTCTGGAAAAGTTCAGTTTACTGATCCTGATAAAGCTTTAGAATTCATAAAGAAAACAAAAATAGATGCGCTGGCAGTCGCAATCGGCACATCGCATGGAGCGTATAAGTTCAAAGGAAATGCAGAGCTTGATATTGCCAGATTAAAGGAAATAAAAAACAAAGTAAAGATTCCCCTTGTCCTTCACGGCGCTTCCGGCGTTCCGCAATGGATCGTTGACAAGGCAAACCAATACGGCGCAAAGATTGAAAATGCAGAAGGCGTTCCTGATGAGCAGATAAGACTTGCCATAAAGAACGGAATAAACAAGATAAACACAGATACTGATATTAGGCTGTCTTTTACAGCCGCGATAAGGGAATTTTTTGCTAAAAATCCCTCTGAATTCGATCCAAGAAAAATCCTTGCGCCTGCAAAGCAATTGATGCAGCAGGTTGTTGAGCAGAGAATAAAAACATTTGGAAGCGGGGGAAAGGCGTAATGCTGTTCATAGGAGCTGATCATGCCGGGTTTAAATTGAAGGAATTCATCAAAAACTATTTTATAAAAGAAGGAATCAGTTTTGCTGATGTTGGTGCTTTAAAAGAAGTTCCTGCTGATGATTATCCGGATTTTGCATTAAAGCTGTCAAAAGCTGTTGCCAAAAATAAGGGCAGCCAAGGTATCCTGATCTGCGGCACCGGAGTCGGGATGTGCATTGCAGCAAACAAAGTTAAGGGAATAAAGGCAGCCAATGTTTATGACGAATATACCGCGAAGTTTTCAAGGCTGCATAACGATGCAAATGTAATATGCTTAAGGGGATGGGAGGTTGATTTTAAAAGATCATTGGAATCATTGAAGATATGGCTGAATACAAAATTTGATGGCGACAAAAGGCTTGTGAGAAGAATAAATAAAATAAAACGAATTGAGAATACAAAACAAAATGGCTGAGATATACGCTTCAATATTGTCGTTAAGGAAACAGGATGTAGAGAGAAAGCTGAAAAAAGTACTTAAAAAAATAAAGGGCGTGCATGTCGATATAATGGACGGCAAGTTTGTTCCCAACACCACTTTATTTAATCCTGCTTTTGTAAATTCATTGCAATTGCCTTTATTCAAGGATGTCCATCTGATGGTAAAAAGCCCTGAAAAGCACATAAAGTATTATATTGCAGCTGGCGCAAATACAATTGACGTGCATGCCGAGTCAACAAGATATATTCTAAGGATAATAAAGGAAATAAAGGGCAGCAATGTCAAGGCAGCGATTGTGCTTAACCCGGAGACAAAGATTGAGAAGATCAAAAAATACATTCCAATGGTTGACGAAGTCCTTGTGATGACTGTGCATCCTGGATTTGCAGGCCAGAAGCTAATAACTTCAGTGATCCCAAAAATAAAGAAACTAAAGCAGATCAGGGAAAAGGAAAAACTGAATTTCAGAATAAAGGTTGACGGCGGCATTAAGAGCACTCATATAAAGATGCTTGAAAAAGCAGGTGCAGACATTCTTGTGATGGGAAGCGCATTGTTTGGGAAATAAAATGAAAAGAGAGATTATCCAAAAACTGCAAAAATCTTTCGAGGATTATGCTCAAAAAGCAGATGGCATCGAATTCTGGTTTGCGCGCGACTTGCAGATGTTGCTGGATTATGATGATTGGAGAAACTTTGTGAATGTGTTGGAAAAGGCAAAAATAGCCTGCAAAAACTCTGGTCAAGAAATCCCAGACCATTTCGTTGAGGTCACCAAAAAGGTCAAGATAGGCTCCGAAGCAGAAAGGGAAATAGACGATATCATGCTCACCAGATATGCCTGCTATCTTATTGCGCAGAACGGTGATCCCAGAAAAGAGCAGATTGCATTTGCGCAAAGCTATTTTGCAGTACAAACCAGAAAGCAGGAATTAATTGAAGAAAGAATCGCATTGGTTGAAAGGTTGACTGCAAGGCAAAAATTAGTCGCATCAGAAACCGAATTGTCAAAATTGATTTATGAAAGAGGAGTGGATGACGATGGTTTTGCAAGGATAAGAAGCAAAGGGGATGAGGCCTTATTTGGAGGGTTTACTACCTCTCAGATGAAAAATAAGCTTAAAATACATCCGAGCAGGCCATTAGCGGATTTCCTCCCCACTATCACTATAACTGCAAAAAATCTTGCTGCAGAGATTACTAATTTTAATGTTAAGAAAGATGACCTGAAAGGAGAAACAGATATAACTGTCGAGCACATAAAGAATAATGCTGATGTAAGGAACCTTCTTGCGAAGAGTGATATCAGTCCCGAAAAACTTCCGCCTGAAGAAGACATCAAAAAGCTAGAAAGGAAAGTTAAAAAAGATGAAAAATTGATTGGGAAATTATCAAAAAGGATGCCGAGAAGGGCAGAATCATAGAATCCAGGCGCTATCTGGAAAAACTAAAACAAAGAGAATTCCAACTCGTGACAATTCGTCATGGTTTGAAATTAGAAGCAAAAAATGCAAAAAACAACAGATATTGAAGAATTAAAAAAAATTTCAAATGAAATAAGAAGCGATGTGATTAAAATGGTCGCCAATGCTGCTTCAGGCCATGCTGGCGGCCCTCTCGGATTGGCAGATATATTTGCTGTTTTATATTTTAATGTTCTCAACCATGATCCAAAAAATCCGATGTGGAAAGACAGAGACAGATTAATCCTTTCAAACGGTCATGTCTGCGCTGTCAGATACGCTGCAATGGCAGAATCAGGTTATTTTAAAAAAGATGAATTGATGACTTTCAGAAAGCTTCATACAAGGCTGCAGGGTCATCCATCAAGGCTAGATTTCCCGGAAATGGAGTCAAGCACAGGCTCGCTCGCTCAAGGACTATCAGTTGCAATAGGAATGGCTTTGGCTGCAAAGCTTGACAAGAAAGAATACAGGATTTATTGCAGCTTAGGAGACGGCGAATGCGAGGAAGGCCAGATATGGGAAGCTGCAATGGCTGCATCGCATTACAAGCTTGACAATCTTATTGCTTTTGTTGACAGGAATTATCTGCAGATAAGCGGCGATACAGAAGATATTATTGGCTTGGATCCTCTGCATGAAAAATTCAAAGCATTTGGCTGGAATGTGCTGAATGCAAACGGCCATGAGCTTGAGCAGATAATGAATGCATTTGAAGAGGCGAAAAAAACAAAAGAAAAGCCAACTGTTATCATTTTCAGAACCATGATGGGCAAAGGCGTTTCTTTCATGGAAAACAAGCATGAATGGCACGGAAAGCCTCCGACAAAAGAGCAGGCTGAAATCGCATTAAAGGAATTGAGCAAAAATGAAAAAATATAAAGCATTTGAAAAAGAACTTGAATTGAAAATATGGAAAAAATTAGTATTTTATTTAGGTTGGGTTAATGTTTTAGGTTTAATTTTTTGGTTGAGTTTAGTCATTACATATTACAGAAATCAAAACGAGCCATTTTTCAATAAAAGAGTCATTTATGTTTGGGGTTGGATTTTCATCGTGATTTTTTTATTGACATTAGTTGGCCAATTTTTAACTGTGCTGAGAGCAATATATAAATAAAAACGAGGATTCAAAAAAATGAAGGACATTACAAAATTTTTCTTTGAATTAGGGCAGCTGAAAAAAGTAAAGAGAAGCGGATGGTGGCTTGCCGGGATCAAAGATCCGGAATCAGTTGCAGAGCATAGCTTTAGAGCAGCAATTATTGCAAGGATTCTGGCAGAAATGGAAAATGCAGATGCAAATAAAGTTACAGCAATGGTTTTGTTCCATGATGTTCCTGAAGCAAGGATCAATGATCTTCACAAAGTCGGCGCAAGGTACATAAACTTCGGAAAAGCAGAAGAAGCAGCATTGAAAGAGCAGGCTGAAAAGCTGCCGAAAAAGATTGCAGATGAAATGCTGAGCTTGTACTATGAAATGGAGCAGCAAAAGACAAAAGAAGCAATCATCGCGAAAGATGCTGATCTGCTTGAATGCGCAATACAGGCAAAAGAATATTTGGAGCAGAACTATAAGGACTGCGAAAACTGGATCCATAATGTTGGAAAACAGCTTAAGACAAGATCAGCTAAAAAAGTATTTGGGCTGATGAAGAAAACAAACGCCAACAGCTGGTGGTATGGGTTAAAGCATATAGGGCCGCTGATCAAGCACAAGCCAAAATAAAGGTGAAAAATGAAATTTAACTTTAAAAAACAAGAGGCGCATCCGCATCACCATCATATCAATCTGCTTTTGGTTATAACTGTTCTGTTATTGGTTGCGCTATTTGTTCTGATCAAGCCAGCATTAAACGGCTATAGTATTGCAAAGCAATTGAAAGATATCGGATTATCGCCGTCAGAGTTTATGAAGAGCATTGACACTGTCAAATCAAAGCTGCTCATTGCAGAAACTAACTTGGAAACATGCAAAAGCGTAAATAATGATTTAATGCTGGGCACAGCATCTGAAAAGAATTCAACCTTCAAATGCCTTCAGGACAAAAGCCTTCTTGAGCTGAAATTCAGCCTGCTGAAAAGCGATTATGATTTTAATCTGAGCAGAGTCAGGGCAGAATATGATCAAAGAAAAAGCGAAGTTGATTCTGAATTAAGCCAAAACAATCTTTTGGTCAATAAAACACTCGCTGATTATAATGATCTTGCCCAAAACTCTGCAAACAACATATGCTGCAAAACAAGGGTTGATGACAAGAGGATTGATTCATACATTATCTCAAACAATGTGATTGTCTGCGCATCTGGCGAGAAAAACAAGATAACCTGCACTTAAGATGAACCTTAACCTGGATTTTGAAAACTGCGAAAAGAAAGCAACAAGAGACGGCTATGGCGCTGGCATAATTGAGCTTGCAGAAAAAAACAAGAATGTTGTTGCACTTACTGCTGATCTCACAGAAAGCGTAAGATTGGAAAAATTCAAGGAAAAGTTTCCAGACAGGTTCTTCCAGATAGGAATTGCAGAGCAGAACATGGTCGGAATTGCAGCAGGTCTTGCTTTGTCAGGCAAGATCCCTTTTGCTTCGACCTTTGCAGTATTCTGCCCAGGAAGAAGCTATGACCAGGTAAGATTGAGTGTTGCTTACAGCAGAGCCAATGTGAAGATAGCATCAACGCATGCCGGCGTTACAGTCGGAGAAGATGGAGCTTCACATCAAATGCTTGAAGATATTGCTTTAACCAGAGTTCTGCCGAACATGACTGTTATTGTGCCCTGCGATGCAGAAGAAGCAAGAAAAGCAGTTCATGAAGCAGCAAAATTAAATGGCCCGGTTTATCTGAGATTTGGAAGGGAAAAATACCCTGTGATCACAACAAATAAAACTCCATTTAAAATAGGAAAAGCTGAAATCTTCAAAGACGGAAAAGATGTTGCAATTATCGCATGCGGTGTCTGTGTTATAGAAGCGATGAAAGCTGCTGTTGAGCTTGAAAAGGAAAAGATAAGCGCAATGGTTGTCAACTGCCACACAATAAAGCCATTGGATAAAAATACAATAATAAATGCCGCCAAAAAAACAAAAGCAGTTGTGACAGTTGAAGAGCATGAAGTTAATGGCGGATTGGGGAGCGCAGTAGCTGAATTATTGAGCCAGGAATGTCCTGTAAAAATGAAGATCATCGGAGTTCAGGACAAATTCGGGGAGAGCGGGAAAGCAGCTGAACTGATGGAATTCCATGGATTGACGAGCAAGAATATAATAAAAGGAGTTAAAGAAATAGTTAGGAAAAAATAAAACCAAAAATCCATAAACTTTATATAGTTTAAAGTTCTCTGTAAAATATCGGGGTGATTGGAATGTATAAATGCGGGAACTGCGGGAATACGTCTGAAGAGCCCAATATGTGCTGCGGCGATGAGATGATTGAAGGAGAATAACAAAAAGTTATTCTGTTTGTTATTAGTTTTATTATGGTTAAATATATGTTCAAACAAAGGTAATGAATAATGGCAACTGTAAAAGTTTATAGCACAAAGATGTGCCCCTGGTGCATTAAGGCAAAGCAATTTTTAGCTGAAAATAAGATCAAGTACGCAGACATTGATGTTTCTGGCGATCAAAAATCAGCTCAGGAGATGATCAACAAAAGCGGCCAGATGGGAGTTCCGGTTCTTGATATTGATGGGCAAATAATAGTGGGTTTTGATATTCAGGCAATAAAGAAGGCTTTGAAGCTGAAGTAATGAGGTCTAAATGGAAGTAAAACCGTTAAAATACAAGCAGCTGAATGGGATTTCAGAAAAGCAGTTATCTGAGCACCATGATGTTTTGTACGCAGGCTATGTAAAGAAAATTCAGGAAATAAGGCAGAAGCTTGAATCTGCTGACAAAGAAAGCGCAAATGCAACATTCTCTGATTTCAGGGCATTGAAAATTGAGGAAAGCTTTGCATTGAACGGCGTAAGGCTGCACGAATTGTATTTTGACAATTTAGGGGGAGACGGAAAAGCCAAAGGCGATATTTTGAAGCTGATAGAAGCAGATTTTGGAAGCTTTGAAAGCTGGCAGAAAGAATTTGCTGCATGCGGAATGTCAGCAAGAGGTTGGGTTGTCCTGACTTATGACTGGGAAGAAAGAAAGCTCAGGAATTATGTATGTGATCTCCACAACCAGGGCGGAATATGGGGAGCTTCTCCCTTGCTTGTTTTGGACATGTATGAGCATGCTTACTTTATTGACTTTGCAACTGCCAAGAAGAAATACATTGAAGCATTCATGAATAATGTTGACTGGGATGAAGTTGATAATAAGATCAAGCAGCATAGAATGATGGAGCATAGAAACAGAACGTCACCCTAGCCGTGTATTTTAATCATCCTATTTTTCTCTTTTAAGCGCTGTTTAAAGGTCAAATGGCAATTCAGGGTTTTGATAAATTAAATTGCCTTCTTTGTCATTAATTAATTTTACAGCATGTAGTTTTCCATTAGTATCTTTCATATGCCAGTAAGCTTTCCACTGACTTCCTTTCCCATCTCCCAGACCAAAAGAATATTCAGTTATATGATGCCTGGGCTTGAGAAATACTTTAGGAGTTCCACCAAATCCATACACTCTCTTCTCGCCACGACACAAATAACAAATCTGAATTTCTTTGTCTTTTTCTTCATCAGCATAAGCTCTTAGGGCATCTACAGGATATTCGCCATTGCCAGAACTCTCTTCTAAAACTTTATCAACAGAGATACTGCTCCCAGCCCTGTCTCTTTTATTTCTAATCAGATTAATAACTGAATTTACAACTGAAATGCCATTTGCCATATTGCCCCCAAATAGGCCATTATCTATGCCAATATATAAAATTATTGAAAAGTGTCATGATTTAATGCCTAGGGCTTTAGTCCGACAATTTTTAATCCCGAAAATCGCACGATTAAATACATCAGACTTTAGTCCGGGGATTAGTGCGATTTTCGTTATCTGTGCTTTTCAAAATTCACAATCTTTATATATAACATGTGAATTACAATTCACATATGACTGGCACTGCAATAAGCAAAAGCAAATGCTATCTGTTCTTTGAAACACTTGGAACAAAGTTGAAGCTGGATATAATTGAAAAGCTAAGAGACAGTCCGTTAAGCGTGAATGGCCTGTCAAAACAGCTTGCTCAGGAAAGGAGCAAAGTGTCCCACGCATTGCTATCTTTGTATGAATGCGGCTTTGTGGATGTGAAGAAAGAAGGCAAAAGCAGGATTTATTCTCTGAACAAGGAAACAATTCTTCCTCTTTTGAGTTTGATTGAAAAGCATGTTAAAAAATACTGCAAAGTCTGCAGGAAACTAAAATGAGTGGGGGTAAAATGAAAGAAACTATTAAAAATCTGGATCTGAGAAACATGCCGCCTTTTGAAAGGCATGAAAAGATATTTGAGATGTGGGATGCATTAAAAGAAGGCGAAACTCTTAAGATAACCAATGACCATGACCCTAAGCCGCTGCATTACCAGTTTGAAGCGGAATTCAATGGAAAATATGAATGGCAGTATGAAAAGCAGGGCCCAAAAGACTGGATTGTTAAGATTAAAAAAACAGAAAAGATCAGAAAAGAAAATTCAAAGAAAGATGAAATAAAAGCGCTATTAAAACAGCTTCATTCCGGAGCTGATCTCAAAACCTTGAGGAAAAAGGGAAAAGACATTTTCAAAAACATTTCTCCGACAGACCTTGCATTGATAGAGCAGGAGATAATTAAGGAAGGCACAACAAGAGATGAGATGAGAAAGCTCTGCGATGTCCATCTTGAAATAATGAAAGATGACCTTGAAAAAACCAATATGAAGCTGAAGCCAGGCCATCCAATACATACATTGACAGAAGAGCATAAAATAATCCTCGAATTCATCGATAAATTGGAGCACACAGTTGATTCTTTGAGTTCAGCAAAAGATTTCAGCAAGGTAAAAGAAGAGCTTGAAATGCTTAAGCACATTGCAGAGCATCTTGTTGAGGCTGACAAGCACCATCAGCGGGAGGAAGATGTTCTCTTTCCAATGCTTGAAAAATACGGCGTTACAGAGCCGCCTGCAATAATGAGAGAAGAGCATGTTGATCTGAAGGCAAGGAAAAAGGCATTGAATGAAATTGCAAAAAAGCACAAGATGCCATATTCTGATTTTGTAAAAAAGGTAAAAGAGCTTGCAGCTTTTATAACTGAAAACCTTCCAAATCACATATACAAAGAAGACAACATACTCTATCCGATGGCAATTAAGGTTATTCCTGAAAGCAAATGGCCAAAGATAAAGCAAGGGTGCGACAGAATAGGCTACTGCTGCTTTACGCCGGAGCATTAGGAGGAACATATGACAAACAAAAGCCCAACAGACATGTCAAAAACCACCCATCACAAAGGGTTGGCATGTCGCTATTGTCCGCCGCATCAGGTGGTTTTTGAGCACACCAAAATTCCACATATTGATGTGGTTTACAGAGTAAACCGCCATTCACAGAATGGTGGAATTTTCAGTGTTTTAAGAGCAGAGCATGATGTAGTTTTAGGCCTGCTGGACAAATTAGAGGAAAACTTTGGGAAGAAAGATTTAAAATCTTCTGAAAAGAACATTGCAATATTGGAAAAAGAGTTCAACAAGCACTCTTTAAACAAAGAGGAAAAGGCACTATTCCCTGAAATCGAGAAATTCATGCCAAGGGAAGGCGGGCCTACTGGGATGATGGTCATTGAGCATGAAGACCTGGTCAAGTCTATAAAAAACTGCAAAGATGCAGTAAAAGCCGGGGATTTTAATAAATTAGATTACAACGGAAGCCATATTATCAATCTTCTGCGGCAGCACATAGACAAGGAGAACAATATGCTCTTTATGATGGCCGACATGCATCTTGATGAAAAGCAGAAAAAGGCAATATCTGAGAAATTCAAGAAGTTTGATTAAATGTGCAGTATTCCTATAATAAAATTCTGAACACAAAACTATTTTTATGGTTGCCTATTCCCCTAATCTCTGCTTTAAATCTTGTATGACATTCACCGGAGTTGGATCAATCCCATATTCCAGAGCAAGATAATAAGAAGCCCAGTCTCCGATAATGACAGCAGTAAACATCTTGAGCAGCAGATTGTTGCCTTTCATGACCATCTCTGTTATGCCGACTTTCTTGCTTTTTATAAGCTCTTTTGTGATTCTTATCCTGTCCTTCACCCTTTTGTAGTCATCTTCATCCTCTATTATCACAACGTAATATTCTCCTTTAAGGTTTGCAAAGCCGACAAGCTCGTTATGGTCTAATTCAGGAAAAACATTTGCAAACGCATGAACTTTTGAGTTTTCATTGAAGTCCTGCTTCCATCTTATGCCTATTGCCCTGTATCTTTCAGAGCTGTAAATCAAGGGGATCTTGTCTTTTAGCTTTAATGCCAGTTCCTCGCCTTTTTCTTTCAATGCAGCCATGTTTATAGAATTGACGAGCTCTTGCACTTCTGAAAATCTGTTTGGTATCAGTTTTGAATTAGTCAATATAGTTAGCATTGCAAAGAAGCTGTAAGGCATTGCATTCCTTGGCTGCATCTTAGCCGGGATCTTTACAAAAGGAATGTTGCTTGTCCTGCATAATGTTTCGAGCTTTCCGCCGGATGTTATTGCAACGATCTTTGAGCCGATTCTCAATGCATTCCTGAATGCGCTTATTGTTTCTTCTGTGTTGCCTGAATAAGAAGAGGCAATAACCAAAGTCTTGTTGTTTGCGCTTGGCGGCAGAGAATAATCCCGGTTTACATTTATATTGACTTTTGTGTCAGCAAGATAACACTTCAATATGTCGCCTGCAATAGCAGAGCCGCCCATGCCGCATACTATAATATGATCAACCTCACCAACAACTCTTACATTACTGGCTAATCTGATGGCCTCTTTAACCTGCGCTACAAAGTCTTCTATCACACTCTTCATATCCTCTTTATCAATATCTTCCATAGAAAGCCAGAAAGAGAGCTATTATATAAATTTTATTAATATGTATACTCACGGACAAAATCTATTGAGTAATAGTTGTCCGTTCGTAATAAGTAAAAGGCATATTTATTGCTCAAATTTTTGTGCCTTTTACTATAATCACGTAAATCTTAGTGTTTGAGAAGTTCCCTTGCGAGTATTGGAGTGAACCACCCCCTCCAATATAACGATATAAAATTCCTATTGCCTTGTCTGAACTGTTTTCATTTATAAGCCTTTCTAAGTTTTTTGTAGTAAAACGTATACTGGATTTAGGGCATTAAAGTTAATGAAGAAAAAGCAAAACCCCTATTTTTCAATATCCTCCCAGTCTTCTTTTTTGTCAATCTCATCTGGCTTTTCGTCATCATCGTCATAGCCTTCCAAGTCCTGCGTATCAACCTCTTCATCAGAATCCTCTTCGTTATCTTCATCTAAAAACTTGGGTTTCTCTTTTTTCGCCATCGAATCACCTCTCAGAAACTAACTTGATTTTTTCTTTAGGCCAAAACTTATAAATATATTGCTGATTTAATATATATTTTGGAATAATATCTTTTTATTATATATGTCAAATAATATATAAATTTTAATATAAAAATCCGAATTTTTAATCTATGATAGTTTTATCGCATTACCAGGCAGCAGAGCTATTGAATGCATTAAATAAAGAATTAAGCGAAATTGATGTCTCTCTTGATTTAGGTATAACCGAAAGCAAGGTTAAAATTGACAAAAACAGTTTTATTTTAATTAAAAATGACGAAACAGAAAAAATAACTATTGATGATGTTAAAAAAATAATCAAGGACAACAAGGTCTGTTTTTTAATAAAAGAGAATAAAATCATAAAAATACAGTTCTTTTCAGAAAAAACCAATAGATTTTACAAGTTATTTCCGACCGGCATCGATATTCCGCCCACTGTTGAGATTTCTGGGATAAGGATGCATGTTACAAAGGAATATGATCCGTATAAAGACGCTATCAAGAAGATCGAAAACATAATGCCGACCAAGGGAAAAGTCCTTGATACATGCACCGGGCTAGGTTATACTGCGATAATGGCTGCAAAAAATGGAGCGGACTTAGTTGTCAGCTGTGAAAAGGATAAAAACATCCTTGAAATACAGAAATACAATCCATGGTCTAGCGAGTTATTTAGCTTGAAAAATATAAAAATTATAAATAATGACATGATGAAGCAAATTAAGAAGTTTTCAGAGCAGGAATTTGACAGGATTGTCCATGATCCGCCCAGCCTGAAGATTGCTGGAGAGCTTTATTCCTTGGAATTTTATAAAGAGCTTTACAGAGTGCTGAAGAACAGAGGAATTATTTATCATTATACAGGATCGCCAGGAGAAAAGAAAGGCATAGATGTTGTTTCCGGGGTTATGAAGAGAATGAAAGAAGCAGGGTTTAGAGAATTGAAAAGAGTGCATTACGGGGTTGCTGGAAAAAAATAGTCAGCTGACAACATTCCTCTCCTTCACGCCATAAATATAAACATATTCCCAGAACAATCCTCCCTTCCTGATCACAGCGACATTAAATCCGGAATCCCTGAAGACTTCTTTTATTTTCACATTATTCCTGATCCATTCCTTTGTCGGGATTATATAGAAGAACTTGTCATATTCTACAAAGCAGATTTTATCGCCTTTTTTCATCCTCTTGTTGAGCTGCATTAAGACGTTTTTCACTTTCTGGACATAAGAGAGCATGCCGACTGAAACAACAACATCAACTTTTGGAACATTTGGATGCACTCTTTCCGCATGATGCGGGTCATGAATCAATGTAACGTGCTTATGGCCTTTTTTTCTCAATCTGTTTCCTGTAATCCTCAGATCCCTTTCTGAGATGTCTGTTGCATAGATCCTTCCATCTTTTCCAACTTCTTCTGCAAGGTGCATTGTCAATGTTCCGACATTGCAGCCGAATTCAAGCATTGTTTTTCCTTTTGTGCTGCCAATAATGCTTATTATTTGTTTTCTTGCGCTGAGAGGAAGGGAAAGTTTTTCCGTCCATAATGTCAGATAAGCAAATGCATCTTCTATTTTTCTTATCATGCCTGGATCATAATAAAGCTCCAGAAGGAAGTAAAGCGGAATGCCTAGAGCAAGAAGCGACAATGCAGTGAACAAGGAATTCCAGGCGTCTTTTGATGAAAAGAGCCAGCTTAAAATAATCGCCAGGAAGAACAGGCTTATAATGGCCGTGCCTATTTTAGCAAATGGAACTTTAAATGTTCTCCTGAGATTGGCTTTTTTTATCCTTAATATCGGGATTGCCAGGATAATGAGTATATACATCAGGATAACAAGCGGGACAAGCAGCGAGAGTATCTTTTCGTACAAGCCGATTGCCAGAAAAACAACTATTATCGAAACAACTGTCTGGAATATGACTGCCTTGTACGGAGTTTTGTATTTCTCATGTATTTTTGCAAACCCCGAAGGAAAAAGCTTGTCTCGGGCAAGCGCAAGTATCAGCCTTGGGCCGGCTATTATGCCTGATGCTGCTGATCCGATAAGTATGAGATAAACCCCAATCCCGCTTATGTAATCCCCGAATCTGCCGAAAAGCAGAAGCGAGAGGTTGTTTATAGGAGCAGGGAATGTTGAAAGCTTTTCAGCTGAAAAAACACCGAGCAATGCAAATGCCGTCAATACGCCGACCACACCCATTATTGCAGTTGACCAGAGCAATGCCCTGGGAATTGCCTTTTCAGGGTTTTTTGTTTCTTCTGCCAGATAAGTTGCTGCTTCCCAGCCAAAGAATGTTTCTGCAATGAAAAATATTGTTATTAATATTGAAACTGGCGGCTTTGTAAAGAAAGGCGAGAAATTTCCAATGTTCAGATGGAAGAAAGACAATATGACAAATAATGAAACAAGGCCGACAGTTATCGCGGCAAAGAAGATCATTGTTGCAGAGCTTGCTTCCAGGCCGAGATAGGCTATTATGTTCAGGATGATTATGAAGATCAGGCTGATTATGATCTTGTAAATCAAAGGAAATTGCGTTGGCGTGAGATAATTTATTGCAGTAACAATAAGCAGTGTTGTTGTTATGTTCTCAGTGAGCCATGCTGTCCATCCGACCAGAAAAGAGGTAAATCTTCCATAAGTCTGTTTTGCAAATTCATAGACTCCGCCAGCTTTTGGGAATAATGAGACAAGCTCAGAGAAGCAGAGTGCAATATAGATCGAAACAACAGACATTATGATCCATGCAATCAAAGAGGCATTCCCTGCATAATAGGCTCCTAAAGCCGGACCGATAAACAAGCCAGTGCCCACCATGGAGCTGATCGATAAGGCCAGGATTGTGATGAATCCAAGGGATCGCTTTAATTCTGCCATGGCACTAGTTTAAATATTGCTATTTATAAAGTATTATGGTAAAATAATAATCATTATTTAGTAGTAAAAATAGAAAGATTTATAAATAAAATCAGCATTATCCCTATATGATGGATAGAAAAAGTCGAACAAGCGTAATAAAAAACAATATAGCAGATATAGTTAAGAATCCTGAAAAAATCTGGCTAGGCGCAAAAAAACTTTTTTGGCAAACACCTGCAGAAATACTTGTCGGAGCAAGTTTAATATGCGCTCTTTCTGGCGGCATAACATATATGTTTTGCAGCAGCAAAACACCCCTGGCATTTTCTGAAATAACGCAGATCAAAAGAGATGCGCAGTATGCAGGCATAGAAGTTCCAGCTGCTACTTCATACCTTGCCGGTCTTAATGACATAAATATGAAAATCTTTGAACGCTCAAATTTAGCAAATAGCGGCGGAAAATTATCCCTTAGAAAGTTTGCATTTGAGCTAGAGGTTGAGATGGATCCGGCATTAACGCACCACCACCATCCGCTTTATTTATTACTAAAAACAGTTCCAGAGGATGCAAAAAAATTCAAGGATGAGCTTAAAGAATTTGATGAAGCAAGAAATGAGATTCAACCAGTGGCTCAGACTTTTGAAAAATCATGGAAAGTAAAAAGGCAGGATTACGACAAGCCTGTTGTGAAAACACGAACTTATACTGATTCTGATGGCAACACCCATACAGAAACATATGTTGAATATGAATATGACTATTCCATTTACTTTCATACATACTTTAATGATATCGGAGAGAGAGCATCAAAAAACCTAGATGAGTTTTTAAAAAAGCATCCAGAGCTAAAATACGGCAAAGTCATAAGAACAGCATCTCAAACCAATGCAGAGGGTGAATGGGCAGCTGAAGTAAGCAGAGACAAAAATGCGAGACTTGATAAAATTACTCTGGAAAGGATTGCATCTACTTGGAAAATCGGCTCAACATTTAATGGAAATTTGTCGGTAATTGGCCAATATTTGAGGGAACTCAAAAAGGATGCCAATGTCTGGAGGCAGACTAAAGATAAAGTTAAGCCCCAATACAAAACAAGAAAAGAAACAACAAGCTGGCCAGGCCCGCCAGAATATCTTATGTGCCAGCAAGCTAAAGATGACGGGCTTGAAATGCAAAAATCAATCAATGAAATATTCGCAGGAATAGGCTTGGCAGAAAACCAGCTGCCATTGCTTGAAGCTGACACCAGAGAGATAATTGCTGTTGAGCTTGACCGCAAAAAAGGCAATTCTAAACAAATATACAACAGAATGATGGACAGGTGCAAGAAGGTTTATGCAGCTAACTTCAAGAAAGGCTTTGATGTAAGTGACAAAAAAACATATATTGTTGGGCTTATGCTTGTATTAGGGGCATTTGCCGGTGGATTATTGGGGTTGGGCGTTGATAGGGCTGCAGAAAAATATGGCTGGTGGGATCCGGAAACACATACTGCTGAAAATGCTTTTAGCAGATATCGGAAATATAAACAGCATTACTAAATTCGTAGCACATCATAAAAACATTTATATAATGAAATTTTATTCTATTGCTGATGGATTACTTTGACTTGAAGTTTAAAGAAAGCGGAAACATCGAATCTCTTTTTTCTGACTGCTTTGGAAGGGCGTGCAGGCTGTTGGGATTCAATCTCAATGAAGAATATAACTCTCACAGGGAAGACAAAGGCAATTTTATGAAATTTGAGGACGATGCTGTGATTTACATTATAAAGCTGTGCAGCTCTTTTGTAAATCCCTCTGCAAGAGCAAGGTTCAGCAGGTATGTAAACGACAAGCAGGAGATTATAAATATTGTTGAGAAAAAAGACAGCAGGCTGAAATTTATATTTTACAAAACAAATGCCGATTTTCTGCTGCTGAGCTTCGGAATTGTTTCTGATGATCAAATTAATCATGAAAGCTCAATTGAAATGGGCAAGTACTGCTACAGATTTGCATCCGCCTACAGGCAGGAGCTAAGATTCGGTGATGATGATCTGGGCAGCGTACTGATGAAGATGGCAGCCAACTTTGAGAAATATGCTGATATCCTTGCATGTATGAAAAGAAACCAGTTCAGCCCCTATAAGATGTACAATGATGATGAATTCTCTGCTTTGGTGGATAAAATTCATTGATACCCACAGGTCATGGAAGGAAACCGGGGCGGGAAAGGAAAAATTAGAAAGCCTGAAAGAAAAGATAAATGACAGAGAGCCGGGCCGTATAACTAAAGTTTTTTGAGTAAAGCTTAAAAATAACAACGCTTCTTTCATCATTAATGAAAACTCTTTTTATCGCAGCAAAATACAAAGGCGAGGTAAAGATTGATCCAAAGGCATTTGAAAAGCTGCCTGACAGGGTTGGCTTGGTCAGCTCAGTGCAGTTTCTTGACAGATTAAAGGATATTAAAAAAGATTTTGAAAAATACGGGAAAAAAGCAATTATCGGCGGCCAGATACTTGGCTGCGATGCTTCTGCTGCAAAAAACATTGAAAAAAAAGTTGATGCTTTTCTGTATATTGGAGATGGCGCTTTCCATCCTATAGGCATTGCATTGAAAACAAAGAAGGCTGTATTTACTTATGATCCTGCAGACAATGTTTTTGACAAGATAAGCGATGATGAAATCTTAAAATATAAAAACAGGCAGAAAGGCGCGTTTCTGAAATATCTGAGTTCAACAAATATCGGAATAATAGTTTCAACAAAGCCAGGGCAGGAAAAGTTAAAGGCAGCGTTAAAGCTAAAAGATCATTTGGAAAGGAAAGGAAAAAATGCATACATCTTCACCGCAGATAATATTGATCTTAACGAGCTTGAGGACTTTCCATTTATAGAGTGCTGGGTGAATACAGCATGCCCAAGATTAAGGGACGATTTCGAAAATACAGCAAAGACAATAATAAATTTAGAGGAAATATGACTCTATGCTTTGCAACTGGCTCGATTTACAGGATGTACAAGTCTCTCGATAAACAAATTGAGCGCATTAAAAGATTTAATTTTGATGGAATTGAATTAACCTTGGGCAAAGTAAAGCAGCTTAGAAAGTTTAAATTGAAACAATCAGCAATAAAATATCTAAGAACCCTCAAATATAACAGCGTGCATGCTCCTTTTGGGCATAATTTTAAGAATACAACAAGATCCCGAAACCTGCTTAAAAAGATTGAGGAAATCGCTTCTTTAATAAATGCAAAGCACATAAATTTTCATCCCCACAAAATAAAGCATTATGATGATATTTTGAACATGAGATTTAAAGCGACAATCGAGAACATGGAAAAAGGCGCAGGTGTGAAAAGCGCTGCATTGAAAAAAATATTCAGGAAACACCCTAAGCTGGGCTATGTGCTGGACACAACTCATCCGACAATGTATTCGGTCAATAAAATAGGGAAGCTTTACAGATTATTTAAAAACAAATTAACTGCAGTTCATCTGAGCGGCGCAATAAAGGGCAAGCTTCACCAGCCATTGAGCTTATGCAGCAAAGCGCTTATTGAAGAATTAAAATTTATAAAAAAACTGAAAGTGCCGATAATAATTGAGGAAAATTTTGGGCCTGGAGAAAAAGGAATATTGGAAAAGGAGATAAAATTCATAAGAGAAATGCTAGAATGAAAACACCTGAACTTCTTGCGCCTGCTGGAAACTGGATAATGCTGAGGGCAGCAATAAATGCAAAAGCAGATTCAATATATTTTGGATTGAAGCAGCTGAATATGCGGATGACTGCAGGCAATTTTGAACTGAATGAATTAAAGAATATTGCTGCAGAATGCCGCAAGAATAAGATTAAGGCATATTTATGCCTGAACACGATTATTTATGACAGGGAGATAAAAGAATTAAAAAACATTTTAAGAAAAGCCAGGGAAGCAAAAATAGATGCGATAATCTGCTGGGATTTTTCTGTTGTGAATGAATGTGAAAAATTAAATCTGCCAGTTCATCTGTCAACACAGGCGTCAATGAGCAATTTTGAGGCAGTAAAGGCATTGAAAAGCAAGTTTAAAAATATAACCAGAATAAATCTTGCAAGGGAATTGAGCCTGGAGCAGGTAAAAGATATAATTAAAAAGATAAAACAAAATAAACTAAATGTTGAAATAGAGTGCTTCATCCACGGCGCAATGTGTGTCAGCATTTCCGGAAGATGCTTTTTAAGCCAGCATTTATTCGGCAAATCAGCGAATAGAGGCGAATGCCTGCAGCCATGCAGAAGGGAGTATGTTGTTTATGATCCTGAAGACAAATACAAATTAAAATTGGGAAGTAGCTATGTAATGAGTCCGAAAGATCTGTGCGCTTTGCCTTTTATTGACAAACTGATCGAAGCAGGAATCAATGCTTTCAAGATAGAGGGAAGAAACAGAAGCCCGGAGTATGTAAAAACGGCAGTAGAATGCTACAAAGAAGCAATAAGCAATTATAAAAAACTAAACGAAATAAAAAACAAGCTGCTGAAAAAGCTTAAAACAGCCTATAACCGCGGCTTTTCATCCGGGTTTTACCTCGGTATGCCGACTGCAAAGGACTTCGCAGATGCGTATGGCAGCAAAGCGACATCAAAGAAAGAGTATGTTGGCAAAGTTTTAAATTTTTATAAAAAAAGCAACGTTGCATTAATAAAAGTCGAAAGGCTTGGCTTTGGCATTAACAGCGAGCTTATGTTTCAGGGTAATAAAACAGGCGTTGTGAATGAAAAAGCTGAAACGATCCTGAATGACAGGAATGAAAAAACAAATAAAGCTAAAAAAGGCAGCATTGTGACAATAAAATTAAAAAATGCTGTAAGGGAGAATGATAAGGTTTATTTGATCAAACATTTCTGACTAAAGATTTTTCTTTTTCTGCCATAGAACCAGAACAACATCAAAAACAACAACAGCAGCAAGAAATAAAATAAGCAGAGGCATTAAAAATCTATTTGCTGTTTTTTCTTTTGCTTTTTTAGCTGTGATGTTTTCTTCAGAAGCCATATTCGTGATCGTTATGTTATCAATAGAAACATTCGTAATATTCGCAACTGCTGCGGCTGTTATTTTCTCCGCCTTCTCACTCTTCTTGGCTGTTATCGCAAAATAGCTGAAGCCAGGCGAATTTGCGTCATAGTACACATATTTGTCGCTTTCACTTGCCTTTTTTGTTGTTAATTCGTTCCATTTATCTGTGTATCTCACCAAAACAACATCAGAATCTTTTATTCCCTTTTCACTCAGCCATGATTTTTCAACTACAAACTGTATCTTTGCAGAGCTTATTGCTGCATCCTGGATGTTTGATTTTGTAACCTGCACATATTGGTATGTTGTTCCTAACGGAACATCTATTCCTATTGGCGGAACTTCCTTTAGATTTTCAAACTTTATGTTTGCATTTTCAACATTTGCTGAAACTGCAAGCTGAACGCTTGCGAATGCTATTTTTTCTTTTGGAAGCGACATGGTCTTTATTTCCCCTGCTGTTAAAGAGAATATGAATGTTTGGGAGCTTGATGCTGCTGCGCTTGCACTGCCGCCTCCGCCACCACCTCCGCCTCCTCCGCTACTGCTGCTTCCGCCGCTGCTGCCGCCGCAAGTGTAGCTTCCTCCTGAGCATGCGCAGCTTGAGCTATAAGTTGAGCCGGAATAGCAGCTTATTGTACAGGAAGCGCCGGGATAGACTGCTGAATTGCTGTCATCGCAGTCTGTTCCGCTGAAAGAGGTTGAGACAATGCCATCTCCGTCTAAGTCAGTTGTTATATTGAGTATTATTGTATTGCTTAATGCAGAGAGATTATTTGAAGCATTAAATGCAATTGATGTATTTCCAGTCCAGTTTTCAGCAGGTGTTAATGTAGCAATTGAGCCGTTTATTGAAACTGTCACATTTACCGGAGCAGTTGTATTTGTGAAATTCATTGGCTCGCCGTCAGGATCAGCAAAATAAAGGCTGAGATTGATTGTCTTGTTTGCGTTTTTATACCATGTCTGATTTGGGATTGTAACATTCAATATGGGTGCTCTGTCAGAATTATTCACAGTAAGATTCCAGTAATTTGTCCTGTCAAGAGATCCGTCTGAAACAACAAGCGTCACATTGTAGCTGCCTGCTGAGCTGAAATTTGATGTGTAATTCCAGTTCTGCGATGTGACTTGAATAAGGCCCTCCCGCCTCCATAAGTATGTCATATTATCGCCGTCTGGATCAGAAGATGTGTGGTTGAATGACGCTGTCTCATTCTCGTTTATAGAGAATGCAGCTGTATTCGGCGCGAAAGAGTCTATTGACGGCGCCCTGTTTGTGTTATTGACAGTTATTGTTATTGTTTCCGATAAATTCACAACCCCATCTGTAACATTAAAGACAGCAGAATAATTTCCAGCTTGAGTAAAGTTAGGAGTCCACTCAAATGTGCCATTTGATATGTTAAGAGTACCGTAACTGAAATTTGTGCCATAAGTTAATGCCTCATTATCAAGATCAGTCCCATTTATTTGTATGATTAATGTTGAATTCTCTGCTACTGATTTATTGCCGATTGATGCCAGAACAGGTGCTGAATTTTGTATCGTGATGTTTGAGGAGTTTAATGCTGTTCCATAAGCTGTTCCATCTTTGGGAGTTACTTCGCAGCGCCATGTCTGGTTTTTTATGAGATGAGTGGAATTTATTGTTGTTGAATTTTCAAATGTTACATTTACTGAATTATTTAAAAACCATCTTATCTTTGTGCCGCTTTCTGCATCGCTGTCTGGGTCTGAATAATTATAGCCGCATGTTATATTGTTGGCTTTTGTTGCATTTTGAGGAGTAATGTTCAGATTTGAAATAGAAGGAACCCTGTTTGTATTGTTTATTGTGAGATTCCAATACAGGTATACTGTCACGTCGCCATCTGAAACATAAGCTGTAAGATTATGATTGCCTGCTGAAGTGAAATTGGCGTAAAATGTAAAGTTCTGGGTTGTTGCATTTTCAGCTGCGTCAAACTTCCATGAGAATGTCAATGTATCATTATCGGCATCAGAAACAGATATGTTGAACTGCAATGTAGAATTCTCCAGCATTGAATAGTTTGATATTGGCGAGAAAGAATCTATTGACGGCGCTGCTGAACTGTTTCTTTGTATACTCCTTGTCTGGGAATAGCCTGTATTGCTGAACGAGTCTATGCCAATAACCCTGTAAGAGAATGTTCCATTTGTTATTGTCTTGTTAAAAAAGAAATTTGTTCCAGTGCCGTTCATTGTTGTATTTGTGTTGTTCCATTCCAGCAATGCAGAAGTCAGGATCTCATTTGTTGTTACATTTATGTAAACTGTGCTGTTCTTTGTTATTGTGCTGTTCGGCGGAGTGGGCCCGACAAAGGTTATTATCGGAGCATTTGTATCAATAGATGCCAATGCAGGCCATAAGTCAATTCTTGTAAAATTAAGGTTTGAGCCAGAGCTGTCTGTTATATTTTTGCCTATCTTTAATGCGTTTTCAACTTGCAGGGATGTCAGCGATGCTCCTGTTTCAAGTTTCCTGTACTGCCTCAGCAATGCTGCTGCTCCTGCTGCATGCGGAGTTGACATTGAAGTTCCGCTAAAAGTTGCATAACCGCTTGTTGTATAAGTTGAAGTTATGCTCACGCCCGGAGCCAGCACATCTGTTATGTTGTTTCTGTTGTAAGAAATTGCATCATTGCTGTTGACGGCTCCTACTGATGTTGTATTCTGTATGCATGCCGGAGATACAATTGCTGTTTTATTGCCGTTATTTCCTGTTGCTGCGAAAACAGAAATATTTGCTGCGATTGCAGAATTTATTGAAGATGCCATTGATGCATAAGAATCATCGCAGTAGCTGGTGTACAAAGCAGAAGTGCCAAGGCTCATGCTGATTACTGTTATATTGTACCTTGATGCGTTATTGACGCACCAGTCAATGCCTGCTATGATGTTGGCCGTTGTTCCAGTTCCAGCTGAATTAAGTACTTTGACTGCTATAATGCTTGCATTATTCGCAACTCCCTTATATGTATCATTCATCGAAGCTACAATGCCTGCCACATGAGTTCCATGGCCATTGTCATCATCAGGATCCCAGTCTGTGTTGACATAATCATATCCGCCAAGAACCTTTGTGCAGTTTCCCCCAAGAAATGTTGTGTTTGTGCAGTTTCCCAAAGCAGGATGGGTGTATTGGATGCCTGTATCTAAAATGCACACTGTCTGCCCTAATCCGGTAAGATTTGTCCCATTGTAAGTCAGCCCCCATAACTTGGTTGCATTTATCTGCGGAGCGCTTGCTGAAAGGGCAATCTGCATCGGATGGTCGTATTCGATTGCCTCAACATCGGGGTTGTTTTTCAGCTTGTTAAATGCAGAGCGCTTTATTTTTGCGGAAAAAGAGTTTACAATGGAATATCTATGATTCGCTTTCAGCTCATTCTCTGAGAATTCTGAAATAACGCTTTCCTGATTGTTTTTTCTTTTTTCTTTTTTCTCGTTAATATTGAAATTATCCAAATTCAGGTCATCTTTTAATTTTATTATTACATCAACTTCGCTGTTTGTTTTGAATTTCTCATCGACTTCATCATCGATTTTCAGGGCGTGCGCTATACTCGCAGATAAAACCAATGTAAAGATTGTTAAAATCAGAAATACAGCGATATTTGGATTCACGTCTTTTTTCATTCTCTATATCATTTATGTTTGAATGTCAATTTTGTTTATTATTCCTGTTCTATCAAAGACCGCAGATCCTATCCCTTTTCCGACGAAAAAAGACTGCTGCGAAAATGCTTCTGCGAGCAGGTCAATAAAGCTCTTCTTTTCAGTATAGCCGAATGCAGAGATTGTTATATTCAGCGTATTTGCAAGGTATTGCTTTGCAGAGTCTATATCGCCAAGCTCATCAACCAAGCCAAGATCCAAGGCCTCTATTCCCAAAAAGAAAACACCTGTTGATATTTCATCAATTTCTTCATCTGTCAGCAGCCTGTTTTGGGCAACTTCGTCAATAAAGATCTGGTGTATCTTATCCAGCTTTTCCTGCATTATTCCTCTTTCTTCAGCTGTTAAGTTTTTCAGCGGGCTTCCAATGTCTTTTTCACTGCCTGCAACCAGTCTTTGGTAAGTTATGTTGTACCTGTCCAAAAATCCAGAGATGTCAAGATAGGATCCAATAACTCCAACAGAGCCTGTGATCGACATCCTGTTTGCGATTATATAGTCTGTCGCAGATGCTATCCAGTAAGCTCCTGATGCGCCTTCCTCCCTGATTACAGCAACAGTTGTTTTGTTGAGCTTGCTTATTCTTGCTGCAATCTCATCCGATGCAACTGCTGAGCCGCCAGGAGAATTTATATCAAAGATTATGGCTTTCACATTGGGATTGTTATCTGCCTTGTCTATGTTTTCAATGACCTTTGTCGAGGATGCAACTATATTGCCGAATGAGCTGTATGATTCATCAGCCATTATAATGCCTTTTATTGGAATGACTGCAGCATTTCCGGATTCAACTGGCGCTGAAGCAAGCAGTGCTGCAATGCCTGCAAAGATCATGCTGAAAAAACCCAGAACAGCAAGAACAATTATGACAACAACCCATTTGTTCATTTTACCACCTCATAAGCTTGGACCACTTTTGTACTCGACAGCTTTTCTGTAAATCTTTGGCCTTCCCTGTTGAATAATATATGAACAGGATCCAGCACCCATAATAAGAAGAACGGAAATATCGGGATTATAAAAAGGTTTCTAACTAGAGCCTGCCAGAGCTTGATTTCCTTAGGTTCAATGTGTAAGTTAAGAAGCATCATGCCGGCTGTCTGGCCTAATTTATACTGCAAAATAACAAAGTAAAGCATTGCAAGAAGCGATATCATCAGTGTAATGAAAAATAATGCTGCGTTTGAATTTTGATTTGACAGCAGATAGGAATATGCTTCATTAAAAGACCCGCCCGGCATTAATTTCAATAATACATTCCGGAATGGCTTCAATATTATGAAATTTATAATTAGCAGGTCTGCAAGAAATGCAAGGATCCTTCTTAACAGAGGAGCATTTACAGCAATCAATTTCTTTTTTGGGAGTTTCATATTCGGTTTGAAGAAGAGATTATATTTAAATGTGTTGATATTACTGTAAGATTCCAAAATATCGCAATCTTTATAAGACAATCCTCATTTCTTCAATCCAAATGCAAGAACGATCACGCGCGCCTCGCGCGCCGCCAACACCGGAAGAGATTGAGGAAGAGATCAGAAGAGTCAAACTTCCGCGAGGCAAGCAGTGCATCGGAATTCTTGATCAAAGATTGGGCGCTTCCAGAAATAGGGTAAGATGCTTTGACGGCAAAACAAGGATATGCAGGATTCCTGGAAGAATGAAGAGAAAGCTGTGGGTCAGAGAGGGCGATGTTGTCCTGATTGAGCCGTGGGAGCTCGGCGGAGATGACAAAGGAGATGTTGTTTTCAAGTACAGGCCTTCTCAAGTCCAGTGGCTGAAGAAGAACGGCTATCTGAAGAACTTGGCAGAGTTTGAAGCGTTTTAATATGATCTGAGTTTTTATAGTGAATAAAGGGGTGAATAAGCCTCTAAGTTTTCTTAGAGCGGATTTAAAATGCTGGAAAAAAAGCTGATACAACGGGCAGATGTCATGGTATTCCCAATTTGGATGGGTGGCGGTGTAGGGTATATAGACAGAGAACACCCTTTGACGGGCAAGAAAATTACTTTTGGACATTGGGCTTCTGAAGCAATGAAAAGGAAGTGGGAGAACAGGCTAAATGATATGGTTAATGATGAAAATTCTATTTTAGTGGTGGTTTCTGACTGCGGCACAAGCAAGTGGTACGCAAAGAATAATAATGAAAGTTACAGGTACAACAAAAAAATGAAAAAAATGCTTGGAAAAAGGTGCATTATAGTAGAAGAACATACCGTAGATTCCCATGAGTTTTTTCATAAAGAAAAATTCAGGAAAAGTATCTTAAAACGCCTGTTGAATGCAAGAAGATATTGTATGTATGAAGATACGCAGGTTTATGGATATGGCCATCACTGGGGCGATTGTGTGCCCAACATAGGCAGAGAAGCTACAAAAAGCTCGGAATTGCCGATTGATAACTTCCATGCATTACACGATTTATCTGTCTTGTGCCATAAAGGCATACTAGAACGCACTGTACACAAATATAATGAAGCTCTCTATAATGAAATTGTCAGACATCCGGATGTTGTGGTAAACAGGGATATTTTTAATTATTTTTTTAACAACAAATCCCCTCTGGAGGTCAAGCACATAGTCAAGAAAACAGGTAATTTAAAAGAATTGCTTATGGCTCTGGGAGAATCATTCTATAAGTATTGCAAGATTCGCGCTGAACATAGAAATCAGCTTTTAAAGGCATATAATAAATAGAACCCCTTTCTCCTTTATACCACTCCAAAATAGAAATCTTTAAATATTCTTTATTGTTTTGATTGATTATGATGGGTGGCAGATTGCATTTTGCAATATTGATCGTGATGTTTCTTGATATAGTGGGCCTGATAAAAGCGACATTCGGCATAGAGGGAATTTTCATATGGCAGCTATTCCTGACTGTCATTTTTCTGATATCCGGAATTTCAATAATGTACCTTCTGCTTAAAGAAGAAGATGTATGGGCATGGCCTTATGTTTATTTTTCTGCTGTGCTGGTTGATGTCATTTACCTTTATTTCCTGACAGGCGGGTCTTTCATGTTATTTTTACTTGCTCTGTTTACAATAATAGGCATGCTTGCTTCTCTGAATATTGTTAAAAAAAAGGAAGCTAAGGATAAAGATTTTTATGATGCTAAAGACATTGTTAAAGATATTGAACTGGAGCCTTCTGAATCAAAGTATTCTGTTGAAACTTATGAGCCAGGCAAGTATGTTGCAAGCAAAAACGCCAGCTATTACCACGCGCCAAAATGCGACTGGGCAGAGAAGATCAATGCAAGAAACAGGGTTTGGCTGAACAGCGACGAAGAAGCCAAGAAGAAAGGGTATAAGAAGCATGGCTGCTTGAAATAAAAATCTTAGTGGTGATCAAAATGCAAGAATCTACAACTAAAAGCAAAAGAAATTCTGATAGCGATATAGGAAGTCTTGTAAGCAATGTGTTCAGCTTAAACGGCATAGGCGATATAGGGCTAAGAGCTCCAATAAAAATGTGGACGTTTATGTGCAAGTCAGACAGGCATTTAAGTCCCAATCGGGATCTTTTAATAAAATATTTCGGAGAACCCAAGGTATATAGAAAAGACAGGCTTTCCAAAGATATGAAAAAGGCAATAGCAATTCTTGATCGTTATTGTATTTTTGCTTTACATGGACAAGAAGTTTTTGGAAAAAAAATTGAAGAAAAAGTCATGGACGTTGTCGTTATATGCAATCATGGCCAAAATCCAAGCATCAACGGATATGCTGCTACATACTGCATTGCCAGAATTGAAGATTTTAATAAATACAAATGACAAAACATTACAAAGCAATCTTCTTTGACGCCGCCAGGACGCTTATTGAGCCGTTTCCTTCAGCAGGCCATATATACTCTGAAGTTGCTGAAAGTTATTCTGTTTATGCTGTTCCTGAAAAGATAGGCATTGCATTCAAGGAGGAATTTTCAATCAGAAAGCAATCCTTCTACAAAAACAATTTCAAGACATCAGAAGAGATAGAAAAGAATTGGTGGCATGATCTTGTCTATGCTGTTTTCAAAAGGTTTGATCAGGACTTTGTTGACCGCAGTCATTTTGAAGGATTCTTTAACGAGCTCTTCAACACATTTGCTGAGCCTAAACGCTGGAAGCTCTATGATGATGTTAAGCCAACTCTGACTGAACTTAAGAAGAAAGGCAAAATATTGGGGATAGTTTCAAATTTTGACTCAAGGCTATTGGCATTATATCATGGCAAAGGCCTGAACAAATACTTTGATTTTGTAACAATATCCGCTAAAATCGGGGTGTACAAGCCAGGAAGGGGGATATTCAGGAATGCAATAAAAAAATCCGGAGTCCATACTAACTCAATCCTGCATATAGGCGACAGCCTTAAAGATGACGGGGAAGGCGCCAGAAATGCAGGAATAGATTTTCGACTCTTAGTCCGACCATCTGATGACGGCGCAATAACTGTGTCTCATGACGGCGTGCAGACTATTTCATCATTAAACGATATTTTAGAGATATAAATGGCATAATTATTTTTTCTTTAAAAAATAAATTATTAAGATAATGACACCTATTGTAACAGCAGAATCCGCAACATTAAAGGCAGGCCAGAATCTGAAGTCAATGAAATCAACAACATAGCCCAAAAATATCCTGTCAATTAAGTTGCCGGCTGCGCCGCCTAAAACCAGTGCAAATGCTGTTGTGGTTATTTTGTTTTTTATAATTTCACCATAATAATACAGAATAATGCCGATTATAATTACAGAGACCCAGATCAAAACAGAATTAAAACTTCTGAACAGCCCGAACCCTGCGCCGGTGTTTTGGATATAAGTGAAATAGACGGTGTTTTTGATCAAAGGAAAAGACTGGCCTAATGCCAAATAATTTTTAATCAAGAATTTTGTGAATTGGTCAAAAAGAATAATTAAAACAGGTATTAAAAAAAATATCAGAGGGTTTATGGATTTTTTGTTTTCTTTCAGGATTTTTTTCATTATTTGTTTTATTTTGAATACACTATAAAAAACTTTCTCTAAATTAAGGCATTAAAAATCTTGAGCTATAAATTCTAGTGGAAATCTGAAAGATTGCAGAGGTTTGATAATTGAAATTATATATTCTTCTCAACACTTACAGCACCAAATACAATACACAAAAAGATTTAAAAAGAAGCATTCTTACTAGCATATAATGGCCTCTAAAACCCATACTGGCGGAAACTTTGAATTTGTTGATGACGGAAAGAAATTGAGTCATACTGAAAGTACAGAAGACTTCACTGAGAGTTATAAAAAATGGGTAAATAGGCCCTATTACAAGAGGGAGTGGTTCTGGAAAACTATAATTGTTCTTATGATTTTAGTAATCATCATCTATTTTTTATTTTACTATATTGGTAAGACTTAATAATAACTCTGAGAGCTCAATTACCATCCTTTCTTAAACTTATACCCTTCATCGCCCTGCATCAATCTTTCAACTGTCTTGAGCCTTTGATCAATTGCGTCTAATGTCGCTTTTATAGCATCTAACTTGCTCGCTAATAAGTCTATGTCGCGGTTTGTGCCTGTTGGCTGCTGCTGATATGGCTGGGAAGATCCAAACTGCCTCTGTGTTGTTGATGAAGGCATAGATGGAAAAGACTGCCCCGTGGATTGCTGCGGATAAGGTGAAAACGTCTCGGGAGCTGCAGAATTCTGGCCGTAATTGGTTGGCAGTCCAAGCTCATCAGTTGGAGGTTGGCCATATTGAGGCTGGTCAAATCTTCCAAAGCCAGCTTCGCTTCCTAATTCTGGACCTAGATCAAACTCCTCTTTTTTCTTCCTTCCGAACCACAAAAAAGCCATAATACACCTCTTTTTAGGGATAGGAGTATTGCAGGTTTTTAAAGCTTTTTATTTTTGCACGTTTCGTTAAGCGGGCATTTGATGCAGACTGGAGATTTTCTGCAGTAATTCTTGCCCAATTCAACCAATAAGGCATGGTATTCATTAAAGATCTTATGCTTTTTTTCCAAATTATCCATGAATAATTTCTGCAATTGCGCGTATGTTTTTTCTTTAAATCCTAATCTTTCAAAAATCCTTTTTGTATATGCATCAATGACAAAGATCGGCTTCTGGAATGCATACAGAATGACGGAATCTGCTGTTTCCGGGCCGATGCCTTTGATGCTCAGCAATGTTTTTCTTAGTTCTTCAATTGGTAGTTTTTTTAGTTTCTCTACAGAATTTTTCAATAAAAAATCCGCCATAATCTTCAATCTTTCAGCCTTTTGGTTGTAATAGCCTGAAGGCCTGATTAAATCTGCAAGCTTTTTTTGATTTATTTTTTTCAGTTTTTCAAGATTAATTAAATTGTTTTTGCTTAAGTTATAAAGCGCTTTCTCAACATTCTTCCAGCTCGTGTTTTGGGCGAGTATTGCGCCGATTATGATCTCAAGCCTGTGCTTGTCATTTCTGGGATCTCCTGAATGATGCATTGTTTTATAGCCGGAAACAGTCAAAGGCCACCATCCTTGAGGGCCGAAGTTTTTGAATAGTTGTTGGTATATATGCAGCAGTTTGTTCATTCTATTTTATGGCTCAAAGCCTTTTCTATGCCATTGGCGTTCAAGCTCTTTTTCCAATTTTGAAAAAGCATACTCCGAGTATTTGCCGTCTCTCATGTATACCTTACTCCAGTCGCGGAACAGGAAAACAATCCATTTTATCTTTTTTTCATCTGCTCTTGCAGCACGCCCTTGATTCTGCTCATGCAGCATAACTGCTTCTATCATTATTTTGTCAGATCCTGCTGCTTTTTTGACTTCTGCTTTCCAATGGACTTCTTCTCCCTGATTTTTCCTGGCTTTAAGATCGCCAACAATTAATTCACATATTTCAAAGTATATGTTCTCAGCATCCTTTTGGTTTATTGAATACTCATGGCGGACTTGGCTTATAAGCCACTCCTGCTTGAGAGCATCGTATTCGGGCAGCATTCCTCTTTTAATCATTTCTCTTATAATCTGCAGCGGAATTGAATTATCGTACTGCATGTAGCCTGATTGCTTTAGCAGAATGTTGTATGCTGCCTCAAATGTTTTCTTTAAATATAAGTCGGCAATGCGGTTATTGGCTGCAAACAGGATAATCTCATGAAAGATTTTCCTGACAATGCTTAGCGTCTCTTCTGGCTGCTGTTCATCAGCTAATGATTTTTTCATTTCTTCTTTAAGACTGTAGTCGAGCTGATATTTCGATCTTAGATCTGAAAGCTTGACTTTTGCATCCAGATCCTCTCTTAAAAGATGCGCAATAATGTATCTTTTTCTCCAGTCTTTGCGATTTTCTAAAAAAACAAAGAATGCAGGAAAAGCCCTATGATCTGAAGGTTTAATTGTTGGATCTTGCTCATAAACAATATCGAACATGCCTGCTCTTGCCGGATAATTTTCTTCAAGTATTTTGCGAATCTCTGCGATTATGTTTTTAATTCGGTTTATGCGCGCAGCTGCCTTTTTTCCATACCACTCATTTTCTCCCTCGAAATGCTTTTCTATCTCTGCGATAAGCCTGTTTACAGCCTCTGCTTCGCTTGCCCGCATGCTGTCTGTCAGGTTTTCCTGCTTCAGCATTATCTGAAGATCCCTGCGAAGCGTGTATAACGGCGTGATTAAAAACTCGAAGTCCTCATAATAGCCTGTTTTAATCTTTTTTTCTTGGATTTTTGCGTGCATATCAATCAGGTCTTGGATCAGCTTTTCATCAACAAGCTCCAATTTCTCTATCTGGTCTTTGTGCCATTTCCACTTATTTGGAAGTATGCCTAATTTTTTTAATTCTTCAATATGCTGCAGAAGCCTTGCATTGATGTTTCTGTGGAATAATGGCATGTGATGGCATTATCTGTCAAATATATAAATATGTTTATTTAAAAAAACAACAAGAACCAGCAAATATCTGCGATTGAAAGGTGCAGATTTCTGTTTCTTTAGATTTCACTGCGCCTTTTCAATTCAAATATATCCTTAAGCCGCCTGAGCCTGTCAAGTATTCTTGCATATTCCGGGCTGCCGCCTTCCAGCTTAAGTTTTTCTTGTATAGTTGCAAGCTTTCCTGCTTCATTCGTTATTTCATCCAAATTCATTGTTAGCGGATCCCTGAATTCTGAATGACGATGGGAAACTACATTTTTTCCAAGTTCCTGCTCTTCAGGTAGCAAACCCTTTAGCACATACTTTTTTGCTTTCAATTCCTTTATGTGTTTGCATTCTACCCTTGCAGGACATGTGCAGTTGTAATTGCCTTTGACATCCCACGTAAAATATAAATTGCCTTTTCTGCCCTCTGATTCGCTTCTTGTCTTCATTCTTCTGCCGACTTTGCCGCCTCCTAATTTCCATAAGTATTCCTTGCTTGTTTTAGTTGCGTATAATTCATAAACGAGATTTTCTATATAGGATAGTTTATCCTTATTCATCGCTTCTTCATAAATGGGTTTTTTAACATCCTTGTAATATCTTGTTTTTCTTGCTTCCCTTAACGAATGCATGAATTCCTTCTTTACATTTTCATTTTTTATAAACAAATAAAGCATCCTTTGTTTTATTTCTTCTTTTGGGACTCCTCTTTTCAGCATTTTATTTTTAATTTTTATTATTGCATTATACTTGTATCCATAACCAACCAGCCTTGAAACAATTATGTGAGGTGGATTTTCCTTCAGCAGCATTTCGTATTCAATTTCTTGACCCTTATAGCTTATCGCACCTTTTGTTATTAATCTCCCAAGCCCTGTATAATAAGACAGTATATTTGCTGGATTCATATGCTGCAGCATTTCCAATGGCACGCCAAGATTAGATCTAGGCACTTCAAACAGCTCAATGCCATCTATTGCATGGCTTAATGCTTCATAGTTTTGCCCAGGGTTTGCCTTAGGCCTTGATCTAAAGCTGAACAGCTCGTCAAGCGTTATCCCGAAATTAGGCAGGTTGTTTAGAATTTTAAGCATTTTAATATTCAAACACAATTTGTTTTTCTTTGCATCTAGTTTCTTTCTTTTCCCTAATACGATAGTTTTGTGAGCCTGGAATTTTCAATATGGTTTCGTATTCACCTTTCGCTCTTTTTATAGCATGCGTTCTGTGCAGATAATCATAGCCCCTTTTAACAAATGAATGGACAATCTCCGGCAATGATTTGTCCCTTACATCATCTACGCTTCTCTTGCTGTAAGTCCCTGCAGCAAAACAGAGTTTTTCCCAGTCTGTCAAGCTATTGTATATATCTGAGGGTATTTCAGGTATGCTTAATATACCATAAACAACTTTTTTCATTACATCTTTGTTCAAAGCAGTATAAAGGTTTGTGGCAAATTCATCAGATAAAGGCGCATCAATTTCGCTGAAATAATTGATTATTTTATCGCTCCACGCGTATTTCCAAGAACGTACATTGCCTCTTTGGCCGCCGCTTTCCTTCGGCAATAAATTCCAATTGCTTCTATCAGCAAAATTTATTCTTTCTTTTTCCAATTCAGACAGTAATGCTGGCCTTAAATAGTCAAAGCCTTCTAGTCTTTCTTCCAGTGCAGGTATCATCATAATTACATAAAATCAGCCACTATTTAAACCTTTCTATTTTTTAACCACTCTAAAGTAACACTTAAGAAATCAGCACAGCATCAACTGATCCACTCTGCCCTGGCCTTGATGTGATCCTTGCCTTGCCTGCTTCTGTGTCTATGATCGTTCCTTTTGTCATTATATTTCTTCTGACATAGTGCCTGTTGGCAGGGTTCTCCGTTATAGTTTTTATCTTTGCTTTAACGTATTTTTTTGTTTTCGGATCATACACATTGGCGACGTCTGTCGAAAGAAGCCTTTGCTTTATCATTCCACCCATAGCTCTGACTAGTCTTTTCCTTAATTCACCTAATTTCGTCAAAGAAGGCTCTCTAGCTAGCTCATTCAGCTTTTTCTTTCTGTAATCCTTGATTCTTCCGCCGCTCGCTTTTGTATTCGATCTGGATTGTGTCAATGCCATAAGCTGAGAAAAAGCGCCTTATTTATAAAGTTTTGGATTTATTTTTTGATTACTTTTGACAAGTTACAGATTGGAAAATTTTAAAAAGCCAACAGTATTTCTGTGTCTGATGAACGATATGTACAACTGCATCAGGCTCGTGTATAAAGCAAAGGATTTTGAAGATACTATGACTTTTCACAGAGAAGCAAAAGAGCATTTGGTTAAAGAAGGCAAACAAGCCAGTAAGGGCTTTGTTGGCAAGGGGCGTAAGTCAGAAATAATGTTCAGGCCATTGAATGATGCTTATTGCTATCATAATGCCACTGTGACTTTAAGTGAAGTCAGGTATGATAAAAAAATCTGCCCTTCTCTCGAATTTATAGCCAAAGAAGGCTTTCAGAATGCACTAATGCCTACAGTTGAACATTTTATAGATGTGATGGATAAAAAGAAAGGCAAATATTATATAAAAAGAGTCAGCTAACTAATTCTATGATCAAAGCATTAGTAACGCTCGGACATCATTATGGCGAACTGGATTGGGGCAGATTTGTTATGGACGAGT
The DNA here is from genome assembly GCA_030651135.1 of Candidatus Woesearchaeota archaeon. Classification (NCBI taxonomy): domain Archaea; kingdom Nanobdellati; phylum Candidatus Woesearchaeota; species Candidatus Woesearchaeota archaeon. The sequence goes on from JAUSCS010000010.1 coordinate 121,703, forward strand.
ACATTAAAAGAAACCTCAAGGGCAATAGGAGCATAGATTTCTACGAGATTCAGAACAGCAATGTCAAAACAGGAATATGGTGCAATAAGTCTTGGCGTGAAGTTAAAAGAAAAGTCAAAGAAGAGGAGTTGTTGATAGACATTCATTGCGGTTTCATTGATCACACTAGCGATAAACTAAGTCATTTATCCAAGGAGTATCACGGTGTGGAGGATCATCTTGTTGAAAGAGTAAAATGTTCGGATCATGTCGAGGCCAGTAAATGGAATCCTAAAGATGGGAGGAACATTGGCATTCCTTATACCTTAATCGATGCTTTTTTCTTTAAAAATGGGTTGTATATGGGCAGAGGCCTGAACAATACAGATTATTCAGAGCTAATAAAAATAGTTTCAGAAGAAGATCGTCAGAAATTATTGGGAGAAACTTTGACTTTGATCAATAAGATATATGACACGCATCAGAATTAATTTTTATTCTCTATAACTTCAATCAGGCATCTGCATGGCAGCTTTCTCTTCGCCCTTGACAGTGCCTCTTTCCCCAATTTAAGATTCTGCTTGTCTGTTTTCAGAGTAAATAAGATCTTCCCTTTCTTAACCTGCGCAGCTATGCCGATGGGCTTTCCAAATGGCCTTGCCATTCCCTGGCTCATCCTGTCTGCTCCTGCTCCTGATGCAAGAGGATTTTCCCTTAAAATATGGTGAGGATACATCCTTATCTGGTAGAAATAGCCGCTTTTTCCCAGAGCTTCTTCAAGGATCTTGTTTGAAGATGCCCTTGCGCTTTCAATTGCATTATGCCTTATCTGGAGAGCATCCTTTGTGATTAAGTTCATTGTAAGCTGGAATTTCTTGCTTACATCACCCATATTATATTTTACAACCTTGCTTGTAGGTGCGGATCTGACATAAGACAGCTTCCTATATTTGCTCTTTCTTGTGTAAGGCCTTTCCAAAAACCTGTATGATACGCCTTTTCTTAGCTTTGCCATAATAAAAGAGATTTGGGAGTTGTTTTTAAATGTTTTGGATTTGAGTCCGATTTTCAGATAATTTTATAAACAGGCTGTTATTTTCTCCTTATTGAGAAATGTGAGGAGTTGCTTCCTTGAATCTCTTAAACAAAAATAATGGAGGCTTAAATGGGAACTTACAAATATCTGAGGCAGTTGTGGAAAAAACCAACTGACGAATTAAAAATAATTCTAAGGCAAAGGCTTAATCAGTTCAGGGATGAGCCAGTTACAATCAGGATTGAGCATCCTACAAGGCTTGACAGGGCAAGATCTCTCGGATATAAAGCAAAGCCGGGATTTATAATTGTAAGGCAGAGTGTTATGCGGCATAAAAGGCAAATGCCAAAGACAAGGCATCCAAGAAGGCCAAAGCATTCTTCGGTAAGAAAAGATTTGGCAATGTCTTACCAATGGGTTGCAGAGCAGCGAGCAGTCAAGAAATATCCTAATTGCGAAGTTCTTAATTCATACTTTGTAGCGAAAGACGGCATGCATTATTGGTATGAAGTTATTTTGGTTGACAGGGCTCATCCGCAGATAGCGGCTGATGACAGAATTAAGTGGATCATTAACCAGCGAGGCAGGGTTTTCCGCGGACTTACAGCATCTGGCAAGAGAAGCAGGGGCTTATTAACCAATAAAGGCAAGGGCGCTGAAAAGATGAGGCCTAGCTTGAGAGCGCATGACAGAAGGGCGCATTAAAAATGTCAGAATTTTCCATCCAGTCTTTGACTGGTGGCAGAAAGCCAACCTTTTTTGTATGTGGAAAATTCTGAGCATGCTCAAATGTCAAAAATGTTTGCATTTTTGAGCAAATTGGAAATGTGAACATTTCCAATTAACCACATGATGCGGTGGAACGTAGCAACATGCCGCCTATTTATGATTAGTGGTTTTTGACAGAAAAATTTAAATATTTGAATAACAAAAGAAATGACTATGGTAAGCCTATATTGCAAAAAGTGCGGATACAGAATGGACAAGGAAAAGGTTCCAGAGAGATGCCCTTATTGCGGTAAATTAGGAACAATGGCAAGGGTCAGGTCTGCGCAGGATCTTCTCAATGAGGCAGTAGATGAAGGAGAATTCTTTGAGATGGAAAGGCAGCAAAGAAAAATATAAGTTTATATAGCAGTTCTTTCTTTTTTTGGCTATGAAGCACGGCGTTGATTTCATTGGCGTTGGAGTTGGCGTGATCATTGTTAAAAACAACAATGTCCTTCTTATGCTCAGAAAAACGCCAAGCGAGTGGAGCATTCCCGGCGGAAAAGTGGAATTGAACGAGAAGTCAGAAGATACAGCAATCAGGGAAATAAAAGAGGAGCTCGGAATTGATATAAAAATCAAAAAATTCCTTACACTTACTGAAACTTTCAGCAACAAAATGCACTGGATCTCAATAGTTTACATTGCAGACATTGCAAAAGGCGATCCAAGAATAATGGAGCCAGAAGAGCATTTGGCTGTCAAGTGGTTTTCATTGGATGATCTTCCTAAAAATCATTTTCTTCCTTCAAAACTGGCAATAGAGTTTTATAAAAAGAACAGAAAATAAACGAAAACTTTATAACCCATTCCATTTTCCCTCTTTTCATGGGGATCAAAGCAGTAATATTCGACTTTTGGGGAACTTTGGTTGAGAACGGAGTAGAGCCAAGCCCGATAAGGCAGGCAAAGTTCATTCTCTGGCTCAAGATGCCGTTTCAGGACTTTGTAGAGAAGTTTGAAAGGGTTTTCATGACTAAGAAATATGAGTCTTTGATGCAGGCATTTGAGGCAGTATGCAGTGAATTCCAGATTCCGGCAAAGGATTACCAGATTGAGAACTGCGTTGGAATGTGGAACAAGAACAGATTATTGGCAAAGCCTTTTGAGGAAACGATTCAGGTTCTTGAGGAATTAAAGAAAAAGCACAAATTAGTTTTATTATGCAATACAGACGGCTTTTCAGTTGAGCCTATTCTTGAAAAGTTTGATATGAAGAAATATTTTGATATAATCTCTTTGTCTTATGAAACAGGATTATTGAAGACAGATGTGCAGTCATTTGAGGCAATACTTGAAAAATTAAAGCTGGAAAAAGAAGAAGTTGTAATGGTGGGCGACAGCATGGAATCTGATATTCTGGCAGCTCAGAAAGCAGGTATAAAGGGTATCCTTGTTGACAGAAGGGGCATGAGAGAATACGCGGATAAGATAAAGAATTTAACTGAATTAAAAGATAAGATATGATGCCTATTTCTTCTTTTTCTTAAAAACCTTGTTTATCTCGTCTTTCATTGCAAATCCTATTGCTATGCCGAATGATATTGCTATTGTAAGACCAATTGTATAAAGCAGAACCCTGAATATCTCAAAAAAGGCAGTTGTTTTTATCTCAACATACTCTAAAACAGTAAGTATTGTTGCAATGATTATTATCGCCTGCACAAAGAACGAAGCCAGGTATGAATAATTGTAATTGAAATTTTCTATTGCCTTTCCAATTATCCTGGCCAAAATAATGCCTGTCAAAAATATGAGGGTTATTGCAAATAGTTTTGGCAGAAGATAGATCATATAGCCAGATAAAGACAATATAAATGAATTCTCTTTAATCTGCCCTAATCCGTAAGATAAAAAAACCAAAAATACAAAAACCATGAGCACCATCTTGAGCAGATTTAAGAAATCACCCAGATTTTTTGCTGCAAAAGAGATGCGGTTTTTTGACCATTTGTAAAACTTTTTCTTCACATATTTCTCCATGAACACCTTTATCAGATAGGCCAAGGCTGTTCCTAATACGATCAAGGCAATCGAATAAAGTATTTCATACATATTGTTCACCTATAAATTGTAATTTTGGGGCGTATATAAATTTTGCGTTAAATTTATATAATCTTAGCTTTTCTTATTCATTGTGAAAGGAAAAAACATTTTTGGGGTGGTCAATGAAATCCTGCAAAGCTTGTACAGCGTATTCCATAAAGATTTTGTTAGTGTAATTATCCCTGCTTACAATGAAGAAAAGACCATTCGTAAAGTCATCGAAACAGTCAAAAAATCCAAAGTCAATGAAATAATCATAGTTGATGATGGAAGCAAGGACAAAACCTATGAAAAAGCAAAGCTTAGCGGAGTTAAGGTAATCAAGCATAAAAGGAATGTGGGTAAAGGCATGGCAATGCGTACCGGAGTTGAAAATGCAAAAGGAAACATAATTGTTTTTGTTGATGCTGATATTGAATCATTGACTCCTCAAAAAGTAAATATGCTGATAGATCCTATCCTGAAAAATGAAGCAGATTTCGTAAAATCATATTTTTCCCAGTATAAGTCAAAGACCGGCACAAGCATTTTCCTTTACAAGCCCCTGCTCAAGCATCTTTTCTCGGCAACCGGCTTTACACATCCTGTAAGCGGCCAGATAGCTGCCAGAAAAAGATTTTTCGGGCGCATAGAATTCAGAAACGATTACGGCATCGATATAAGCATACTGGTGGATGCAGTAAAGCGAAACTTAAGGATAAAAGAAGTTTGCCTTGGAGAATTAAAGCACAGAAAAAGAACTGTGCATGATGTGGAGAAAATAGCAGATACAGTAATAGCTACGATCCTTGAAAAAGCAGGCGTTATAAGGGAGAAAGGCGGCTGAAATGAAAAATGCCGATTTACATACCCATTCAATCTACTCTGACGGAATTTTTACTCCAAAAGAACTAGCCAAAAAAGCAAAAGAAAAAGGCATTAAATATCTGGCTTTAACAGACCACAACTCTGTTGAAGGTGTGAGAGAAGCTGTTATGTATGGGAAAGAATTAGGCATAGAAATAATTCCTGGCGTCGAGGTATTATCTGATTGGGGAGAGGTTATTGGCTATTTCATAGACATAAATAACGAGGGATTGCTGAATATTTTAGAACATAATAAAAAGGAGGTAAATAATGGAACTAGATTCTGTATTCAAGAACTTAGGAAATTAGGAGTAGATATCTCTTATGAAGAGGTAAAAAAGGAGTTCCCTAAATATCCGATGATGTACTTTTTTGTAGCTCAGATTTTGGTTAAAAAAGATCTGTTAAAATCAACTGACGAATTATGCGGAAAGTATATCGGTAAATTATTTACAATCAAGTACAACCTTCTAAAAACTGAGGAAGTTATATCTGCAATTAGGCATGCAGGAGGAGTAGCGGTTTTATCACACCCTTTTGTAGGAGCAAATTACAAAAAAGAATTCAAATATATGCATAATTTAGTTAGTGCAGGATTGGCAGGCATTGAAATTGAAAATGGGTATTATAAAAATTACAAAAAAGAAATAAAAAATAAAATTTTAAAATTAGCAAAAAAGTATAATCTTATATTAACATCAGGTTCTGATTTTCATGGAGGCATAGTTAAAAGTAACTTAGGAGATTGTATGTGTGATGAGAATGTTGTAAAAAACATGAAAGTCAGGAAAGCTGATGAATATTAAAGCAATATGAGGATCATAAAATGAAACTGTTCTTTGTAACCAACAACAAGCATAAATTTGCAGAAGTCAAGGAGGTTTTTGATAAATTTAAGATTGAAATAGAGCAGATACAGGAAGACAAGCCCGAAGACAAGTCAGATGAAATTGCTGAAGTTGCCAAAAAGGCAGCGGAATTCCTGGCTAATAAGCATAAAAAGCCAATAATTGTTGACGATACCGGAGTTTATTTCAATGCTTACAAAAACTTTCCAGGAGCCCATCCCAAGTTTATTTTCCAGAGCATTGGCTATGAAGGCATTTTCAAGTTATTGGAAGGCAAGGACAGGTCAGCATACTTCAAAACAGCAGCAGCATACTGCGAGCCAGGAAAAAAACCAATAGTTTTTGAAGCAAAATGCGAAGGGAAAATATCTGATAAAGTTTATAATGTTGGCGACGATATAATGCCTTATGAAAGAATATTTACACCGGAAGGATATAATGAAGTATGGGCAAAGATACACAATATCAAAAGAGAGATATCGCACAGGGTAAAAGCATTTACAAAATTAGCAGAATGGCTGATGAACAAAGGTGATCGAACTGGAAAATAACTGCATTTTCTGCAAAATCGTCAAAGGAGAAATCCCGTCAAGCAAAATATATGAAGACGAGGATGTTTTGGCTTTCCTGGATCTTTTTCCAGTGCATAAAGGCCATACCCTGGTTATTCCAAAAGAGCATCATGAAACATTATTGGATGTGCCGGATGAGTTATTGAAAAAACTAATAGTTGCTGTAAAGAAAATGGTATCTGCTGTAAAGAAAGGCGTCAATGCAGACGGAATTTCATTATCAATGTCCAATTACAAGGCAGCAGGCCAGGTTGTTCCGCATGCCCACTTCCACATTATGCCCCGCTATGAAAATGACGGCCTGAAACTATGGCCCCAGGGAAAGTATGAAGAAGGCGAGATGGAAGAGATAAAGGAAAAAATTGCGAAAGAGATAATATGATGGTATCACAAGAAATCATAGAATTAGCTGAAAAAATCAAAAATTATAGAACTGATATGAAATTAGTAGAGGAACTTAAAATTAAAAAAGAAGCATTAGAAAATCAAGTGGCAGAATTAGAAAAAAGCATAAAAATTTTAAAATTGAATACGATGGAACAAAACAAACTTCTTGAACAGCTTAAGGAATTAGAGACAGATAAAAAGAAATTAAAATTGGATTTAGAGAAATCCAAAGAAGCATACACTTTTGTTGTGACAACGCCGAGTGAAGCGTCAAATACAGTTTATGGTGAAATTAGTAGGGAATTATCAAAAGCACAACAAGAAATATTGATTTCTTCTCCATGGATAACACATATCATTGATGAACTTTCAAGTTTTAAAAAGAAAGATGACAAAAACAAGGTCAATATTAAAGTCATTACCCGCCTTATACGTGAGGATATTGAAAAAGGTGTCACAGATCTAGATAAACTTAGAGCTTTAAAAGATACATTTGATGCAGAGATAAGATATAACAATGATTTACATGCGAAAATGGTTATAATTGATAATTCAGTCGCTATAATTTCTTCTGCTAATTTAACTAAAAAAGGTTTATCTGTCAATTATGAAGCAGGAATATGTTTAAGAGACAAAAATATGGTAAATAAAATTGCCCAGTTCTTCAATGATATATGGAAAGAAAGTAAGCCTCTAACACCACAAGCTATTGAAAATGTTTTATCCAACCAAAAAGGATGATGTGAAAGAGGTTCCTGTCAATACCGAGAAATACTCTAAGATTACATTAGAAATAGAAAGGTTTATTGAAGAAAGAAAGAAAAAACCAACAACATTTAAAGGAATTGTAGAAAAAGTAGACCTGAATAATAATGTTATAACAATTAAGTTACAATCGCCTAAACAGCCAAATTTATCAAGAGGGTCATTAATTCTGATTAGAGAAGATAGTCCGTCAAGTAGCGATATAAGAGCGACTACAAAAGGTTTTTACAATTCTAACCTTAAATTAGAGATTAAAACTAATCCATCGCAGTTTGAAAATAAGACTGTTGTTATAGACATAGAGAAAACAAACGTAATATTAGAAAGACTAAAAAATATAGTTGAGAATATAAAAAAGGGAAAAATTAATTTAGATAATGTAAAAATTTTGGATTTTATGATTGGGGAGAACAAACCACATCATAGCCAGGAAAGAATTTCTTTTATCTCAAAAAAGCTTAATAAAGATCAGGAAGAGGGAGTAATGAATTCTATTAAGACCCGAGATTTTCATTTAATAATAGGCCCTCCAGGAACAGGAAAAACTTATGTCATTGAGGAATTAATCAGGCAGTTCACAAAAAGAAACCAAAAGCTTTTGGTAACTGCATGGACAAATTTGGCTGTAGATAACATAATAAAAAGATTATCTAGAAAAGAAACAAAAAATATTGTAAGAATCGGCCCAATTAATGAAATTGATCTGGAAGTTAGAAAATTTTCTATATTTGAGAAGATGAAAGAACACGAGGATTGGAAAGAGGTTGAGAAATATCATAAAATGAGAGATGGTTTATTCAAGATTATTCCAAGAATAAAAGATGAAATAAGTTGGGTGCAGGGGAATATTAATCAAAGCATGGACAAAACAAAAGTGCTTGAAGGGGAACTTAATAGACTTCTTACTGAAAAACAAAGATATGAAGAGATAATTTCGATGCCTATTGCTAAGAAAAGTCCCGTTAATATTTTTCCTGTAAATAACGAAATATATCTAATTAACAAAGAATCAGAAGCATATTTATCCTTGAGTAAAAATATCTTTCAACTGAATGGGTTACAATCACAAATACCGGGAGCGAAAAGTATTAAGGACTTAAAAAAACTAACAAGAAGTATGAAATTTTCTATTATGAGCAAAAAGGTTTCTTCTTTTTTCTCTAAAACAAATATCAAAGAACTAGAAAAATTAAAACAAGAATATGAAAGAAATAGGAAATATCTGGATGAAGTTTCAGAACTTCAGAAAAAATATGATCATTTAAAGATAATATGTGAGAAAGAGTTCGACAGAATTTATTCTAGTGGGGATGGGTCTCCCGATAAAGATGCATTAAATTTGGAGTTTAGGGCTTATGAAATATTAGAAGATAAGTATCTCCCAATTTTGAAAGAACAGGAAATGTCCAATATGACAAAAAGGACATCTGAAGTGAATCAAGAAGTTTACGGTATTTATGTAGATTCATTAAACAAAAAAATTGATTTACTCAATGTAAAAATAAAGAGTCTAAATACAGAGCTCTATATTCAGATTAATCATAAAAAAGATTTACATAGACAATATGCAAACTTATCATCTTCGCTGGATTTTTATAAGAAAAATGCTGATAAGATAATGAAAGCCATAATATCGGATATTATCAATAAAGCTGATTTAATAGCGGCTACTGCTATATCGTCCTGCCATCCTTTTTTAGATGATACAGGTTTTGATGTAATGATCATGGATGAATCAACCCAAGTTGCTAGTTTTATGTCCTTATTACCTCTTTTAAAATGTAAAAAATTTATTTTAGTCGGAGACAATAAGCAATTACAACCTATAGAGGAAGAGAATATATCTAAAGAGATGAACTTGTCTATATTTAACAGACTTTTTGAAATGTATCCTGAAGCATCAACTTTTCTCTCAACTCAATACAGGATGCATAAAAGTATAGCTCAGATTGCAAATGAAATCTTTTATGAGGGGAAACTAAAAACGTCTGAGAAAATTGCAGAACGGATACTTAATTTAAAGATTGGCGGACATCAATTTTTAAATCCAAAAATACCCGTTATGTTTATAGATACATCAAAGGCAGAATATTATGAAGATGAAGTTGGTTCTGGATGTTCAAATACAAAAGAAGCTAAGTATGTAGCTTATATTGTTTCGTTATTTATTAAAAAAGGAATAAAAACAGCAGATATCGGAGTTGTTACACCCTATGTTAAACAAAAATTTTTGATAGAAGATTTTCTTAAGGACATTAAACTCGAAGGTGTAGAAGCCAATACTGTTCACAAATTTCAAGGTAGAGAAAAAGACATAATTATAATGAGTTTTGCAAGAAGTAAAAAATATTCATTTCCGCAATATAAACTGAATTTTATTGAGAATGAAACGTTAGTTAATGTTGCTATAACGAGAGCTAGAAAGAAATTAATTTTAGTTGGAAATTCTGGAACGCTGTGCCAAAGTAAGTTATTAAACAAGGTGATTAACAAAATAGGTGATGAAAATAGTATAATTTTATAAATAGTAGATACCGCCTTACTGAATAATCTTCTTTCCTATGCAAGAAATTCTTAAATTTTGGATAAAACTTCTTTATCACCCCCATTGGACTTAAGGATCATCACTTGTTATTGCAACAGAGAGAAAAAAACAAATCTTTATAAAACCAATAAAAAACCTTGCTCTTGATGCCGCTGTAGCATAGCCTGGCCTATTGCGCCGGACTCATATGCTCTGCATAATGAGTATGGAGCCGAAAGGCGATGACAGCTAAGAAATCCGGAGGTCGCGCGTTCAAATATCCCAGAGGGAGACCACGAATCCCTCAGGATTTGGGAGTCCCGCCAGCGGCAGATTTTTATATTTTCTTTAGTAAACTAATGACTTTTTCTTTCCCTAAAGTCAGGATAAAATTAGCCAGCTTTGGCCCTCTTTCTTTGTTAACCAAAACCTTGTATGCTGCTTTAAAGAATTCTTTATTGTCAATGTTCACTTCTTTGCAGACATTATAAAATTCTTCAAATAATGTCTGATCGTCATATTTATTTTTCTCCAATCTGTCTTTCAGCAGCAATAATGCTTCCTTCTCTTTTTCATTCAGCTTAGCATTCACATCATTCTGCACTTTAAACTTAAATTCTTCAGGAGCATATTTTTGCAGCCAGTTCCAGACGCAATCGCATCTGTTTTTTAATTTTTTCAGATCGTAATCATCCTTAATTTTTTCCCTGTAAATCTCTTTTATTTTATCAAAATCATTGTCATAAATCTGCAATAATGTAGTCAAATGCCTGAATTGAGCCTGCAGCGGCAGCTTCTTAGGCAATTCTGTAACGCTTAATTCATAAATTCTTTTTTGTTTCTTTGCTTCTTTTTGGTCTTTAACCTTTTCTGTATCAAAATAAATCCTTTCAACTCTGTCAAAGTCCTCATAAAGCTTCAGAACATCCAAGTCAAAGCTTATTGCAAACTCTGCATCAGGCCTTGTCCCGGCAAAAAGCCATCTTACAATATTAGGCTCATAAACTTCCAGCGTATCCTTTAAAGAAACAACATTGCCCAATGATTTGGAAATCTTTCCGCCAGTACCTTTTATTGTTATAAAGTCATACTTCAGATAAACAGGGGCTTTTTCCTTATAGAGTAACTCGTAAATCTCGTTTCCGGTTGTCCTCGATCCACCAGGCGTTGAATGCTCCTTGCCTCCCGGCTCGAAATCCACTTTTTCATAATGCCATCTCATTGGCCAGTCTATTCTCCAGGGCAGCTTCGCAATGCCTTTCTTCCTGAAATCGAATGTTTCTTTATGCCCGCAGTCGCATTCATAAGTTAATGAATAATTTTCATCCCAATCTATAATTCTTGTTGTGTCTTTTTTGCATTTGTCGCAGAAAACAGAAACAGGCCACCAGTTTTCGCTTTTCTCTTCTGCCCTGTATTTGTCAAGGATTTTTTTAATTTCTGCCTTGTTTTCCAGAACATATTTTATCTGCTCTGCATAGTCGCATTTCCTGTATTTTTTAGCTTGGTAGATGAATTCAGGATGAATATTGACGAAAGGCAGTGTTTCTTCAACTTCTTTTTCATTATGCTCTGCATATGACTTATGGCTGCCGTCATAAGTATCTGGAACTTCTGTGATCTGATATCTTAAATATTTATCAAGAAGTTCTTTTTTTGGTGCATCTGCTGGAACTTTCCTGAAAGCATCAAAATCATCCCATGAGTAGATAAAGCGCACATTCCTGCCGAGATTCTTTAATGCTCTTGAAACAAGATCAACAGTTATGATCTCCCTGAAATTGCCTATATGTATCGTGCCGCTTGGAGTGATGCCTGCAGCGCATGTATATAGCTTTTTCTCACCTTTCTCTCTTATGATGTTTTCCGCTGCCTGATCAGCCCAGTGCTTTGGCTCTGTTTCTTTTTGCATATTAGTACGATTAAAGTCAGAATTATATAAAGATTTCTAAAAACTCAGCTTTTTAATTCTCTCCGCCGCCTTCTTGCAGTCTTCTATAGAAGGCACCAATGCGAACCTCACATAGCCTTCTCCAGGATTTAAGTTATTGAAATTCTCGCTTATCCATGATCCGGGTGTTGTGACAACAGCAATTTCTTTTCTCAGTAATGCTTTTGCAAAATCCAGGCTTTTCATCCCTTTCGGAGCTTTCTGCCACATATATAAAGTTGCTTCCGGCATGCATTTTTCCAGTCCGATCGAGTTAAATGCATCAATCATAATATCTCTTTTTATCTTATAGTCTTTTCTCATCTCTTCAACATGCTTCTCATCGCTTAAGGCAGCAATTGCAGCATCCTGGATAAAAGTAGCTGCTCCTGAATCATAATTCGGCTTTAATTTTTTAAATTGCGCAATAATGTTTTCATCTCCGGCAAGCCATCCTATTCTGTAGCATGTCATTGCGCTTCTTTTTGACAGGCTTTGAAAAACAGCTACACCCTCTCTGCCCAATTCCAATATTGACATTGGCTTCTGATCAAAATATATCTCAGAGTAGCATTCATCTGATGCAATTATTATATTATTGTCATGCCCGAAATCAATCAGCTTTTTATAAAAATCCCTGCCAGCAAGAGCTGTTGTTGGATTATTCGGGTAATTGACCCATATTATCTTTGATTTTTTAACGATTTCAGAAGGAATTGCGTCCAGATCAGGCAAAAATCTGTTCTCTTTCAGTAAAGGCATGAAATAGCTTTTTCCACCTGCGAATAATGTTCCCTTTTGATAAGGAGGATAGCCCGGGTTGGGGATCAAGACATAATCTCCTGGGTTAATAAAGCAGAAAGGGAAATGAAACACTGCCTCTTTTGCCCCAATGTTTGCAGAAATCTCCTTTGCAGGATCTAAGCTTGCGTTAAACCTTTTTTTAGTCCACTTTGCAATAGCTTCCCTGTATTCAGCAGAGCCTTCCTCAAGAGGATAACCAGCGCCTTTTCTGAAATCAACTGCTTTTTTGCAAGCTTCTCTTGCAATCTCAGGTGCAGGGTTTTTAGGATCACCAACTCCAAAATCAATTACAGAAACGCCTTCTTTCTTCAGCTTTGCAACTTCATTCTTTACATCAACAAACGCGTAAGTTCCTATTGATGCCAGTTTATCGCTTGGTTTGAATTGCATTTTAATGTTTTATTAATTTAAGCCAATTTTGTAATAATTATAAACATAAAAAAATACTTTCCCGTCATCTCTTAAATTTTCATGCATGTCATTATAAACTTCTCTTTCAATCTTGAATGTTGAATCTGATTCTTTTTTATTTCTTATCAAATATCCCAAATAAATATTCTTGGATTCTTCTTCAGTTATATCTGTATCAAGAACATTCATATCAATCATCTACTTATAGTTATACTCGCCTTCATACACTTCTTCTGCAGGCCCAGTCATATAAACATTGTTGTCTTTTTCATTCCATTCTATGTTCAGGTCTCCGCCAAGAAGGTGGACTGTTACTTTTCTGTCAGTCTTGCCGTTAAGCACAGAAGCCACCACAGCAGCTGATGCGCCTGTTCCGCAAGCCAGTGTAACGCCCGCTCCCCTTTCCCAAACCTGCATTGCTATTTCCCTTTTGTTTATTATCTGTATAAATTCAACATTGGTTTTTTTAGGGAATGCTTTGTGATGCTCGATCTCATATCCGATTTTTTCAACAGGCATTCCGAATGTTTCAACAAAAACAATGCAGTGGGGATTGCCCATTGAAACGCACGTTACCTTCAATACTGTGCCGTCTTTCAGCTTCAGGTCTTCATTTATCACTTTTTGCTTATCGCAGATCATCGGAATCTTTTTGCTGTCCAGAACCGGCTCGCCCATATTGACTGTAATCATTCCGTCAATTATTTTAGGCTTTATTATGCCTGCCAATGTCTCAACTGTTATTTCCTTATTTTTTGTCAGGCCATGCTCATAAACGTATTTTGCAAATCCTCTTATGCCGTTGCCGCACATCTCTGCTTCTGAGCCGTCAGAATTGAATATTCTCATCTTGAAATCTGCCTTATTGGATGGCAAAATAAGTATTATGCCGTCAGATCCAATCCCAAAATGCCTGTTGCTCATCTTTCTTGCTAAATCATCGAACTTAATGCCGCTTAAATTCTCCTTCAGAGCATTAATCAAAACATAATCATTTCCAAGCCCGTGTATCTTAGCAAATTTTATTTTCTTTATAGCCATTGCTTAATCCCCCTAACTACAAACTTTTTGATTTCCTTTTTAAACCTTTTGGTTTTTCGTTCTGAATGCCGATGTATAGGAAATAACATTTAGTGGATGGTTTTATTACGAATATTAAATTGATTTACTATAATTACCTTAACTCTGACCTTTCAACAAATCTTTTAACAATTCCCTATCCCTTATTATACTTGCTTTTCCATCTTTAACCAGGATTTCAGCAGGCTTCAGCCTAGAATTATAATTTGATGACATTGAAAAGCCATAAGCCCCGGCATTTAATATTGCAATAATATCGCCTTCCTTTATTACAGGCAGCTCCCTGTCAACAAGGCCTTCCTCATTCTTTGTAAAAACATCGCCTGATTCACATATATTTCCGCAGATAATAACATCCTCTTTATCTTTTGATTCGGCATTATTCGCAACAATTATCGGATGATAGCTGCCGTACGCCATGACCCTGATTAAATGATTGAAACCAGTGTCAACTCCAACGAATTTATGTTTTGTCGTTTCTTTTATTGTATTTACAGTTGCCAATAAAATTCCAGACTCACATACAAAATATCTTCCTGGCTCTAAAGCTAATGTCAGTTCTTTTCCATATTCAGTGCAGAAATCCGAGAATAACTGCGAAATTTGCGCTCCAAATGTTTTAAGATCCAGCGGTTTTTCATCCGGTTTGTAAGGAACTCCAATGCCTCCGCCAAAATCAACAAACTCCAGGCCATCAAAATGCCTTGCTGTCATCAGCAGCACTTTCATCGCTTCCAAAAATTTTTCAGTTTCGAGTATGCCTGAGCCTATATGCTGGTGCACCCCGATAATTTTCAGGTCATATTTCTTTGCAATATTTTTTATCTCATTTACCTTGTCATAATAAATACCGAATTTTGAATCTGGCCCGCCTGTTATGACATGGTTATGATGGCCTGCGCCTATATTTGGATTGATTCTTACGCATACTTTTGAATTTGGGTTTAATCTTCCGTATCTTTCAAGCTGCGACAATGAGTCTGCATTGACTAAAATGCCGTGCTTTATTGCAAATTTTATGTCGTCGTCAGTTGAATTGTTGCCAGTAAACATTATCTGCTTTTTATCGTAGCCTGCTTCCAGTGCAAGGAACATCTCGCCGGGGGAAACAGCGTCAATAAATGCGCCTTCCTCTCTCAGAATCTTCATTATTGCAATATTTGTATTTGCCTTGCACGCATAATACAGCCTGATATTCGGGTAAGTTATATTACCTTTCAGATCCCTGAACCTCTGCCTTATGGTGTCTTCTTCATAAGCATAAAGCGGGCTTTTGAATTTTAAAATAAGGTCTTCTGCTGAAATTCCCCCTATGTGGAGTTTGTTGTTTATTATTTGCATTTTATTCTATTTTTCTGAGTTTGTTTTTATACTTAACGCTTTTATTGTTAATCGAGATATCCTTTTACTTTCATCAGCTCTGCTACTAGTATAGCCCCACCAGCGGCTCCCCTTATCGTATTGTGGGATAAAGCAACAAACCTGTAGTCGAGCACAAGGCACTCCCTTAACCTGCCTATTGTGATTGCCATTCCGTTTCCTGCATCTCTGTCTAGTTTGGTTTGCGGCCTATTTTCTTCTTCATTATATATCAATACGGGGTCAGGAGCGCTAGGCAATTTCAGCTGCTGCGGCTCTGGCCTGTAATTCTTCCATGCTTCCAAAATTTCTTCTTTTGTAGGCTTTTTATCAAACTTTACTGAAACAGTTGCCATATGGCCGTCAGAAACTGGAACCCTGCTGCAATGAGCAGATATTTTAATCCCATTATAATTTACAAATTCATTATTTTTTATGCTGCCTAGTATCTTTAATGGCTCCTGCTCTGATTTTTCTTCTTCCCCACCAATAAAAGGGATTACATTATCAATTATTTCAGGGAATGTTTCAAATGTTTTTCCTGCTCCAGAGATGGCCTGCATTGTGCTTACGATCATTTCCTTAGGACAGTATTTCATCAATGGAGCAATGGCTGGCAGATAGCTCTGCAATGAGCAGTTTGGCTTTACAACTACAAAACCTTTTTTCCAGCCATGATTTTTTTGCTGTATCTTGATCATATCAATATGATGCGGGTTAATCTCAGGCATAATCATCGGGACATCCTTTGTCCAGCGATGCGCTGAATTATTAGATACTACAGGGATGTCATTTTCTGCGTATTTGTCTTCAAAAGCTTTAATTTCATCCTTGGATGCCTCTATAGCTGAGAATACAAAATCAACCTTATTTTTGATTCCTTCAATATCTGCAACGTCAGAGACTATTAAGTTTTTGGCATTAGCAGGAATTTCTTTTTTAGAGAACCACCTGCCTTCAACTGCTTCTGAGTATTTCCTGCCAGCGGACCTTGGCGAAGCTGCGACTGCAGCTACTTCAAACCATGGATGGTTCTCAAGCAATTCAATAAATCTTTGCCCGACTGCTCCTGTTGCCCCTAAAATCCCGACTTTTATTTTCTGCATTTTGTTTTCCATAGCTTTTTAGCTTTTTATAATTTCGTATTGAATTAAAATTTCTTTCGCCTTTTCGCGATGCTCAGCACTTAGCTCGCACATCGGCAATCTGTAAACTTCCCTGCACATTCCTTTCATTGCAAGCATTGCCTTTATCGGAATAGGGTTTGTTTCTATGAATATTGCGCTGAAAAAAGGCATTAGCTCGTTATTTAGCTTTTCAGCTTCTTCAAAATTGCCTTTTAATGCAAGATCTGCCATCTTCACAACCCTGTCAGGGATTATGTTTGATGCAACTGAAATCACGCCGTCTCCACCTGCTTTTATCACTTCAAAAGTCAGGTTGTCATCTCCTGATAAAACTGAAAATCCTTCCGGCCTTTTTGCAATTACATCTTTTATTTGGTTGATATCTCCAGAAGCTTCCTTTACTCCGGCAATGTTTTTGCAGTCATTTGTCAATCTAATTAAAGTTGCTGTTTCTAAATTAACTCCTGTTCTTCCTTTTATATTGTAAACAATGCACGGAAACTTTACAGAGTCTGCAATTGCCTTGAAGTGCCTATACAATCCTTCCTGCGTAGGCTTGTTGTAATACGGATTAACTAATAAGCAGGCATCTGCTCCAGCTTCTTCAGCATGCTTTGTTAATCTTATCGCTTCTTTTGTTGAATTGCTTCCTGTTCCTGCTATTACAGTAACTCTTTTATTGGCATACTTCACAGCAAGCTCAATAACCTTATCATGCTCTTTATGATCCAGCGTAGGGCTTTCGCCTGTTGTTCCGCATGGCACAATTCCCGCAACTCCTTTCTCAATGTTGAAATTTATCAGCCTTTTAAATGCAATGACATCTACACTTTCATCCTCCTTGAACGGAGTGATTATCGCAGTATAAACTCCTTTAAACATTTTCATCATCCTCCTGTTTGTTGTAGTTCTTTTTTATCAAATTCATTGCCTCTGCTATATCCGATTCTTCTCGCAAGTTTTATCAGCATAGGCTCTTTTCCAAGAGTTGGAATAATTATGCCATCCAATGTAGCCAATTCTTTGATTTCATTCAAATTAAATGGTTCGGCAATTGCCATCTTATCTTCACCTAAAAGGCATAACATCATATGCTTTGGCAGATGCATTAATGCCAGCCTGGTTGTATCTCCTTCCAATATTATCTGCTCAATCCTGTAATAGCTATTGAAGATTCTACCTCGCCTGTATACCAAATCTCCTTTTTCAACTTCCAAATTCTCAGACATTAAAGTTTGATAGTGCATTTTTACACCTATTTCATTATGTTTTTCATCAAATCATCAATCCCATAAACCCCTTTTTTTCCTTTGATGAACTCTGCAGCCATTACTGCCCCTAAAGCAAATCCTTCCCTGTTTCTTGCAGTATGCGTTAATTCAATTGTGTCTGCTGCGCTGTCAAATCCTATTACATGAGTTCCGGGTATTGTTCCTCCTCTAACGCTTGCAAAATGTATCTCATCCTGGCTGATTTTTCTGTCCAGCCTTTCTGTTGCAATCTTATTCTTTCTTTCAATGTTTTTTATCAAAATGTCGCCGATCATCTTCGCTGTTCCGCTCGGCGAATCTGCTTTCTGGTTATGATGCAGTTCGTATGCAAAAATATCATATTCAGGTGCGTTGTTTATCAGCTTTGCAGCATTCTCTATTATTTTTAAAAAGATATTCACGCCTATTGAAAAGTTGCCGCTGTATATCAGGCCAACATTTGATTTTTTAACGGCATTCTTCACATCATCTAGCTGATCATACCATCCTGTTGTGCCTACAACAATATTCTTGCCAAGCTTTGCAGCCTTTTCGATGTTTTCTATGACAACAGAAGGATGTGTGAAATCAAGGCATACATCAATATCCTTTAAGGCAGCTTCTGTTATCTCGCTGTGCACGCCGTTGCCTTTTATATTGGGATCAATAATAGCCTTAATAGTGTGCCCTCTGGCTCTGGCAATTCTTTCAATTATATTGCCCATTTTTCCGTATCCTATAAGCGCAATGTTCATTTTAACCCCCAAAATAAAGCGGATGCTTTTGTTGTTTTTATTCTTTATGTTTTTTGTTGTTTTATTTATTCTTATTCTAGTTAATCTTCTTTTAAAACTGGAAACGTTTCTGTCTGTATCACTCCTGGCAATGCCCTTATTGCTTCAACAACATTATTTACCTCATTAAGATTAGTTCTTTTAACTGTTACAAATATCGAATAGCGGCCTGCAACTTCATATATTTCATCAACATTCATTTTTCTGATTTGCCTTGCAATCTGCTGCGTCGGCCTTCCTGAATGCGTTGAAACTTCAATGATCACAGTGGCTTCTCCTGCCAAGACAGCTGTGAATTTCTTTATAACGCCTTCATTGATCATCTTTGCAACCCTTTTCCTTATTGTGCCTTCGCTTACCTTGAGCTTTTTGGCTATCTGCAGAAAAGGCATTCTTGCATCTTCTTTCAGCATCTGTATTGTTTTATGATCCACCACATCCATAAGGATCGGGAATACGAAATTATATATAAATGTTTCGATTTTAGTACGAAATTCGTAAGAAAAGCGAGAATTTTCATTTATTAAGTGCTATTTTGTGGTCGCCTTATCTTGTAAAAATCTCGCAGAATTTCTTTTCAATTATTTTTACTTTCTCTTGTTTCAATCTTCCAGCTTTGTAATCAATTCTTGATTGGTGAACACTAAACAAAATTGTAGGTCTTATAAAACTGTCATGCTTTAATCCGCCTTGCTGAAAATCTTTTTGAGCTATGGGGACTATATCTGGATCAGGTCTTTCTTGGCTTGTAATCTGGCACAGAATTAGATTTTCGTCTGTAGTGTTAGCTGCAACTAAAGCAGGTCTTTTCTTTGATTCATCAGCATCTGAGAAAGGAAATTGAAAAACCACAATATCCCCCTTTACAAGTCTTTCCATGCTTCATCCTCTTTTTTTGTGTTCCATTCTTTAGCCAAAACTTCTTCTGAAACTAATGCAGGAAATAGTTTTTCGCTTACTTGTTTCATAGGCCTTAATTCGACTCTATCAGAATAAACTAAAACACTTACTTTTGAACCTTCCCTAAATCCGTTTATGGTTCTAGCTATATGCGGTATGCAAATCTGGCCCTTGCTTGTAATGGTTGCTGTTTTGATTTCTTTTATTTCATTTGCCAACATATTCTCACCTTACAAGTAAGAGAAGTAAGAATGACTATATAAATCTTTCTGTTATTCAGAATAATTCCACAGCAATTCAAACCATTTTCTGTAGGAATCTGCAATGTCTTTGTTTATTATCATAAAGCATAATGGATTATTCCCTTTCCATAAGACATTAACAACCCTGTCCGCATAAATATTGATTACAGCAGGGCTTGAATATTCTTTTGGCAAAAACTTTGTTTCCATCAATTCCAGTTTTGTGATTGGTTTTCCTTTGGCTTCAGAATCATAAAGAACTTTCATCTTGATTTTCGACTTAATCCTTAATTTGTCAAAATTAGGAAAGAAATATTGAAGCTCTTTGTCCTCTTTTCCAACAGCACCAATTAAATAAAGGGTTTGTTTCTGCTTCAGAACATCTTTTCTTACTGTTTTAAACCCTTCCTTTCCTACAAAAACATGGGCTTCTGCATGGGGCATTAAAGGAGAAATCTGCTTTTTTAGCTCAGGGATTATTTCCTTAATTGATTTTTCTTTTTCATTCAGCTTTTCTCTTTGCTCTTCAACATATGTTAATAGTCTTTCTGGATCAGATGCTTCAAAATATTTTATGTTTTCTTTGATAACATAAGAAACCAGCCCTTTTTCGGTTAATCTGTTTATCGCTTCATAAACCCTGCTCCTATGCAGAGATAGCTGTTTCATCAGATCCCCGACTTTAATAGAGCCTGATTTAAGCAAAGCCGAGTATACAATAATTTCGCTGTTTGCTAAGCCTATTTCCTGAAGTATTTTTGAGTCCATACGATTAGATTTATCTTGGATTATATAAACTTTTCTATTGTAGTCTCTTTAAAGGAGGACAAAGATTTATTAATAGGGTATCTATTCTAACTCTGGAGTGGTTAAAATGAAAAAAGAAAAACCTGAAGTTATGGTTGTAGATGACGAGGGAGATTGGCTGGTCACAATGGACGATCTCTTAAGCCCTTTAGGGTATAGAATAGCTACTGCTTCAAACTCTTATGATGCCATAGACCAAATAGCAATTAGGATTCATAAAAAGGAAGATTTACCAGATATTTATTTGTGTGATATGTTAGATAAAAATAATGTAATTGCCAAAAGAATCATACGTTCTTATCCAAAAGAATTTGATGACATATACGCTACAATAGCTTTCAATCTGTATAATTATTTAAGATTTAAAGGAGCCAAACCTAACTTTTTTGTTGCAAATACAAGCTCTGTCTCTGCAGAAGATATCGAAGTTGCAGAAAGTTTAGCAATTCCATTAATAACCCGGGTAGGTAAAGGATGGGATGATTTCTTTCCAGATATAACTGGATTGACTAGAGAAGATGCTCTAAAAAAATATGCTGAGAATTATTCTCAGATGTTAAAAAGGTATAAAAGAGAATAAAATGTCAGACATTGGCGAAGTTTTAAAAGAAATAAGGAGGAATAAAAAATGACAGATTCAGGCCTATTCGTAAAAATACTTGAAGTTCGGAGAAAAAGACTGCCTAAAGATGTATCCCTGCCATGCATAACAGGCCCTTACTCAGAGGACTATTCTTTTGGGCTCTATGGAAGCCCTAATGGTAAAATAGCCCCATCACAGGTTATTGATTTATTAAAAGACAAACAAGAAGGCACAGTTGATTTTCAAGGAGCAACATGGAAAAAATATCCTAATAAGGGTATAAGCAAACTTAAACTTCTAACTGTACGAGATAGATACCCTATCACAGTAGTAGGGACGAGTAGTCAGCCCACTAGTCTCGAAGCATTAGCACAATACTTACGGGAATCAAATAACCCATTCATTGTTCTCTTAAAGAATGAAAACGATATTTGCTGTTATATTGACGGAAAAATAACATCTGCATCCACAATTATGCCGGATAAATCGCTTTACCAGGATCTTTCTAAATTTGTAAATGACTTTGGTGGCGTGGTTACTGCATATTTAACTCAGGATACTCATTTCTATGAGAAGACTATAGAGACAAGAGATGAAGTTGAAAAATTCTTAGATGATCACTTCGCAAAATTGTCACATCATGCTAGGTTTAAAAACATTTCTTTTATTGGAGATTTGTTGCCCGTACTATTGAGTATGGACAATTATGATGGAGCTAAATATAAGTATGATGAAGCTAAATGTAAGAAGGAAATAAAATATCTTCAAAAGTGCGCAAGTGAAAAAAATATCGAAAATGTAAATACGAGCATAGTGGTTGAGCAAGACACCGATGGTGCTTTCTTAGTTCCTTTTGAGATACCTGAAACTGATTGCAAGTTATCTTATGAAGTACTCACTCAGAGAAGTGCTGGTCGTAGGACTCTTAATATGCTTCTTGAATGTTCCCATTACACCTATGAGGATGGTGCTTCAGAAAGGCCAGAGTCCACTCTTTTTCCTCTAGGGACTGTGAAATGTCAAAGGATAGGCTGATGATGCATCTGAAGGCTTCATGAATGAAAAAATGTCAAAAGAAAAACTCGAAGTTTTAGTAGTTGATGATGAGCCAGATTGGCTTGCAACTACGACAGATTTCCTTGAAGATATGGGGTATCATGTCGCAACAGCCTCAGACTCTTATAAAGCAATAGACCAACTGGCGGTAAGATTATATAGAAAAGAATCGATGCCAGATATCTATTTATGCGATATGCAGGATAGAAGATATATCATATCAGTTATAGGTGTCAGTGAAAATCCTCATAATGAAGTAAATCCAGAGGATATAAAAGACGTTCACCCTTCTATGGCTTTTAATCTTCACAACTATCTCTCCTCTAAAGGAAATAAGCCAGAATTTCTTATTGGTTTCACAAATTTTATATGCGCAGAAGATAAAATAACTGCATCAAGGCTTAAAATTCCTTTAGTAGGTAAGGAAGAAAGGGATAATTTCAGTTCTATTTTTCCAGATATTAATGGTTTAACAAGAGAAGACGCATTAAAAAAGTTTAGGGATAACTATTCTAAATATAAACAATAAAAAGGCAATGTATATGCTCTTATGGAGATAGTTACTTTGCTGATTTTAATCACCCAAAAAACTCCTTATGCAGCAATCTCACAGTATCCTCATTTCATAATTTTAGCAAAGTTTATTAGTTAGGTATTTCACTCTAATCACCAATGTTAAGAGTAATATTTGATACTAATATTTATGGCTTATTAATTAAAGAGAAGGAAATAGCTATAATAAGAGAGAAGATCGAAAAAGATCAGGCTTTTATCGTATATGGTTTTCAGCCAATAAGAAAAGAATTAAGAGATACGCCGAAGAGTGAGAAGTTAGGTAAATTAAAGAAAAGGAACCTTCTCTTAAGTTTGTATGATGAAATAACGAAAGGAAGATACCTAAAGGATTCAATTCAGATTAACAGGCTGGCTTTAAAATTCTACAATGCCTATAGAAAATTTGGAGGAATAAGGAGCTGGAAAGAAACAAACATTGATGTTGATTTTACTATTGTTGCTTGTGCTAGTTTCTACAAATTAGATGTTGTAGTTTCTGATGATTCAACAACTATGTTAAGTAAGCCGGCCATGAAAGCCTATAGACACATAACGCTGAAAGAAGGATCATGGCACCCTAACTTCTGGAAATACTCAGATTTAAGAGTAAAATACGAATTTTAACTAGTTGTAACTTTAATAAATTTGTTTATTTCTTTAATAAACTGCGGGTCTTTTTGAGCTTCCTTTATAGCTTTAATTAATTCTTCTCCTTTTAACCTATTCGTTGTTTTTTGCATATTCTATTAGAATACCCACATGTATTTAAATCTTTCTTTTATCCAAAAAACTCCTTATGCAATGCCCTGACAGCATTCTCCGCGTCTTCTGCCTTCACAACAAATCCTATGTTGATCTCAGACGCTCCCTGCGAGATCATCTCAATGTTTATATTATTCCTCCCCAAAACGCTGAATAATGGCCCGACAACATTTGGAATGTGATGCAGCCCTTCTCCCACAACGCAGACAATCGACTTGTTTTCTTCAATATTTACAGTTGCAAATCTGTTTAACTCCACTATCGCCTTGTCTAGATTGTCTTTTTTATCAACTGTTACTGAAACGCTTACCTCGCTTGTTGAGACCATGTCAACAACAACGTGGTACTTTCTGAAGATGTCAAATATCTTTGCAAGAAAACCGTAAGCATCAATCATCCTTGTCGAATTTATTGTTATGACTGTAATATTTCTCTTTACAGCAATTGCCTTTGCTATTTTTTCAGATCTTGACGGCTCATTGACAATCAAAGTTCCCTCATTTGATGGCTCATAAGTGTTTAGCACTCTTACCGGAATATTTTTCCTCATTGCAGGCAGTATTGTTTTTGGATGCAGGACTTTTGCTCCGAAATATGCAAGCTCTGCTGCTTCATTAAAGCTCACTTTGTCTATTGTTTTCGCTTCCTTTACAATTTTAGGGTCAGTTGTCATTATGCCATTCACATCAGTCCATATCTGTATTTCTTCTACATTCAATGCTGCCCCGACAATTGCAGCGCTGTAATCCGAGCCGCCCCTTCCAAGCGTGGTTATTGCTCCACCAGAAGTTTTTCCTATGAATCCAGTTATGATCGGAATTGCTTTTTTATCTGACAAATGCATTCGCATCTGCTCTTCTGATTCTGGCAATGGCTCTGCGCCGCCAAAATTATCATTTGTAACTAATCCAACATCATAAGCATCATGCGCTTCTGCTTCCATGCCATGCTTTGTCATGTATGCAGCAACAATTCTCGCAGACATCCTCTCGCCGAAAGACTGCACTAGATCCATGGTTTCTGTTGTGACTTCCCTATATTTCGCAATCCTTCCGATTAACTGCTCAAATTCATCCAGCTTGTCCTGAACTAAAGAATTGCCAAGCCCCAGCTCTTTTATTATTGTGTAATGCTTTTCCTTGATTTCATTCAAGATAGCAGAATAATCGCCGCCTTGGAATGCAAGATTTGCTGTATTGATCAATTTGTCTGTAATGCCGCCGACAGCGCTGACAACAACGATCGGATCTCTATCTAGCCTGCTTTTTACAATATCATGCACTATTTTGATCCTCTCAGCGCTTCCAACTGATGTGCCCCCGAACTTCATGACGATCATTCTGAGAACAGTAATTCTGCCATATTTAAAAAATTAACTGAAAAAGTTACGAAGTTCGTAGAAAAGATAATCGTGAAGATAAATCATTTACAGCGCCATTTGTGGCGGTGCGACGGTCAAAATTTTTAACAAAATTTTGCCCTACTCGGCAGCCCGAAGGGCGCAACCCCAGCCTCGCCGCACGCCACCATGGCGCTGACGAGCCGGGGGTTGTCCCTTACGGGGTGGCTCGTAGCACAAGCGAACGGAGTGAGCTTGTGCGTCAGCCGCCGTTGTGGTGGCGTGCAGAAAACAGAAATTCACATTAAACTTTCAATAGCGGGCCCAACGAGATTCGAACTCGCGACCTACTGATTACTTCAGGAACGGAGTTCATGAAGGATTGGAAACTCCGTTTCCAATAAGAGTCAGTCGCTCTAACCAGGCTGAGCTATAGGCCCATAAAAGGAGAAAAATCTGCTTTATTTATAAACGTTTTTGATTATACGTTACAGATTGACAAGAACTATTGAAATATTAAGCACCACTGCAAAACTAACCCATAATATGTAAGGAACAAGAAGATAAGCTGCTGGCTTTGAGATGTTGTAAAACTTTATGATTGTGAACAGGATTGCCAGCCACAAGATTATTATTTCTATTGAAGCATACAAGGGAGACCTTAACCCGAAGAAAATAATTGACCACAACATATTAAGCAAAAGCTGGATTCCAAAAAATATTAATGCTGTCTTGACTCCTTTTGCTTTGATCCCTTTTTCCCATACCAAATACAGCGAAATTCCCATTAAAAGAAATAATGCAACCCATACAGGCCCGAAGATCCAGTTTGGCGGATTAAAGCTCGGCTTCTGCAGTGCAGCATACCATGTGCCAATAGATGACGCTGTAAAGAATGATCCGATCAATCCAGCCAATTGGCAGATTATGATTGAAAATATCAGCTTATAAGTATTTTTTATTTTCATTTATGATTCTTAATAGAAACTCATATATAAATTATGGCTATCAAACATCCAAATTAACAACTTCTCTTGCATGATCTTCTATAAATCTTCTTCTCGGCTCCACTTCCTCACCCATTAAGATCGAGAATATCCTGTCAGCTTCAACTGCATCTTCTATTGCGATCTGCTTGAGTATTCTGACATCAGGATCCATTGTTGTTTCCCAGAGCTGCTTTGGATTCATCTCACCCAGGCCTTTATATCTTTGTATGGCAACTCCTTCTTTTCCAATTTCATTAAGCAGAGTGTTCATCCTCTCGTCATTGTAAACCCAGTTGACCTGCTTTCCCTTCTGCACCCTGTACAAAGGCGGCTGCGCAACATAAACATAGCCTGCTTCGATCAAAGGCTGCATATACCTGTAAAAGAAAGTCAATAGCAATGTCCTGATATGAGCGCCGTCAACATCCGCATCAGTCATTATGATTATTTTATGATATCTTGTTTTTGAAATGTCAAACTCATCCCCTATTCCGCAGCCGATTGCGCTTATGATTGTAATGATCTCATTATTCATAAGCATCTTGTCCATTCTCGCTTTCTCAACATTAAGGATTTTTCCTCTTAAAGGAAGTATTGCCTGGAATTCCCTGCTTCTAGCCATTTTGCAACTTCCCCCGGCTGAATCTCCTTCCACAATATACATTTCGCATTGAGCAGGATCCCTGTTAGAGCAATCAGCCAGTTTGCCTGGCAATGATCCTGAATCAAGCGCGCTTTTTCTTCTTGCCAATTCCCTTGCTTTTCTTGCAGCCTCTCTTGCATGCGCAGCTAAAACAGATTTTTCAATTATGGATTTTGCAACTGTAGGATTTTCTTCAAGATAATTGCCAAGCGATGTTGTAACTAAAGAATCAACTATTCCTTTAACTTCAGAATTGCCAAGCTTTGTCTTTGTCTGGCCTTCAAACTGCGGCTCTGCTATTTTTAATGCTATAACTGCGGCCAATCCTTCTCGAGCATCCTCGCTTTCCAATTTTGTGTCTTTCAACAGCCTGAATTTTTCTCCAAAATGATTCATCACTCTTGTCAATGCTGTTTTGAATCCAATCAAATGAGTTCCGCCTTCGTGCGTATTGATGTCGTTGACAAAAGAGAATACCTGCTCATTATAGCTGTTGTTGTACTGCATTGCTATCTCGAGCTTTGTGCCGTTTTTTTCGCCGCTGAAATAGATAACATCATGCAGCGCAGCCTTGTTTTGGTTGATGTATTTGACAAATTCTATAATGCCGCCTTCATAGCAGAATATCTCTTGCTTATCCGCTCTTTCATCGCTGAAAATAATTTTCAGCCCTTTATTCAGGAAAGCCAGTTCTCTCAATCTTGTTGCAACAACATCATAATCATATATCGTGTCTGTGAAAATCTCCTTATCAGCCAAAAAGGTTATCTTTGTTCCCCTTTCTGCTGTATCGCCAATAACATGCACTTCATTTGTTTCCTTTCCTCTGTTGTAAGTCTGGGTGTATATCTTGCCATCCCTGTAAACCTCAACTATAAGCTCTTCAGAAAGCGCATTTACAACAGAAACTCCTACACCATGCAGGCCGCCAGAAACTTTATAAGCGCCTTTTTCAAACTTTCCGCCCGCATGCAGCTTTGTCATGACAATCTGCAGCGCGCTGACATTAAACTTCGGATGGATGTCAACAGGAATGCCTCTGCCATTGTCAACAACACTTACTCTGTTATCAGCATGGATCGTAACCTTTATCAAAGTGCAGTGGCCGACAAGGGCCTCATCAACAGAATTATCCACAACTTCATTGATCAGATGATGCAATCCGCGGCTTGATGTAGAGCCAATGTACATGCTGGGCCTTTTCCTGACTGCTTCAACATTGCCCAGTACAGTTATGTCCTTGGCTTCGTAGCTTTCTTCTTGGTTTTCTGGCATTTTTATCCTATAATTATGTGGTTCATTGCTAGTCCTTTTGTTTTTAAAAAATAATCAATAGTTTTGGATCTTTCATATTTGGATATTCTAGTTTTATAGCTTTTATAAAAAAGCGAAATGAACATTGTAACTTCTTCTATTATGAACTCCTTGCATAATTCTTTTTTTTGTTCATAGCTTTCTTTAGTTTTATTTAGCTGTGAAAGTACAGTTCCTGTGAATTCATCTTCGATTAGTTTTGAAAATTCTGAACTCCTTCGCTCTAGATTTTTAACTTCAATTTTACTTTTTTTGTACTCATCATCCTCTAGTTCAGACCAATAAGAACCCTTTACTTTTTCGAAAGGTTTAGAGATTTTTGTTAAAAAATTTTTCAAATCCGTGCCTTCTTTCAATGCTTCTTTTGGAGGTATATCCTTGAATGCCTGTAAAGATAGCCTGTATGGGTTATCCACAACAAAGATAAGAAATTCGTCAAAACCATCCGCTAATTTAATTGCCTTTAGTATGTTCTCCTCCTTTGAATAAAAGGGGTTTCTTATACTCACTCCCATAAATGCTTTTCTCCTATTTTCAGCCATTTTCTCGTCCTTAAATTTGTTAAGAATCTTATAAAAAAGAAATCACCTTAGCTTATAAATCTATCGTTTGTAGAATGGCGAGATAAGGCTTAAAACGTCAGAATTTGAAGGTTTTAGAAGATTTTAATTACTTATTATTGGCATTTTCATTTTCACCTTGCTTAGTTTCTTGTTTTTTGTGATTATCATGCTTTGATTTCATCATAATACCTCCAAAGGATATCCACAAATAGTTCTGCATTTTGCAATAGAATATGATTTTTTAGAATTTCCATGATAAGAGGATCTTTTCTTCTGACTGCATCTTCGAAATTCTTGATTGTTGATTTTTTGGCATTGATTATTTTTCCATAAATCTTTCCAATATTCCTTATCTCTCCAATTTGAGATTCAGTTATGTTCCCGATATATAATAAGTCTATGTCGCTGTCTTTTGTGAATGCCCTTTTTGCATAAGAGCCAAAAACAAGCAGAGTTCCGCCTAAATTCAGCTCGAATATGTCGGAAAAAATCTTCTTGATCACAAATACTTGTTCAATGAATGTTGCTGTTTCGATTAGTTCTGCAACCACGATGTAATTTCTTACAGCAACATTTTCCATGTTCAGCGAATAAACCTTGTTTTTACCTGCTTTTTTTGACACCATGACTTTATCTTTTTCTAGAGTTTTGAGATGCGGAAGCAGCGTTACATGGCTTTTCTTTATTAATTGCGCGAGTTGACGAACATGATATTGCGCTAAATAGTTTGAAAGGTATTGCTTTAAAATCATCAGTTTGATATTGGTTATTTTATCTACCATATGGTATAAATAATTACCATTAATATTTAAATCTTTTGTTTTTTCTGATTGAGGTAACTTATTAGCTGTTTATCATTTCTAAAGCGCGAGATAAGGCTTAAAACAGCAAAATTTATGGGTTTTGGACAAAGAAAACTAAGCCACTTTCAATAATTTTTCATCTATTGTTTTTTTGTTTTTAATAGCTTTAATTATTTTAACAACCTTTGCCTGTTCTGCTGCTTCCGTTTCTTTATTGTAATCACCCTCAAGAACGCTTCCTATGCCCACGGGTGCCCCTACATTATCACTGCGAGTCCACCATTTACCATTTTCATCTCTATAATAATCAACCCCATCTTTTCCTCTTAGCACTGGGCACCCTTGTCCATAACCATATTCCCTCATTCAAACCCCTCATCTTGCTTCTTAATTAACTTTCATAGCTTCTTTCCATCCCTTTATAAATGCAGCTTCCCATGAGCTGATCTCATCATTCTCAACTAATTCTTCTCTTTCGTCATCAGAGTAAACTAATTCGTCTTCATCTTCCAAATCCTTATCTTCAGGCTCTTTCATAGCTTCGCCTCCTAAGTCAAACATCATATGTTTACAACCCCTTTTTACAATCTATATACTCCAAAACAATTAAATATATATACTTATTCTATATACCATATATAGCATATAACGAGCATATAGGGTTCTGTAAACTTTACGGTAAAAAAAAGAGGGGGGGCGTGTAAACCATGGATTTCAGGAAGTTAATCGGATTCGGAAAGAACTCGTTTGTAATTTCACTGCCAAAAGCATGGGTGCAGAAGAACAAGCTTAAGAAAGGTGATCCTATTTATATTGAGGAAAATGATGGCGATATAAGACTGTTTCCCGGCCTTAAGGAGGATGACGGCAATAAGGAGATCACACTGGATGTTGATGGGAAATCAATTAAAGAAATAAAAAGAGAGCTTGTCCCCGCGTATATAAATAATTTCACAACCATAATATTAACAGGCAAAGAGCTGAAAAAAAGGGCAAAGCAGATAAGGGATTTGATCCATGATCTGGTGGCGCTTGAAATAATAGAGCAGACTTCAGATAAGGTCATTACAAAATCATTTCTGAATGTAAAAGAGCTTTCCGTTAAAGACCTCATAAGGAAAATGGAGACAATGACAAGGGCCATGATTGCTGATTCGAAATCAGTGATCGGCGAAGGCAGCTATGAAAATATCAGGCATCGCGATGATGATGTCAACCGGCTTTATTATCTTTTGCTCAGAATTCTGAAATATGCCTTGAATAACCCGTCGCTGGCATCTAATTACTTCAAAATGTCATCGGCGGATATACTGGATACATGGAGAATGGCTTACGTGATTGAAGAAATTGCTGATGAAGCAAAAAGGGTTGCAAGGTACCTTAGGCTTGTTAAATTAAATAAAGCAGATAAAAAAAAGCTAATAGATTTGCTCTCTTTGATTGAAGACACATATCTCAATACGATGAAGGCATATTATACTGATGACAAAGACCTTATTTACAAGATGGCGCGCAGAAAATCCGAGATAATAAAGCAGTGCGATGAATTATACGGGCATATGTGGAATAAAAAATATGTTCCCACTGTAATTGAGAAATTCAAGTTCATGGCCGCTGCAACCCATAATATCGGGAGAATAATTTACACATGATGCAGGACAATGCAACTGCGGTGATATCAGATGTGCACTCGAATCTGGAAGCTCTGGAAGCTGTATTGGGAGATATAAGAAAGCAAAATATAAAAAATATCATTTCCCTTGGCGACATAGTTGGCTACGGCGCATCGCCAAATGAAGTTATTAAATTGTTCATAAAACAGAATATAGAATCTGTCAGGGGAAATCATGATGCTGCCATATTTTTTTGTGAAGAAGAGCATAAAGAATTTAATAATCACGCTCATGATGCAATTGAAAGGACAAAGTGCATGCTTTCAGAAGAATCAAAAAAATATTTGAAAAGCCTTAAAGATTTTCTTGTTATTGGCGGAGTTCGCTTTGTTCATGGCTGTCCTCCAGACTCATATAAGGATTATGTTCCGGATTATGTGAACGAACGTAACGCATTTAGAATGTTTGAAGAAGACTTGTGCTTTATTGGGCATACCCATAGGGCAATTGCATATTTTAGCAAGAAAATTGAAGAAGGCGCAACTTTGAGATCAGAAGATTTTGATGTAGATCGCGTTGCTGTTGAGCCAAATTCCTCTCTGGCAGTTAGAAAAGATGAAAGAGCCATATTCAATCCAGGCAGCGTGGGCCAGCCAAGAGAGAAGCGGTTAATTTATGCAAAATATTTCATACTTTACAACGATAACAACAATGAAAAAGAAATAGAATTCAGGCACATTCCATATGATATTGAAAAATCTGCAGATAAAATAAGAAAAATAATGAAAGATGATTCTCTTGCTGAAATGCTTTATGGAAGTGCTAGTTTTTCTGTTTAAGTTTAATCAAATAACTAAATTTATATACAAGTTCTGCCATAATTCTAATCGTCGGAATAAATTTCAAAATATTTTTTATTTTGATGGGGATAATTTTAAATGAATCGTGAAAAAAACAAGAAATTAACAATCGCCTTAACATACAACAAAAAAAGAAGCCCAAAAGAAGGTGAGCTTGAAGATCTTTATGCAGAGTTTGATACAGATCAGACAATCAATGCAGTTAAAAATGCAATTGAAAGCAAAGGCAGCGATGTAATTCTTATTGAAGCTGATGAAGATGCATTCTTGAAATTAAAGGCTCTGAAAAATAAAATAGATCTTGTCTTCAATATTGCTGAAGGAATAAGGGGAGATGCCAGAGAATCTCACATTCCTGCATTCTGTGAGATGCTTAATATTCCGCACACCGCTTCTAGTGCTTTGACGCTTGCAATAACGCTGGACAAGGCAAGGACAAAAGAAATTCTTTCTTACAGCAATATAGCAACGCCGAAATTCCAGGTTTTCAATAATGAAAACGAGAAGTTAAATGCGGATTTAAATTTTCCATTGATCGTAAAGCCATTAAGGGAAGGCTCGAGCAAGGGGATAAGAAACAATAATATTGTAGCTTCAGAAAAAGAGCTGAGATCAAAAATAAAAGAGCTGATTGAAAATTACAGGCAGCCCGCAATTGCCGAGGAGTTCATTGAAGGAAGGGAATTTACAGCAGCTGTAATTGAGAACGGAAGCCAAAAAGTCCTTCCTCTTGTCGAAATTACTTTTGATTATCTGCCAAAGCACATAAAGAAAATCGATTCTTACGAAGTGAAATGGATTTATGACAATCCAAACAGCAAAATTGATCCTCTGGTATGCCCTGCAAAGCTCGATAAGGAAACAGAAGACAAAATTAAAAAAATCTCACTGGATGCTTTCAACGCGCTTGGCTGCAAAGACTGGTGCAGGATAGACATAAGGCTCGATAAAAAGGGAATTCCGAAAGTTTTGGAAGTGAATGCATTGCCCGGCATCATGCCGGATCCAAAAGAAAATTCAAGATTGCCCAAGGCAGCATATGCCGCAGGTATGAGCTATGATCAATTGATAAATATTATAGTTGATAATGCAATAGAGAGGCACAACATATGAATATTGCCCTGACATACAACATGATAAGGAAAAAAATACTGAAAAACAGGCCTGTAGATGCAATAGCTGAGCTTGACAGCAAAGAAACAATTGATGCCTTAAAAGACGCTATTGAAAAAAATGGCCATGATGTTGTCTTGGTTGAAGCAGATGAAGAAGCATATTTGAAATTAAAAAATCTGAAAAATAAAATAGATCTTGTCTTTAACATTGCTGAAGGGATTTCCGGCGAATCAAGGGAAAGCTACATCCCCTTTATGTGCGAAATGCTCGGCATTCCTTATACAGGCTCTTCTCCTTCTGCATTGGCAATCTGCCTGAACAAAGCAAGGACAAAGGAGATTTTAATGCATTACAATATAGCGACGCCGAAATTCCAGATTTTCAATGGTGAGAATGAAAAGTTAAATGAAAATATAACATATCCCCTTATTCTGAAATTAAAAGACGAGGGCTCAAAAATGGGACTCACAAAAAGCTCTGTTGTTAGGAATGATGCTGAGCTTAAAAAACAATTAACTTATCTTTTTGAAACTTATAACAAGCCAGTGATGGCTGAGGAATTCCTGATAGGAAGAGAATTTACAGTCGGCGTAATAGGGAATGATGATCCGATAACATTCCCGCCAGTGGAGGTAAAATTCAGCGAGCAATTGAAAGAAACTGAAAGGGTTGTTCTTTTCCAAGCTGACGACCCTGTTGTTTCCATGATCAAATCTGTTGACAAAAATTTTTCAAACAGCGAAAAATATGTCGATTACGCTTCAGTCTGCCCTGCTGGAATTTCAAAAGAGCTCGAATCAAGATTAAAGGAAACTGCGCTTAAGGCTTATAGGACATTGAGATGCAGGGACTGGTGCAGGATAGACATGCGGCTTGATAAAAATGGAAAGGTAAATGTTCTGGAATTAAATCCTATTGCAGGGATAGACCCAAGCTACTGGTTTCCAAGGGCTGCAAAAGCAGCTGGCATGGAATATCATCAGTTAATCGGGAAAATCATAGATTATGCATCTGAAAGATATAAAATAAAAAGAGCGGTTATGGCAGAATGAATATAAACAGCGCGATATTAAAAGATGGAATTGCAATAAATGTGAATAAAGAATACAATGTCATATACCCGAAAAGCATTTGGCCTGGGCTGAAATTAAAAACAAAGCAAAGCATAGTAGACAATCTTGCTTATGCAAAATTGGCTTCTTATTCAGCTTTTTTAAAGGATGAATTCATCTTCAACAGCGCTCTGCCTCACTTAAAAAGCTTTTTTGACGAATGCGCAGTAAAGGATTTTCCCAGATTCGCCCATGAGGATAATTTATCAGTCGGGGAGATGATTCAAAATTTCAAGAATGCAAAATTCAGATTCAATTCAAATGAAGCTTCAATGCCTGATGAGGAAGCAAATACAGAAGATGGAGCAGTGCTCGGCATATCATTCGGAAAGGACAGCCTTCTCACATACGCAGTTGCAAAAGAGATAAAGCTGCCGATAAAGCTTGTTTTTGTCAAGGACTGCGGAAAGGTTGAATTAAAGCATAAACTAAGCATAATGCGCGAATTCAAAAAAAAATTCAATGAAGAAATCTTCATACTTAAAGACAATACAGACCATATTGCATCTGATAAGGCAATAAACACAATTAATTCAGAAGGCATTTACGGCTCTAATGCAATGAACGGCTATACGCTTATGCTTCTGCCATTCGCCTATCATTTCAAAACAAATAACATATTGTTTGGGAATGAGCACAATCTTAATGATTATTTCATAGACGAGCAGGGTTTCAAATGCCACCCATCATACGAGCAGAGCAGCGAATGCATTGAAGGCCAGAATAATGCCATTATGCAGTTCACCGGAAAAAAAATCGGCGTAGCAAGCCTGATCAACCCGCTATATTGCTTGTCTGAATACAAAATTCTTTATAAAAGATACCCCCGCTTGGCAGAATTTCAGATGTCTTGCCCGCACGACCCTTATGAGAACCAGGAAAACAAGTGGTGCTATCAATGCTCGACATGCGCAAGAGCTTTTCTTTATACCAATGCGGTTGGAGGCGATATAAAAAGCATATCATTCAACAAAAATTTCTTTGACAAAGAATATGAGCGCTTATATGTCCTGTTTGACAGCGCCATTAGAAGAATATATGAAAAGCCAAAAGCAGTGAGGGATGAACAGTTGTTTGCTTTCTACCTCGCATCAAGAAACGGCAATAAGTCCTACCTTGTTGAAAAGTTCAAAAAAGAATTTCTGGACGAAGCAAAAGAAAGGGAAGATGAGCTCTATAACAAATTTTTTGGCGTGCACCCTTCGCCGGCAATTCCAACTAAGTTCAAATCCGAAATCACCTCAATATATAAAGAAGAACTGAGTCGATGATGGTTGATGCATTCAATAATATAAAAAAGATCCTTGAAGAGAAAATCAAATTTGATAACGGCAGTTTTTTTCATAACGATGTCAAAGAAGCTGTCAATAAAAAAAACTTCCTTCTTGAGAGCGCTGAAAAGTTCGGCACTCCCCAGTATTTCCTCGATGAAGCCAAATTAAAACAAAGGGCGTTGTTCTTCATGAACACATTTAAAAAATATATTTCAAACTCTGAATTCTTTTACGCGTTTAAGTGCAATGATCTGCCATTTCTGATAAAAACCCTGAAAAATATCAGCTATAATGCAGATGTTGCAAGCCTGTTTGAACTGAAGCTTGCCTTAAAGCTCGGCTTTGACAAGATAATTTTTACAGGGCCGGGAAAAGAAAATGAAGAATTGGAATTGGCGATAAAGAATAATGATAAAGTTATTTTAAATATAGACAATTTTGATGAGTTGGAAAGATTGGCTGAAATATTGGAGAAAGACAAACAAAATAAAAAAATCAATGTCTGTATCAGGCTGAACCCGCATGATTCCGTCATGGAAGAATGGTCTAAATTCGGAATTGAGCTGAAAGAGCTGGACAACACAATTAAAAAAATAAAAGAGCATCCGCAATTGAAGCTGAGAGGATTTCATTTTCACTGCAGCTGGAACTGCACGCCGGACAAATATGTGGAGAATATAGGAATAATCGGAAAACACCTGAAAGATAATTTCTCAGCCAAAGACATCTCGGAGCTTGAATTTATTGATGTTGGAGGGGGCTTTTATCCTGAAGGGAATGCGCTTTTGTTTAAGGATACAGATAAAGGTAAAATATTAAGCCTGCTTAATAACAACGAAATTGACCCTCACAGCATCGTCATTGAAAATGCCGAGCCGCTGGATAATTTCGGCAGAGAAATATCCGCTGCTCTTGAAAAACATATTTTTCCCTTAAGCCCTAGCATAAAGATTTATTTCGAGCCAGGAAGATTTATTTCAATGCATTCCACCACGATTTTAACAAAAGTCATTTCAATAAAAAATAACGGCGCCATAGTTGACGGCGGCGCAAATATGGTCGGCGATTTTAGGTTTTCAGAATATTCTTTCGCTCCGCTGGTTAATTTAAATGATCCATCCCCACTTCTTAACAAAAAAACAATCTATGGGCCTTTGTGCCACCCTTCAGATCTGTGGGGTTATTCTTTTTTTGGAAAAAATATCAAGAAGGGAGATGTTATTGCAGTGCTGAACCAGGGAGACTATGTATTTTCATATGCATCGCGATTCATAAAGCCGGCGGCGCCATATATAGCTCTGACTGAAGAAAATAAATTTGTTGTTGTGAAAGAGAAGGAAAAATTCGAAGAAAGGTATTTTGGCTGCAAATTTTAGAATTTTCTAAATTTTTTTCTCGTCGAGAGATTTTCTTTGGATTTTTTCAAATAATTTTTCGAGGAAAAAATCATAAAAATCAAAAAATTCTTTCGTCTTAAAATTTAAAAAATAAATACATTTAAATATAAGTTCTTTCACAATATATTTTAAGAAAAATATTGTTTTCAAGGAGGAAAACTGACATAACAATGAAATTCGGATCTTTTATTTTCAGAAAAAAAGACATAAAATTTTTAATTTCTATGTGAGGTGAACTTAGTCTAATTAATTAATCAAAAAAGAGGAAGATGGCAAGGTCGTTGATAAGGCAGGAACTAATTTTAGTGAAGGAGCAGGAAACTGAAGGGTTTTCTTTGTGGAAAGAGATAATGAAGAACAGCATTAACTCTGCTGATCAGCTGGCTGCAATATGCAAATGCCCGATAAATGCTCAGGAATTGAACGAAGTCATTAAAAAATACCCGATGAGGGTGAATTCTTATTTCTTAAGCCTGATAAAATCGAAAGATGACCCGATTTGGAAGCAGTGCATACCTGACAAGAACGAATTAATCAACAGCGAAGTTATGACTGAGGATCCTCTCTGCGAGGAAAGGGACAGCCCGGTTCCTGGCTTGACGCACCGCTATCCTGACAGGGTTTTGCTTCTTGTTTCAAACCAATGCGCAACTTACTGCAGGTTTTGCACAAGAAAAAGAAAAGTCGGCGATCCTTTCAAAAGAATAACAAAAGAGCAGATTATGAAAGGCATTGAGTATATCAAAGAGCACAAAGAAATAAGGGATGTTCTATTATCGGGCGGCGATCCTTTGCTGCTTTCAGACAGCTATTTGGAATGGATTTTGAAGGAAGTCAGGGCAATTTCTCATGTTGAAATTATAAGAATCGGTACAAGAGTGCCTTGCACATTGCCTCAGAGAATAACCCCTGAGCTTTGCAAAATGCTGAAGAAATATCATCCGTTTTACATTAACACACATTTCAATCATCCTTCTGAAATTACTGAAGAAGCCAAAGCAGCATGCGAGATGCTTGCTGATACAGGGATTCCGCTTGGAAACCAAAGCGTTCTGCTAAAAGGCATTAATGATGATCCTGCTGTGATGAAAGAGCTGATGCACAAGCTTTTGATGATGAGAGTGAAGCCGTATTATATATATCAGGCAGACCTGGTCAAGGGAACAGAGCATTTCAGGACAAAGATCAAGGCAGGGCTTGACGTAATAAAGGCATTGCGAGGCCACACATCCGGATTGGCGGTTCCGCAGTACATAATAGATGCGCCTGGCGGAGGCGGAAAGATACCTTTACTGCCAGAATATGTTGTTTCTTACGCTGACGGAAAGATCGTCCTGAGGAATTACGCGGATAAAGAGTACGTCTATACTGAGCCGAATGGATGCTGAATAGGTTTAAGATTTTTCTTAAATGTTAATTTGTAATTTTTAATCATACACCAACAAAAATCCAGCCATGGTGCCGACGAGGCGGGGGCTGTCCCTTACGGGGTGCCGAGTAGGACAAAACTTGTTTTGTCCGTAGGCACCATGGTTGGCTGGATTTTGTAGAATAACATAAATTAAAGTGCATATTTTTATTTGCGTACATTAAATTAAATACGCCGCGACCCGGATTTGAACCGGGAAGGCCTTGCGGCCAGCAGTTCTCTTGCATTGATCAGTTCGAGACTGCCGCAGTACCGAGTTGTGCCATCGCGGCATAATAAGAAAGATATTGGTTTTTATTTTTAATGGTTTCTAAAAAAAATACCCCCAACGGGCATTTAGTCTTCAACTAAGACTCCCCAGCTTCATCTCTCATTTTTCTTTTTAGTTAGATGTGCTTATATAAATATCTTTCGTCTGCAAATGTCCACTGCTATTAAACATTTTCCCGAACAATTTGTTGGCAATGAATATAAATCGCAAGAAATGAGATTTCTTAAAATATGACCTTTTTCATAGGAAATAATAGAACTATTGAGCAACTTGACATAGATAGACCTAATACCATAACTGACTACTGGAGAATAAACGCAATGATTCAAGAAATTAAGATGGGCCAAATAAGGCTAAGGAGGCTTCTTTATCATTTTGACATGATGGAGAAGGGCTATGAAATGCATTCTATTCCTCATTGTTTTCGCTCAATTCTGATACAGCACATTAACAGAGAAGCAACTAACCTGATTATTAACTGGGAACTGTTAAAAGAAACAGTCGCTCATCTTTTTCCTGAAAATTCTA